>NZ_JAGIPX010000007.1 GCF_017814945.1 Paraburkholderia sp. LEh10
CCACGCAAGGCCCGCGCAGATCGCGCCGCCCGCCACGACGGGACGCGGACCGAAGCGGTCGACGAGCCATCCTTCGATGGGCACGAGCCATGTCTCCGTGAGAATGAAGATCGAGAACGCAAGCTGAATCGATGCTTCGCCCCAGTGGTGCCGCGCGTTCATCGGCGCGACGAAGAGCGTCCATGCGTATTGAAGATTAGCGACCAGCGCCATGCACAGCATGCCGATGACCAGCTGACACCAACGGTTCGCCAAAAAACCGCTTCCCGTCGCCTGTCGGGTGATTCCATTCATGAGCATCGTCTCCGCTTCGTATATTTTCGATGCCGACAGCGTCATCAGGAACGCGCCGCCTGGCATCCGCCTTACTGGTTTTCTTCTACCCGGCGTTGGGTGACTTTCGACAGACCTGTGTAGTTAACCATTCAAACAGGTTGCGGTCTTTACATTTTTATTCCAACGGCCTGCGGATTTTCCCGAATGCAATGCACATCCAAGTGCGAATACACGCGTTAACCCTTAATCAAACTGCCTTCCGGGCGAACCCATGCTAAGGGCGCGCGCCGGATCGCGAATAATTAAAGTAATTTATCGAATGTATTCGCCATCGTTTATGGATGCGACAGCTTGGGACGCGCAGGCGGGCTTGCCGGTTGGCAATGAGGGAAGATGCGGACATCCGCGCTAAGGATGTCCGCTGTAGGGAATCAGTTGAACGCGCGCGGCGCGCTCAATCGAGAAAATCGCAATTGGCCTCGATGAACGCGGCGAGATCGAGCGAGTGCTGGCGCACGAGGCGCTCGGCGAGTTCCGTATCACGCTTTTCGAGCGCCTCGATGATCCGCAAATGATCGACGATCGAGCGCGACGCGCGGTCGCTCTGCGAAATCGTCATGCGGCGAATGGCGCGCACGTGGATGAAGATGTTCTTGATCGTGTCGAGAATGATCTGCGACTTCGACAACTCCACGATTGCCTGGTGGAATGCGATGTTCGCATCCGAGTACTCGGCGATATGCTCGGCGGGCGTCGAGTCGCGGAACTGATCGAACATGTGGCGCAGGTTCGCGATCTCCTCGTCGGTCGCATGCAACGTGGCGAGACGCGCGGCCATGCTTTCGAGCGCGGCCCACATCTGCACCATCTCGACGATTTCGCGCTTGCTCTTGCGCACGATGTAGATGCCGCGCCGCGGTATCGTGCGCACGAAGCCTTCCTGTTCGAGCAGCGTCATCGCCTCGCGCACGGGCGTGCGGCTCACGCCCAGCGATTCGCTCAACGCGCGGTCGTCGAGGCGAATCTCTTCGCGCGACGCGTAGATGTCGGCGTCGGCGATCGCCTGGCGCAGCATCGCGTACGCACGGTCCCGCAGGCTCGCGCTGGTCCCGATAGGTTGCAATGACAGGGTGAACGGCGTGGCCGCTGGCTGGCTGTCAAGTTCTGACGACATGCATCGCCTCTGATCCGGTCGGTGTGCTGTGAACACCGTAGGTTGGTTCGAGCGGCCCAATGCACCCTATGCGCCGCGCCCCTGTCCGCGCTGGCGTTGTGCTGACTTCATCGTCACGCGGACCATATTCAGTATATCAGCGTGTGAGATATTGGCGACGACCGCCGCATCTGGACTTGCGCCAGCCGCCGCTTTCCGCTCAAGCGGCGCCTATGGATTGAGAACCGTCGATGCCGCGCTCGTGACAGCCGCCGTCAGCGCTTCGGGCACCGCCACCGCCCGCGGCGCCTCATGTACCACGGTACCGCATCGCAACTGGCCGTTATCGTTGGATTCGAGCTCGGCGGCATTCAGGTTCGCGCACGCGGCCACGACGATCGTGCCGATGTCGTGGCGGTTGCGCTCCCGCGCGGCATGCTTCATTTCGCCCTGGAGCCAGCCGCTGAAACTGAAGACAGCAAATACAGCAACGGCTAAAAGTACTGATTCGATCTTGGTCAAGCGCATCTTCGTTATTGCTTTGCATAGGGACGGCCAGTCTCGTTATCGGCAGTTGCACGGAAAGCTTGAATCCGCGTGGCGAGAACTTGCGAAACGCAGCCGAAGATTTTCCATTTAGAAGCCGCCCGGGCATCGTCACGAAATGCGCGCTGTCTTTTGTGCAAATTGCGTTTGGCCAATCGTCTTGGTGTTATTCGAAGCGATCCCTGATGTTCGTTGGCGGCTTGCCGGCTGCTCCAATCCCGCAAACAACAACCGCGGCTTGCGCTCGTGATCGAAAACGCCTGAACGCGCGAGCCGCTTTCGCAGTCCTTTGGAGGGCGTCATGACTATTGAGCCTGAAAGCTTCCGCGACCAGTTCGTCTCGCTGTTTCAGTCCGCTGTCGATCAGGTCGTGCGCAACACGACGCCCTCTTCCGGCCTCGCGTCGCGGCCGGGCATGGACAATGCGCTCGTCAGCGCGGCGGCGGAGATCGCCTCGCTGAAGGCGAAAGGCGCGGCGTCAGTGCCCGACGCGCCGCCGGGAGCCATCGCCCAGGACGCGTGGACCTGCGCGAAGATGGGCCTCGAACTGATGGAAGCGCGCGCTCGCGGCGACACGGCCACCGCCGACAGCATCCAGAACGACATCCGCTACAACGTGTGCGACCCCGCCTGGTTCAAGGTGATCGAAAGCTATATGCAGTACTTCGGCCCGGACGGCTCGCGGGCGAAGATCCCTTATCGGCACGCGGCCGACATCGGCCCCGTGACGGTTCCGCTCAAGGCCGGCGCGACCGTCGCGCTGATCGCCGACTGGGGCACGGGCACCGACGTCGCCGTGAGCCTGCTGAAAGAGGCCGCGCTGCAAAACCCGGACGTCGTGATTCATCTCGGCGACATCTACTACTCGGGCACGCCGCAGGAATGCGATGCGAACTTCCGGAACATCGTCGACACGGTGCTCTCGCGCAATACGAAGGACGTACCCGTCTACACGTTGTCCGGCAATCACGATATGTACTCGGGCGGCGCGGGCTATTACGGACTGATCGACACGCTCAACGATCATGCACGCCGCCAGCCCGCCAGCTTCTTCTGTCTGCGCAACGACGACTGGCAGTTCATCGCGATGGACACGGGCCTGCATGACTACAATCCGTTCACCGTCAACGACGTCGTGACCTTCGTCGAAAAGGACGAAGAAGACTGGATCACCGAACGCATCGCCGAGTTCAGCGGCAAGACGATTCTGCTCTCGCATCACCAGTTGTTTTCCGCGCTGTCGCAGATCGGCCCGCTACAGGCCAACGGCAAGCTCACTGCGTACAACCCGCGCCTGCTCGCGAGCTTTCAGCGTTTCTCGCAGGCAGCGAAGCAACCGATCGCCGCGTGGTTCTGGGGGCATGAGCACAACCTGAGCGTCTACCAGCCGTACCTCGAACTGAAATGCGGCCGCTGCATCGGACACGGCGCAGTGCCCGTGCTCATCAACGGGCCGGAGAATGCGCCGGACCCGCGCATCGTCAATCCGCCCGCGCTACAAAACGTGTTGCTGGGCGCGGCGAACAAGGTCTATACGCACGGCTTTACGATCGTGCGTCTCGGACAGGGCGCGCAAAAAGGCGTCGCGTCGGCGCAGTACTACCAGAACACCGACGGCACTCAACCCATGTACACGGAGCCGCTCTGACGCTTCGGTCGCTCACACGTCGACGATCACCTGAAAGCCGCCGTAAATCAGCCGCTTGCCGTCGAACGGCATCGGCAGCGTGTCGGGTTGAAGACGCGAATCGGCCATGACTTTCTTCATGCCGTCGTCGCGCGCCGCGCGCGACGGCCACACCACCCACGAAAACACCACCACTTCGCCGGGCTCGCGCTTGACGGCCATCGGAAACGATGTGAGCTTGCCTTCCGGCACGTCGTCGCCCCAGCACTCGACTACGTTCGATGCGCCGTATTCCTTGAAGACCTCGGCCGCTATTTGCGCATGTCGTTGGTAGATGTCGCGATCATCCGCTTTTACGGCAACGACGAATCCGTCCACATAATTCATTGCGATCTCCCATACCCAGTCAGTTCCATGCAACCCAATTCAGACCCGGGCATAAAACCCTCCTCTACCCGGTTCTACACAGACGACGAACGACGCGACAGCGAATCGACAGGGTTGGCAAAGTTTTTTATGTTCGAGCACGCACCCGCGGCGCGCGATGCGTCGTGACATAATCTGCGCACCCTTCATCACACGTTTAACCATGTCGAGCCGGTTCCATCGGAAGATTGGCAGCATCCTCGGATTGCTCGCGATCCTGATGGCGACGCTCGCGCCCACGGTCTCGCAAGCCATTGCAGCGAGCCGGGGCGCTTACGATCCCGCCGCCGCGCTGTGCTCGACGCACACGGCCAGTCCCGCCGACCTTCGCGAAGACGACGCCAGCGACGCCCATACGCTTGCGTCGCACTGGCATGCATGCGGCTATTGCAGCCTGCTCGCCCACACGCCCGTGCTGCCCGTCGCGCCGCCCGCCTTCGCGGTGACCGTCGCCGCGATCGCGCACCGTGTCGAGACGCGCTTCGAAAGCGTCGCGCTCATCGCGCCGTTCAAGGCCGCGCAGCCGCGCGCGCCGCCCGTTCATCTCTGAGTCGAACTGCGTTCCGGCGGCCCCGCGCGCGGCGTCGCCTGTTTCGCGCTTGCCGCTGCGCGATGCGCAAGCGGCCCACGCGCGCTCGCGCGCCCGCACGCTCAGGATGAACTTATGCAACCCACACCCGCAAGACGCGGCACGCGGCGGCTCGCCCGCTGCGCCGCCGCAGCCCTCGCAGCCTTCCTTTTTCCAGCGCTTTCTCACGCGCATTCGATTGCGGGCGACCGCGTCTTTCCCGCGACGATGGCCATCGACGACCCCGGCGTCGGTGACGAACTCAATCTGCAATACGGCCATCAACGCGTGCCCGGCGACGATGGCGACCAGAGCGTCAACACGTTCAGCTTTGAATACGACAAGCTGATTACGCCGCGGCTCGCGGTATCGATCGAAGGTGCGTACGTCGGGCAGAACAACCCGACCGCGCATGGCTTCGACAACTTCGGCGTCGGGCTCAAATATCTGTTGTACGTGAACGAGGCGCACGAGTTCATGACGTCGGTGGGCGTCAACGCGGACCTGGGCGGCACGGGCAGTCACGCGATCGGCGAGAGCTTTTCGACCATCTCGCCGTCGATCTTCGCGGGAAAGGGCTTCGGCGATCTGCCCGACTCGCTCGCGTATCTGCGCCCTGTCGCGATCACGGCGGAAGTCGGCCCCTCCTTCACGACGGGCTCGGGCCAGCCGAATGCGTTCAACTACGGCTTCACGGTGCAATACAGCCTGCCCTATCTGCAACAGCACGTCCACGATGCCGGGCTGCCGCAGCCGTTCGCGAACCTGATTCCGATCGTGGAAATTCCGCTGTCGCGCAGCCAGGGGCAAACTACGGGCACGGTGAATCCCGGCTTCATCTGGATCAACCGCTATGGGCAACTCGGCATCGAAGCGCAGATTCCCGTCAATCGCGCGAGCGGCTCACGCGTCGGCGTGCTCGTGCAGGCGCACATCTTCTTCGACGACATCGCGCCCACGACGATCGGCAAGCCGCTTTTCCCATAACGAGAGCATCGCGATGAACACAATACGACGCATCACGACGGGCGCATTGACATTGGCGCTGTCATTGGCATTGACGGCGGCGCCGCTCGCCGCCCTCGCCCATGTGTTTCCGCAGAAGCAGGAGCCCGGCGCGGGCACGACAGTGGAAGCGCCCGCGAAAGTGACGATCACTTTCGACGGTCCGCTGGAGCCGGCCTTCAGTTCGTTGACGGTCACCAACGCATCGGGCACGCAGGTGAATACTGCAAAGTCAGGCATCGATGCGCATCAGCCGAACGTCGAATCCGTTGCGCTGCCCGCTTTGCCCGCGGGCAAGTACATCGTTCATTGGGTAGCCGTGGCGCCGGACGGTCATCGCACGCACGGCGACTATGCGTTCAACGTGAAGTGACACGCAGCGGCGCGCGTCGATGGCTCACGCGGCGCGCGCCGCACGCGCCCCGGCCGCGCGCGGCAGTTCCAGCCGGCGCGGCCACGCCGCCATCATGCGGACGGCAACGGGCGGCTTGCTGAGAATCGCGCTGTCGTAGCGCTTGCCGTCGAAACGATGGGTTATCGACGATGCGAAAGCCTTGCACACGATAGAACGCGACCCGATGCGCAGCGGGCTCGGGCGTATCGAGCGCGAGCTCGGCAAAGCCGCGCGTCGCGGCCCAATGCTCGGCGAGCGTCAGCAGCGACTTGTCGATGCCGCGCCGCTGCCAGCTGGACCGCTCTGATGCGTCGCAAGAAAAAATGTCGTAAAAGACGGCTCGATCATGTAGCGACCCCGGCATCGAACGGCGAGCCGCCCCGCGTTGCCCGAGAGCCGTGATACTGTCGCTACAACAGGTCTTTGCGTTTGCCTCTACGTCTCAACCTGCTACGGAGTTTGCGTGAAGAATCCGCTGATTACCGGCTTCGTGCTCGTCGCGTTCGATGTGCTGATCTGGCGTTGCGCGATACCCAAAAACGAAGTCGCGCGGCTGCTGGTGCGCCTGTGCATCTATGCGGCCTTCAGCGCGCTGCTGTTCAGTGCGGGGCTGAGCCCGTTTTCGCAGGCGCCGTTCGCCGATTCGACGGTGCTGCATGTGCTCGGCCAGGTGCTCGAGATCATCTGGTGGCTGATGGGCGCGCGCCTGCTCAGCCTCGCGCTCGACACGCTGCTGTTGCCGAAGACCTGGCGCCGTCAACGGCTCTTTCAGGATGTCTTCGGCGCGCTCGTCTTTCTGGCCGCGATCGTCGCCGCGCTCGCGTTCGTGCTCGAGTTGCCCGTGCGCGGACTCGTCGCGACATCGGGCGCGCTCGCCATCGTCCTCGGCCTCGCGATCCAGAGCACGCTCAGCGACGTCTTCGCCGGCATCGTGATCAACACAACGGAGCCGTATCACATCGGCAACTGGGTTTCCATCGACGGCGTCGAAGGCAAGGTGCTGGAGATGAACTGGCGCGCGACGCATCTGCTCACCTCGCAGGGCAACATCGTGATCGTGCCGAACGCGGTCGCGGCCAAGGCGAAGATCACGAACAGCAGCCGTCCGCCGTTGCTGCACGGCGTCACGGTCACGCTCGAAATCACCCCCGAAGCGCGTCCGGGTGTCGTGCTCGGCGCGCTTGAACGGGCGCTCGCCGGCGTGCGCGCCGTGATCGCCGACCCGGCGCCGTTTGCGCTCGTGAAGAGAACCACCGTCACGTCGATCCAGTACGAAGCCACCGCATACGTCGACGACATGAGCAAGAAGCTCGCGGTCACCAACGAACTCTACGATCTGTGTTACCGGCACCTCGCGGCAGCGGGCGTCGAGCTCAAGCCGCTCGGCGTCGGCTACGCGCCTGGCGCGCCGGCGCCACAGGCCGATCCGAAAGTCGGCCTGCTGCGGCGCGTCGAGCTGTTCGCCGCGCTGTCGTCCGACGAACTGCAGCAACTGGCCCCGCTGCTCTCGCGCCGCGAGTTCGAACGCGGTGAAACTGTGATCACGCCGGACACGGTCCCCGACCATCTGACCATCGTCGATTCGGGCGTACTGTCGGTCGTGGCGCAAGACGCGTCGGGCCCCGTCGAAGTGACGCGTCTCGGCCCCGGCGATTCGTTGGGCGAGATCGGCCTGCTGGCGGGGATGCCCGCGCGCGTGACGATTTCGGCGCTCACGCACGCCGCCGTCTACCAGTTGCAGAAGGACGATTTGACGCCGCTGCTCAAGGACAAGCCCGAGGTGGCGAAGCTGATGTGCCGGATGATGTCGCGCCGCGAGGACACGCTCGGCAAGCTCGGCACGCCGACACCCGTCGCGCAATCGGAGCAATCGATCTTTCAATGGCTGCTGGACGGCATGCGCAAGCTCCACGATCTGACCTTTTGAACCTCACGACAGATACAGCCTCCCTTATGAAGATCACTGAACGTCTTGCGCAACTCGGCATCGAGTTGCCCATGCCCATCGCGCCGCTCGGCACGTACCGCACCGTTTCCGTTTCGGGCAATCAGGTGTATGTGTCGGGACTCGCCGCGTTCGAAAACGGCCAGCCCATCGTCGGCTTGGTCGGCGACGACATCACGCTCGAACGCGCGCAACGCGCCGCGCGGCTGACGATGCTGCTGATTCTCGCGAGCGTCGATAAAGAGTGCGGACTCGATACCATCGAACGCTGCACACGTCTGACCGTCTATGTGCGCGCCGTCGCTTCGTTCACGCAGCATCCGCTAATCGCGAACGGCGCGAGCGACCTGCTGCGCGATCTGTTCGGCGCGGACAAGCTGCCGGCGCGCAGCGCGCTCGGCGTGCATACGCTGCCCAGAGGCATCCCCGTGGAGATCGACAGCATCTTCGAGCTGAAACGCTGAAGCGCTCAAAGCAGCCGTGCGCGGCTCGAACCGGGCCGCGCGGAACCCGCCTATACTGCGTCGATCGACGGGCGTTCGCTCCGAATGCCCCGCCTTCCTGCCGTGCAACCGGAGATCCATGCAGCCCACCGACAGCCGCGTCCTGCCCGCGCTCGAATGCCGCGCGTTGAGCAAGGCGTACGACGTGAAGCGCGTCGTGCTCGACCGCCTCGACTTCGCGCTCGGCGCCGGCGAATTCGTTGCCGTCATGGGCGACTCGGGCGTCGGCAAATCGACGCTGCTGAATCTGATCGCTGGCCTCGACCGCGCGGATAGCGGCGACGTGCTGATCGACGGCACGCCCATCTCGACGCTCGACGACGACGCCGCCACGCGCCTGCGTCGGCAGAAACTCGGTTTTGTGTTTCAGGCGTTTCATGTGCTGCCGCATCTGACGCTCGCGCAAAACGTCGCGCTGCCGCTGCTGCTCAACAACCTCGCGACAGCTCGCGTCGAAACGCTGCTCGCGGCCGTCGGGCTCGAAGGGCGCGGCAACGACCTGCCGCGCCAGCTATCGGGCGGCGAACTGCAGCGCGTCGCCATCGCACGCGCGCTGGTGCACCGTCCGACGCTGATTCTCGCCGACGAGCCGACAGGCAACCTCGATCCCGACACCGCGCATGAAGTTCTGATGCTGCTGCGCGACGAAACGAAGGCAAACGGCGCGGCAACGATCATGGTCACGCACTCGGAGGCAGCCGCAGCCGTCGCCGACCGCGTGCTCGTGCTGAGTGGCGGCAAGCTGCACGCAAGCGGCTTTGGCCCGCCGCACGCGCTGCGCTCTTCGCATGAATGACGCCGCGCTCGACGCAAACCCGCGCGGCGCGCGCGGCGGTCTGCGCGCGCTGACGCGCTGGCTGCTCGCGGCCGAATGGCGCAGCCACAAGGGCCGAGCGCTGATCGCGATCGCGACCATCGCGCTGGGCGTCGCGCTCGGCTACGCGGTGCAGCTGATCAACAGCGCGGCGTTCAATGAGTTCTCGGCGGCGGCGCGCAGTCTGTCGGGCGAAGCGGACTTGCAGGTGCGCGGCGCGCAGCCGACGTTCGACGAACGCGCGTATGCGCAGCTCGCGACGCAATCCGGTGTCGCGCTCGCGAGCCCCGTGCTCGAACTCGACGTGACCGTGCCGAACCGCAGCGCGCCGCTGAAAGTGCTCGGCATCGACGTGTTCCGCGCAAGCCGGATCGCGCCGGACCTGACGGGCGTGACGGACAGCGACCGCCCCTTCGATGCCCTCGCCGACGACGCGATCTTTCTCTCGCCCGCCGCCCGCGCCTGGCTCGGCGCGCGCGTGGGCGACACGGTGACGCTGCGTAGCGGGACGTCGGATGTGCGCTTGCGCGTCGCGGGCGGCATCGTGCGCGCCCGGCCGGGGCAGCGCATCGCGGTGATGGATATCGCCGCCGCGCAGTGGCGCTTCGGGCGCGTCGGCAAGCTGTCCCGCGTCGATCTCTTGCTTGCGCGCGGCGTCGATCGCGAGCGCTTCAGGCGCGCTTTGCAGGCACAGCTCGGCGGCCGCTTCGCCGTCGGCGAGACGCATGACATCGAAGCACGCACCGACCGGCTCTCGCGCGCGTACCGGATCAACATGAACGTGCTCGCGCTCGTCGCGCTATTCACGGGCGCGTTTCTCGTGTTCTCGACGCAGGCGCTCGGCGTCGTGCGCCGGCGCGCGCAGTTCGCGATGCTGCGCGTGCTCGGCCTCACGCGCGCGCAACTGCTGCGGCAAATCCTGCTCGAAGGCGCATTGCTCGGCACGCTCGGCGCGATCGCGGGCATCGCGCTCGGCTTCGCGCTTGCGTCCCTCGTGCTGCGCTTTTTCGGCAGCGATCTCGGCGGCGGCTATTTTCCGGGCGTTCAACCGACCGTCGGTTTCGAGCCCGTCGCCAGCGCGATGTTTCTGGCGCTCGGCATCGGCGTGTCGCTGCTCGGCAGCCTCGTGCCCGCGCTCGAAGCCGCGCGCGCCCACCCCGCGCCCGCGCTGAAGGCGGGCGGCGAGGAAGCCGCGCTCGGCAAGCTGTCGACGCCCTGGCCCGCGCTCGCATGCGTCGCGGCGGGCGCGGCGTTGACGCAAGCACCGCCCGTCTTCGATGTGCCCGTCGCCGGCTATCTCGCCGTCGCGCTGCTGCTGATCGGCGGCATTGCGCTGATGCCGCGCGTGACGTCGATGCTGTTTCGCTTCCTGTCCCGCGCGCGCGACAAACGGCGCGGCTCGCCCGTGAGCGCGCTCGCGCTGGCGCGGCTCGCGAACGCGCCGGGGCAGGCGTCGATTGCGATGGGCGGCGTGCTGTCGAGCTTTACGCTGATCGTCGCGATGGCGATCATGGTGGCGAGCTTTCGCGTGTCGGTGGAGGACTGGCTTGCGCATCTGCTGTCGGCCGATGTCTATGTGCGCGTCGCGCCCAACGGCGACACGGGCGGGCTGAACCTGCAGCAACAGGCGCTGATCGCAGCGGCGCCCGGCATCCGGCGTGCGGCGTTCGCGCGCACGTCGCAGCTGACGCTCAATCCGTCGCGGCCCCCCGTCGCGCTGCTCGCGCGCGAAATCGATGCCGCCGACCCGGGCGCCAATCTGCAGATCACCGGCTCGATACTGCCGCCCGCCGCGTTGCACGACGGCGAAACGCCCGTCTGGGCTTCCGAGGCGATGGTCGATCTGTACGGCTATCGCGTCGGCCAACGGCTCACGCTGCCCATCGGCGAGCGTCGCGCAACGTTCGTCGTCGCAGGCATCTGGCGCGACTATGTGCGGCAGACGGGCGCGCTGGAAATCCGTCTTGCCGACTATCGGCGTCTCACGGGCGACACCAGTGCGACCGATGCCGCGCTCACGCTCGATCACGGCATGAGCGCCACGCAAGCAATCGACGCGTTGCGCACGCTGCCCTTCGCGAGCGCGCTCGACTTCTCGCAACCCGGCGATATCCGCGCGCGCACGCTGACGATCTTCGACCGCAGTTTCGCCGTGACCTATCTGCTGGAGGCCGTCGCCATCGTGATCGGGCTGTTCGGCGTCGCGGCGACGTTCTCCGCGCAGACACTGTCGCGTTCGCGTGAATTCGGCATGCTTCGCCATGTCGGCGTGACGCGCGGGCAGATTCTCGCGCTGCTCGCGATGGAAGGCGGACTGCTGACGGCGCTCGGCATCGCGATGGGCTGCGTGCTCGGTTTTGTGATCAGCCTGATACTCGTGTTCGTCGTCAATCCGCAGTCGTTTCACTGGAGCATGTCGCTGCACGTGCCGTGGACACTGCTCTCGGTGCTGGCGCTCGTGATGCTGGCATCGTCGTGCACGACGGCCGTGGCGGCGGGCCGCCGGGCGGTATCCGTCGATGCCGTGCGCGCCGTCCGGGAGGACTGGTGATGCCGCTGATAACGGTCGCGCGGATTGCCCGTCTGCTCCTGCTCGCGCCGCTCGTGTGTTTTTCGCACGCGTTCGCCGCCGGGCCGCAGTTCGCGGCCGTGTCGCCGGACAAGCCGATCGTGTGGCCGCGCGACAGCGGTGCGCATCCCACGTTTCGCACCGAATGGTGGTACGCGACAGGCTGGCTGGATACACCCGACCACCAGCCGCTCGGCTTCCAGATCACGTTCTTCCGCTCGGCGACAGGTCATCCCGCGAACGACCCCAGCGCGTTCGCGCCGACGCAACTGATCATCGCGCACGCCGCGCTCAGCGATCCGGCGTTCGGCCACCTCATCCACGATCAGAAGATCGCGCGGCAAGGCTTCGGCCTCGCCTATGCGAAACCGGACAACACCGACGTGCGGCTCGATACATGGCGCATGGTCCGCGCACCGGACGGCCATTACGACGTCACCGCCGATGCCGCCGGCTTCGCGCTGCATCTGATCTTCACGCCGACGCAAGCGCCGCTCATACAAGGCGCCGATGGCTATTCGCGCAAAGGACCGCTGCCGGAACAGGCGAGCTACTACTACAGCGAGCCGCAGTTGCGCGTGACAGGCAGCGTCACGCGTCCGTCAGCCGAAGGCAAGAGCAGCGCGCCCACGCCCGTCACGGGCAGCGCCTGGCTCGATCACGAATGGTCGAGCACGCTGCTCGCCGCCGATGCCGTCGGCTGGGACTGGCTCGGCGCGAACCTGGCGGACGGCGCCGCGCTGATGGCGTTCAAGGTGCGCGGTACCGACGGGCGCGCTGTCTGGGCGCATGCCGCGCTGCGCGAAGCCGATGGCCGCGTCACGCAATACGGCGCCGCTGACGTCGATTTCGAGCCGACCCGCCGATGGCGCTCGCCGCGCACGAACACGGAATACCCGATCGCGGCCGTCGTCAGGACGGGCGACATGCGCTGGCAACTGACACCATTGCTCGACGATCAGGAACTCGATTCGCGTGAATCGGCGGGCGCGCTGTATTGGGAAGGCGCTGTTACCGTCAGCCGCGACGGGCGCCCAGCGGGACGCGGCTACCTCGAACTGACGGGCTACGGCAAGAAATTGACGCTAGAAACGCGCTAAGCCCCGCCCCTACCCGGCTTTCAGGGTTAACCCTGATTCTGGAAAAGTGACTTCCAGCCGATGGTCTTAATCTTAAGAGACTACTTACCTACACTACCTCCTACCGAATGCGAACAGGGCTGTTCGCAAAGTCAAAAGTAAAGTTGGAGGTTAATCATGAAATCGCTGATCAAGGCCGTTGCCATCGCTGCTGTTCTCGCTGTGCCCGCTGTGTCGTTCGCTCAGGCAAACCAGCCTGTGACGCGCGCTCAGGTCCGCGCTGAACTGGTTCAACTGGAAAAGGCCGGCTATCGTCCGGGCGCAAGCACGGAAGCGCATTACCCCGATGAACTGCTCGCCGCACAGGCACGCGTGAACGCGCAAAACGGCGCGGCGAGCGGCTACGGCGGTGTCGCGAATGGTGCGTCGCAAGCGGGTAGCCCGCGCGTGTCGGCTGCAGACTGGAACGCGATGTACGGCCGTCCGTAAGCGACGGCATAAGATCAACGACTGGGACGGGCGGCCCGTGATGGCTGTCGCCCGCCGTTCCGTCAGTGGGTCGAGATTGCTTGATCCTGCCCGCGGACATTTCGTATAGCGTCGTGTTTTTTAAGCTGTCTCGGGCAACGCATCATGTGTAACGGCGACAACCGCCGATTACTTCGTGCCCGCCGTCCCCGTCGCCGGCGCGATTCGCCACACTGCGTTGCCGACGTCGTCGGCCACCAGCAGCGCGCCGCGCGCATCGAGCGCGACGCCTACGGGCCGCCCGAACGCGTGGCCATCCGGCGACAGAAACCCGGTCAGGAAATCTTCCGGCCCGCCCGACGGCTGGCCGTTCTGAAACGGCACGAAGATCACCTTGTAGCCCGCAAACGGCTTCCTGTTCCACGAGCCATGCTGTCCGACGAACGCGCCGCCCCGATAGCGGTTCGGGAACAGCTTGCCGTCGTAGAACACCAGTCCGAGCGACGCCGTATGATTGCCGAGCGCGTAATCGGGCGCAATCGCGCGTCCGACCAGGCTCGCGTCCTGCGGCTTCACGCGCGCATCGACATGCTGTCCGTAGTAGCTGAACGGAAAGCCGTAGAACCCGCCGTCCTTCACCGACGTCATGTAGTCCGGCACGAGGTTGTTGCCCAACTCGTCGCGCTCGTTCACCGCCGTCCACAGCACGCCCGTATCCGGTTGCCACGACATCCCGTTCGGATTGCGCAGCCCCGTCGCGTATGCACGCATCGTGCCGCTCGCAATATCGAATTCGAGGATGCGCGCGCGGTCCGCTTCCGCTTCGATACCGTTCTCGCCCGCGTTGCTGTTCGAACCGACGGTGATGTATAAACGCCTGCCGTCGCGGCTCGCGAGGATGTTCTTCGTCCAGTGATGGTTGATCGGACCAGCGGGCAGATCGGCGACCTTCGCGCCCTGCGATGCGATGCGGGTTTCGCCCGTCACGTAGTCGAAGCGCAACAGCGCGTCGGTATCCGCGACGTACAGTTGATTGCCGATCAGCGCCATGCCGAACGGCGAATGCAGCCGCTCGATAAACACGCTCTGCGTTTCGGCGATGCCGTCGTTATCCGCGTCACGCAGCAGCACGATGCGGTCGGGGCTCGGCACGCCCGCGCCCGCCCGCTTCTGGAACTGCTTCGTGATCCAGCCGACGAGTCCGCGTCCCTTGTCGTGCGACTCGGGCGTGTTGCTCTCGGCCACCAGCACGTCGCCGTTCGGCAGCGTATAGAGCCAGCGTGGATGCTGCAGACCCGCTGCGAACGGCGTCACCGAAAAACCCGGCGGCGCAATCGGATGCATGCCGGCCGGGCGCGGTTCGACGGACGCGACGTGGATGGTCGGCACAAGTGACTGGTCGGGCGCTGGCAGCGTCGGCGACGGGCCGAAGCTCGCCTCCTCCGGCGCCGTCGATGCCGCGGCGCAGGCGGCGAGCGGCACGACAAGCATCGCGATCAGCACGGTGTGAACGCGCATGGCGCCTCCGGCGGGGCAATGAGATGCAGACGATACTTGGGCAGCAAGCGTCTTGCCCGGTGCGCACTATCCACAGATTTTGTTGAGAGGCTTGTGGAAAAGCTTGGGGCAGAACAGCTAAGTCGTTGACGCGGCTAGCATTGCTCGCGGCGGCGCGGCGCGCGTCAACGAAGCCGGGGGTGCGTGGGTTTTCGCGTCGTTGCTGCACGTCGAACGTATGAGTTATTGTCCACAGATTTTGTTGGCAAGCCTGTGAGTATCCTGGGCACGGCATGCGCAAGTCGTTGATGCGATTGCAATTGATCTCCGTGCGTGAGGTGCGGCCGTGTCGCGGCGTGGCGACTCGCGAGCGGCAATCAGGCACGCTTGTCCACAGATTTTGTTCGAAAGCCTGTGAGTATCCTGCGCAAGACTTCGGCAAGTCATTGACGCGATTCAGTTTGCCGACGGTGCACCCGCAATCGGGTCACGCGTGTGCCCGCCGTTATCCACAGTTTTTGTTCGTAACCCTGTGGACAACGCCAGCACTCGTCACGCATCTCCCTGACGCGGCACGACTTTCCCCGCCGGTCCAACCGCGCGCCAATTCGCGCTACTCATGCGCGTGCACGCGCTCACGCACGCCTTCGAGCCGCTCCCGCACGAACCGCACGTGCTCGCGCAGCACGTAGAAACCGTCGGCATAGGCGAGCGGCATCCGCAACGTGTTCAGCGAGGCTTCGATCTTGTCGAGCTCCATCAGCAATTTGCCGCGCTCCTCGGCGGACGCGACGCGCATCGCCTCGCGCTCGATGCGGATCAGCAAGCCGTAATAGCGGTAGATCCGCGAGCGCACGCGCCAGCTGAACAACGCCGGAATCAGCCGCAACGTCGGAAACAGCAGCACGGCGAGCGGCAGTAGCAGCAGCAGCAAACGGTCGATGACGGTCGCGAGCCAGAACGGGAGCGTGCGGTACAGGAAGCTCTTGCCGGACTTGTAGTAGCGGGTCGCGTCTTCGCTGATCCGGTATTCGTGCACCGTCGGATTCGGGAACTGCCCCGCCGTTTGCAGAAGACCCGCCATGCCGTGCACTTCCTGCGCTGCCTCGATCAGGAGATCGGAAATGGCGGGATGCAGATTCGAACGCGCGACCAGCTCGACGGTCGGGCTGATCAGATGCACCGTCTCGGGCGGGAGCCGGCGGCGCAGGTCGAGCACGCCTGGCGGCAGATCGAGTTCGTCGAGGTAGGGAAATCTGCGCGTATAGGCGCTCGCTTCCGCGAAGTTCATCACGGAAATGCCGGGAATGCCGAGCATGCGCAACATCATCGCGCGCGTGGTCGAGTCGCCGCTCAGTAGCGCTGCGTCGACCTGGTTGGAGACGAGCGCCGTCGCGGCATCGAGTCCATCGAGCGGCAACAGCGTCGTGTCGCCGCCCGGCATGATGCCGTTCGCTTCGAGCAGCGAGAGCGCCAGCATCCGGGTGCCGCTGCCCTCGCGGCCGATGGCGATACGCTTGCCGTCGAGGTCCGATAGCTGCGTCATGCCCCGGCCCCGGTAGAACACGATCATCGGCACATAAGAGACGCTGCCGAGCGACATCAGCGACGACGTATCCCGTCCGTCCGCCACGCCGCCCTGCACCAGCGCGAGATCGACCTTCTGTTTCGGGTCGAGCAGCCGCGCGAGATTCTGAACCGAGCCGTCCGACTCCAGCACGTTGAGCTTCACGCCGTTGCGCGCGAGGATCTTTCGATATTCCTGCGCATACAGCATGAACGAGCTGTCACGCGTCCCGGCGCTGATCGTGATGGAGCGCGGCGGCGCGGGATCGACGAGCCACACCACGAGCACGACGAGCACGGAGAAAAACACCAGGAATGGCAGCGACGTCCACGCCAGATCGCGCCAC
Organism: Paraburkholderia sp. LEh10; assembly: GCF_017814945.1. Lineage (GTDB taxonomy): Bacteria > Pseudomonadota > Gammaproteobacteria > Burkholderiales > Burkholderiaceae > Paraburkholderia. Next base: position 16,784 of record NZ_JAGIPX010000007.1, read on the forward strand.
ACGGTATGCGCGTGGGCGCGAAGGAACCGCGGAGTATGCGGACGAAAACCTTTCATGATTCGGGCTCGCCTCCGTTGTGCGCCATCGTCCATCGTAGCCGTCTCAGGCCCTTCTGGGGAGCGTCCCGGAAACAGGCTGCCGCGCGAGAATGCGGCCTTGCGCGCCGCATTCGTCGCACCCGCCGGCCCCGTAAAACTGCCGCCCATCACGAAATCGCGCCAGGCACTTGCGCGATCGAAACTGTGTCTCTATAATTCGCGCCTTCGCTAGGCTCGTAGCTCAGCTGGTTAGAGCACCACCTTGACATGGTGGGGGTCGTTGGTTCGAGTCCAATCGAGCCTACCAACGAATACATGAAGTACAAAAAAGCGGCAAGCATCGGATGCTTGCCGCTTTTTTGCGTTCCGGGTCCGCGCGACTGGTGCGTGCTTTCCGGCGCGACCCACCTAATTCGCGTCCAAACAAAAGAGCCGAGGAACGATTCAGTCCTTCGGCTCTTTTTACGACGGCAGCGCGCTCGATCGCGCGATGCCTCGATGCGCGTTCGCGCTGTTCAGCGCGACATCATGTTCATGCTGACGTTATGCATGACCCACACCGTACCGAACACCAGGAACATCGCGGCGAGAACGGTATACGCGAGCGCGAGCGTGTTCCAGCGCTGCCCGGAGGTCGACACGCTCATGTGCAGGAAGAACACCAGATGCACGACGATCTGCACGACGGCAAGCGCAGCCAGCGCGAACGGCGCCGACGCGGCGGGCAGCCAGCCCTGCATCACGATGCCGAATGCCGCCGCCGTCAGCACCACGGCCAGCACGAAGCCGACCACATATCCGCCGATACCGCCGTGTCCCGCTTCGGCGGGCAGCGCATGGGATTCCGAGTGAGCCATTTAGAGCACGCTCCCGAGATAGACAAAAGTGAACACGCAAATCCACACGACGTCGAGGAAGTGCCAGAAGAGGCTCAGGCACGTCAGACGCGTGATCTCGCGCTGCGTCAGTTGGGGTGCGCGAGCCACCTGCACGGCGAGCACGGCCATCCATATCAGTCCCGTCGCCACATGCAGCCCGTGTGTGCCGACCAGCACGAAAAACGACGAAAGGAACGCGCTGCGCGACGGCCCCGCGCCTTCCGCGATCAGATGGGAAAACTCGCTCAGTTCCAGCTTCAGGAACACGATACCGAGCACGAACGTGACCGCGAGCCACATCAGCACGGCACGCGTGTTTTGCCGGCGCGCGGCGACCATCGCGAAGCCATATGTGATGCTGCTCAGAAGCAGCGCGGCCGTTTCGACGGCAACACCTGGAATGTCGAACAGATCCTTGCCCGTCGGCCCGGCGTTGAACTGATGCGCCATCACGGCGAACACAGCGAACAGCGACGCGAACAGCACGCAGTCGGTCATCAGGTACAACCAGAAGCCGAACACCGAATGCGATTCGCCATGATGGCCGTGGCCGTCGACCTCGTCCAAAGTTGCGGCGTGGACTCTTTGAAGCATCACTCGACCTCCGCGAGCGCCGGCGACGCTTCCAGATGCTTCGGAAGCGGTGCGCGGCCTTTGTTTTCAATTCCCCGCACCACGTCGGCGGGAATGTAGTAACCCTCGTCGCGGCCGAAGCTACGGCCGATCACCGTCGCCGCAATCGCCACCATCGAAACGATCGCGAGCCACCAGATGTGCCACACGGCTGCAAAACCGAGTGCGAGGCTGAACAGGCCGATGAAAAAGCCTGCGCCCGTATTCGACGGCATGTGAATCTCGCGGTAGTCCGCGTGTACGCCGAGACCGCGGCCCGTTTCCTTCATGTGCGAGAACGCATCGAGTTCCTCGACGACGGGAATGGTCGCGAAGTTATAGACGGGGGGTGGCGACGAAATCGACCATTCGAGCGTGCGCCCGCCCCACGGATCGCCCGTCGTGTCGCGATACTCGGGCTCGTTGCGCTTGATGATGCTGACCACCACCTGCACGACCTGGAACACGACGCCCACCGCGATCAGCGCGACGCCACATGCCGCGACGATCATGTACGGCTGCCATGCCGGATTGTCGTAATGGTTCAGACGGCGCGTCGCGCCCATGAAGCCGAGCACGTAGAGCGGCATGAACGCGACATAGAAGCCGACGAACCAGCACCAGAATGCGCTCTTGCCGAGCTTGTCGTTCAACTTGAAGCCGAACGCCTTCGGGAACCAGTAGCTAAAGCCGGCCAGATAGCCGAACACCACGCCGCCGATAATCGCGTTGTGGAAATGCGCGATCAGGAACAGGCTGTTGTGCAGCACGAAGTCCGCGCCGGGAATCGCCATCATCACGCCCGTCATGCCGCCGATCGTGAACGTGACCATGAAGCCGAGCGTCCACAGCACGGGTGCCGTGAATTCGAGGCGTCCGCGATAGATCGTGAACAGCCAGTTGAAGATCTTCACGCCCGTCGGAATTGCGATGATCATCGTCGCGATGCCGAAGAACGCATTGACGTCAGCACCCGAGCCCATCGTGAAGAAGTGGTGCGCCCACACGAGGAACGCCAGCACCATGATCGCGCACGACGCGTATACCATCGTCTTGTAGCCGAACAGCGGCTTCTTCGCGAACGTCGAGATCACTTCCGAATAGATGCCGAACGCTGGCAGAACCAGGATGTAGACCTCAGGGTGTCCCCATGCCCAGATCAGGTTCAGATACAGCATCGCGTTGCCGCCGGCTTCGTTCGTAAAGAAGTGCATGTCCATGTAACGGTCGAGGCCGAGCAGCGCGAGCGCCACCGTCAGGATCGGGAACGTCGCCATGATCAGTACGTTCGAGCACAACGCCGTCCACGTAAACACGGGCATCTTCATCAGCGTCATGCCGGGCGCGCGCATCTTCACGATCGTGACGAAGAAGTTGATCGCCGTAATCAGCGTGCCGACGCCCGACAACTCCAGCGCCCAGATGTAGTAATCGACGCCCACGCCCGGACTGAACTGCAACTCGGACAGCGGCGGATACGCGAGCCAGCCCACCTGCGCGAACTCGCCGATCACGAGCGAAATGTTCATCAGGATCGCGCTGATCGCCGTCATCCAGAACGACAACGAGTTCAGGAACGGGAACGCGACGTCGCGCGCGCCGATTTGCAACGGCACGACAATGTTGAACAGACCCACCATCAATGCCATCGCCATGAAGAAAATCATGATGACGCCGTGCGCGGTGAAGATCTGGTCGTAGTGATGCGGCGGCAGATAGCCTGCCGCGCCGCCGCTCGCAAGCGCGAGCTGCAGTCGCATCATCACGGCGTCGGCGAAGCCGCGCAGCAGCATCAGCACGGCCACGACGATATACATCACGCCGATTCGCTTGTGATCGACCGATGTGAGCCATTCGGTCCAAAGCCACCGCCACTTGTGCGCGCGCGTCAGGAATACGGCGACGGCCAGAACGATCAGCCCCATCACGGCGCCCGCGCCCATGATGATCGGCTGGTCGAACGGAATCGCCTCTAATGTCAGGTTGCCGAACATGCGTTACTCCTTCGAAGCGTTCGTGATGCAGTTGGCGTCACGGAAATCGACGACATGACCGCTGTTGTATTTCGCAATGACGTTGCCAAAGAGCTTCGGATCGACCGAAGAGAAATAGCGCACGGGCTCTTTCTCGCTCGGCTTCGCGACCGAGTAGTAGCGGTCCATGTCGAGCCGGTCCTGCGACGCCTTGACCTTCTGCACCCAGCCGTCGAAGTCGACCTGGCTAACGGCGAGGGTGCGGAACTTCATGTCCGAAAAGCCCTTGCCGCTGAAGTTCGCTGACACGCCCGCGTAATCGCCCGGCTCGTCCGCGATCAGATGCACGCGCGTCTGCATGCCCGCCATTGCGTAGACCTGCGTACCCAGTTGCGGGATGAAGAACGAGTTCATCACCGAGTCCGACGTGATGTGGAAATTGACGGGCGTGCCAACAGGCATCGCCAACTGGTTCACCGACGCGATGCCGAGATCCGGGTAGATGAAAAGCCATTTCCAGTCGAGCGCCACGACCTCGACATCGATCGGCTTGACGTTCGATTCGAGCGGCCGGTAGGGATCGAGCTCGTGCGTGGTTTTCCACGTCAGGACGGCGAGAAACAGGATGATCAGCGCGGGTATCGTCCACACGACCACTTCGATCGCGGTGGAGTGCGCCCACTTCGGCGCGTAGGCCGCGTTCCTGTTCGACGCGCGGTAGCGCCACGCAAAGAACAGCGTCAACAGAATGACGGGAATGACGACGATCAGCATCGCCCAGGTCGCCGTTGCGATCAGCGACTTCTCGGCGACCCCGACGCTGCCTTTCGGGTCGAGCACCTCGAGTTGACATCCCGTAAGACACGCGGCGAGACCCAGGCCGACAGCGCCGAGGCAACCTCTCGATAGTAAAGTTCTTTTGACTGACATGTTTGCCCAATAATCGTTGAACCACGCTTTGCACGTGTGGGGTTTGCAAGGCAAAGTGCACAAGTCCTATGTGCTCCGCGATTCTAGGGACGCGCTGTGATCGCAGTCCTGATCTCCGTCAAGGACACGGCAGGAAGGATGGTGATAGGTGTGCGGCGGGATGTCACATGCCCGACTGCGGGGTCGACTGCTGGCGAGTTGTCGGCGGGTTACGGGCCAGTTGTCGGCCCGGTTCTGGGCCGCCCGAGTTCCGCAAACCCGGGCGGCAACGACGACTGCAACGACTATGCTTGCTGCCCTTCCTGCGTGTCGCCCGCGTCGTTCTGCTTCTTGCGGTCGATCAGTTCTTCGAGTGCTTCCGCGCCCTTGAACCCCGCCACGGCGGCCACGCCCTTCGCCAGCAGCGACGCGTTCGGGTCCGCCTTCTCCAGTGCCTCGACGGCAGCCGCCGCGCCCGCGATCTCGCCCAACGTATCCAGAATGCTCATCGTGGCTCCCTCAGTTCGTCAGATCGGCGGGCAGCTTGCCGCCGTTGGCTGCGAGCGCCGTCATCAGCTGCTTGTGCAGCCAGATGTTCATCGAAGCAGAATCGTTCATGTCGCCGCCGTACTTCAGTTCACCGGCGAGCTGCTTGCGGTGATCGAGGCTGCTGTCGACGTCGAGCAGCTTCATCAGGTCGACGATCGAGCGGCGCCAGTCCAGCTGTTGCGCGTTTGCGGCCGCGAGCTGATCCATGACTGCCGCGACATCGACGTCGACGAGTGCCGTCGAAACGGGCGCGCTCGCTTCGTTGGCGGGCGCGTCGGCGGCCGCCGGCGCGGGCGCGACGGGCTCGGCGGACAGCGTTTCGGCGGGCTTGGCCTTGCCGAAGATCTTGCTGACGATGGTTCCAAAGATGCTCATATTGCTGGTCCTTCCTTTCAGGTGAATTGAAAGATGCTGCACAGCGCGGTCACCATGCCGAACCTCCGGAAACAGGACGGCGCCGTTCCCGACTAACGCCGCCTGATATGAACCGTTGACCATCGTCTGTTCTGTGCCGCAAGTTTCACGCTTGTTTGCACTCCAGCGCATGGATACGACACCTTCCCGTCAAATTTTGCAAAATACGCATTCCTGATTAGCTTGTAACTTCTATTCGATAAAGAATCTTGGGCGGGAGCGCCTGTCTTCACTTTTCGTCTGGCACACGACGAATCGGCTGTCGCTCGTGAAAGACCATTCAAACCTCTCCTACCAAGACACCACAATCATGAAAAAACTGTTCACCGTCGCCGCCTGCGCCGTATCCCTGTCAATGCTCGCCGCCTGCTCAGGGCTCGATCGCCAGAAAGAAGAAGCGCTGAACCAGAAAGCGGGCATCGAGGTCACGCAAGTTAAGGACGGCGTGCAGGTCCGCCTGCCCGAGAAAGTTCTGTTCAACTTCAACGAATCGGGTCTGCGTTCCGACTCTGGTCCGGCTATCAGCCGCGTCGTCGTCGTGTTGAGCCGCACGCAAAAGCCAATGATCGTCGAAGGTCATACGGACAACGTGGGAACACGCGAATACAACCAGACATTGTCTGAGGCGCGCGCGAAATCGGTTGCAGATGAACTGGAACATCGCGGCATCAACGCATCACGGATCACGCTGAAGGGCTTCGCGTTCGATCGTCCTGTCGCGGACAACACCACGGCCGAAGGCCGTGCGCGCAATCGCCGCACCGAGATCGTCGTCAGGGGCGAATCGCTCGAAGCTGTGATGGGCAAGTAACGCAACATCGCGTTTCGGCAGACGCCGCGCGGAGTCGCCGGCGCCTGCTTTTCGTTCTTTATCGCAGGTGTGTTTCGCATTGGTTGGCGGATGCGTAAAGAACCGTCAAAAACGCTAGACGGCGAACGCCCGATGTCAACGCTAATTTTTCGAGACCGTTAGAACTCGCTCCTGTCCAGACTCGTCGCTTATCGTGCTATCCCTTCGTCATTTTGGAATACTGGGAATTTTCGCCCTGTTCACTGCCTGTGCGCAGATTCCGGCCGAACATCAGGCGTCGAATGTGGCGAGAGCCGTCGTGGAATCGCCGCAAGCATTCGCTGCCTCGAACGTTACGGCGGGCGACGCGAGCGCAACGCCCGCCGCAAGCATGTTCCGATCCGCCCGTAGAGCGCTGGAATCGGGCAACGCGTCATGGTACGCAGCAAAGTTCCAGGGACGCCGAACCGCGAGCGGAGAACACTTCGACGGCCGCGCGCTGACGGCCGCTCATCGCACCCTTCCGCTTGGCACTTACGTGCGCGTCACTTCGCTGGCGACCGCGAAGTCAGTCGTGGTTCGCATCAACGACCGCGGCCCGTTCGTGAAGAATCGCATCATCGATCTGTCTTACGCAGCAGCGCATACATTGGGATTGACGCGCGCGCCGTCGATGCGCGTACAGATCGAGCGGCTCGAAGCATCGACGGGTGGAAAGACAGAGACTGACGGACCGGAATCTTGATCCGCGCGACGTCGCATTTGCATGCGCGCTCGATGCGGCGTATCCGGCGCTGGCTGGACAGCCGCCGCTTCCGCCTCAGTGTCGTGATGGCGGGATGCACGCTCATTCCCTTCTCCGCTGACGCATTCGCGGCTCATAGCGACTTGAAGCCGCGCATTATCGTGCCCGTGCCGACCAGCGCCGTCATCGCGCTTCGGAAGCCTTCCGCAGAAGGCAGCACGAAGCCGAAAAGCCGGCCGGCGGCGCATAGGAACCGCCGCAAGAGCAAGAAGACGCGTCGTCCTGATATTTTCTATCGCTGGTCAGCCGAACAGTTGATGCTCGGCGGCGTCAACCCGTCTCAGATCGGCAAGGAAGCAAGCGGCGTCAACGGAAAGTCGGTCAATGGCAGCGCGGCTTCCAACAGACAGAAGCCGCACGGGCCGCGGGACAACTCGTAAACCTTCACGCCGACCGGTCGCCGAACCTCACGACATCGAGAAGCGTCTTCTTCTTATCCTGATAGTGATAGAGCGTGATCGCGCCTTCCTTCATGTCACCATGCGCATCGAATGCGACATGGCCGATGACGCCGTTGTAGTCCGTCGCGGGCATCGCTTCGAGTACCTTCGCAGCGTCCGTGGAGTGAGCCCGCTTCATCGCGTCGGCGACGACGTAGACGGCGTCGTAAGCGAACGGCGCATTGAACAGAATCGGGCCATTGAAGCGTGCTTCGAAGCGCTTCTCGAACTCCAGACCCTTCGGCATCCGCGCGATGGCCAAGCTCGCCTCAGAACAAATCAGATTGTTCACTGCGTCACCCGCCAACTCCGCTACTTTCTCGGTGCATGCCCCGTCGCCGCTCATCACCTTCGCATTCAATCCGAGCGCGGCCGCCTGGCGAATGAACGGACCGACGGTCGAATCCATTCCGCCGAACATCACCACGTCCGGATGTGCGCTCTTGATCGTGGTGAGAATGGCGCGGAAATCGGTGGCCTTGTCGGTCGTCGCCTCGCGCGCGACGATGTGGCCGCCGCCCGCCTGCACGGCTTTGGCGAATTCGTCGGCGAGACCTTTTCCGTACGCGGTCGCGTCGTCAACGACGGCAATAGACTTCGCGTTCAGCGACTTGAGGGCGTAGCCGCCCAACGCGGGTCCCTGCTGCGCGTCCGTCGCGACGACGCGATACGTGCTTTTGTAGCCTTGTTTCGTGTAGTCGGGGTTGGTCGACGACGGCGAAATCTCGACGATTCCGGCGTCATTGTAAATGCGGGAGGCGGGAATCGACACGCCCGAGTTCAGATGACCGATCACCGCCACCACATGCTCGTCGACGAACTTCTGTGCGATCTGCGTGCCCGCTTTGGGATCGGCGCCATCGTCCTCGCCGTCCAGTTCGAGGCGCACCTTGCGGCCGCCGATCTCAAGCCCCGCCTTGTTGATTTCTTCCACGGCGAGCCGCGCGCCGTTTTCGTTGTCCTTGCCGAGATGGGCGCTGCCGCCCGTCAGCGGACCCGCGTGACCGATCTTCACGACCTCTTCGGCTGCGTCGCCATTGGCTTGCGCGTCGGATTGCGATGGCTGTTCCTTCCTGTTGCAGCCCGTCAGCACGAGGCTTGTCAATGAAATGCTGACCAGCGTCAGTTTTGCCAGATTGTTCAACGGCGTTCTCCTCTTTGAATTCCCATTGGAATGCGGCTTACCACAGCGTTTTTTATATTTGCATTCCGAATTAATTATTAAAAACGTTAGCATAGGGAATCGCTCCGCACTGTAATTATTCGTCAATGCGCTTACCGGAAAGATGAGCCGCGAAGCCGACGCTCAACAGCCGAGGTGAGGTTCACCCGCGTTGCGCTCGCGTTGAACGGTATATGGCTTGACAGGCGAGTGATGACCCGCCCGATGGCGTCAGCAACGCAATCTATAGCGCGACGCCTGGTAGTGCTGCCCTTGCTTCGGGGACCTCGATTCCCCAGTCGCCCACTGTGTACCAGTCGTCGTCAAGCAACTCGACCGGGTGTTGAGTCCGGCCGGACCCATTGCCGCATCGCATGGAATCGGCGGTGCAGTAATGATCACATCCCCAGCAAATTCGCTCGGGGTGCTTCGGATGCAACGGAAATCTCTTCGCCATGTCGCGTTCAGTCATATAGGCCGGCCATCGCAGATGGGCCGCGTCAACTCCATCATGCTAGTCGCCGCATGCGAAACATGCCAATGTGACATTTTTCCACGGCTACCGGCGGCACGCTCTTATTGCCTATGCCTTGACACAGTTTGACGCCTGTCACCCACCATCCGATGGACAATCGGGTGCGCGCGGCCGGACCCCGCGTCCGGCACACAGCACGCGCAAGCATTCAACTCACCTATCAACGGAAGCCAAAACAATCATGAAAAAAATCTCTGTCGCCCTGCTCGTTTCTTTGTCGGCCCTGACGGGCATCGCATCGGCACAATCGTCCAGCAACGGCATCGTGATGACCCACGACGCTGAAGTCGCAGCGAAGATCGAACAGCACGCGCGCGACGTCCAGGCTCAACCCGCCGTCCGGCAGGACGCCGACGCCGCCGTCGAGAAGGCCGAACAGAAACCGGCCCGACTCCAGCATCACCACAGGAAGGCCGTCGCGAAGTCGAAGAAGGCATCGGCCGACGTCGCCAGCAAATAAACGCAGTACCAACGGCAACGGGCTAGCCGAAGCTAGCCCGTTTGTTTGCAGCGGCGCCCGAAGCGATCAGGCTTCGGCCAGTTCCGCCGCCTGCGCGTCTTCCACATCTTCGACGCTCGTGCGGATCAGGTGATCGAACGCGGCCAGCGATGCCTTCGCGCCCTCGCCCACGGCGATCACGATCTGCTTGAACGGCACCGTCGTGACGTCGCCGGCGGCGAACACGCCCGGCACCGACGTCGCGCCCTTCGCATCGACGACGATCTCGCCGTGCTTCGACAGCTCGACCGTGCCCTTCAGCCATTCGGTGTTCGGCACGAGGCCGATCTGCACGAACACGCCTTCGAGCTCGACGCGCTTCGACTCGCCCGACACGCGGTCCGTGTATGTCAACCCGTTGACTTTCTTGCCGTCGCCCGTGATTTCCGTCGTCTGCCCCTGCGTGATGACCGTCACGTTCGCGAGGCTGCGTAGCTTGCGTTGCAGCACTTCGTCGGCGCGCAGCGTCTCGCCGAATTCGATCAGCGTCACGTGATTCACGATACCGGCGAGATCGATCGCCGCCTCGACGCCCGAGTTACCGCCGCCGATCACGGCGACGCGCTTACCCTTGAAGAGGGGACCATCGCAGTGCGGGCAGTATGCGACGCCATGATTGCGGTACTCGCGCTCGCCCGGCACGTTGATCTCCCGCCAGCGCGCGCCCGTCGCCAGCACGATCGTCTTCGCCTTCAGCACCGCGCCGCTCGCGAGGCGCACTTCGTTGATCTTGCCGGGAATCAGCGCTTCGGCGCGCTGCACGTCCATCACGTCGACTTCGTAGCTCTTCACGTGCTGCTCGAGCGCCGTCGCGAACTTCGGCCCTTCCGTTTCCTGCACCGAGACGAAATTTTCGATCGCAAGCGTGTCGAGCACCTGGCCACCGAAGCGTTCCGCGACGACACCCGTCGCAATGCCCTTGCGCGCCGAGTAGATCGCAGCCGCCGCGCCAGCAGGCCCGCCGCCGACGATCAGCACGTCGAACACCGGCTTCTTCTCCAGTTCCTTCGCGGCGCGCGCGCCGGCGTTGGTGTCGAGCTTTGCGAGGATCTCCTTCACGCCGCTGCGGCCCTGGCCGAACACTTCGCCGTTCAGGAACATCGTCGGCACGGCCATGATCTGGCGCGCCTCGACTTCGTTCTGGAACAGCGCGCCGTCGATCGCGACGTGGCGAATGCGCGGATTGATCAGCGCCATGATGTTCAGCGCCTGCACGACTTCCGGGCAGTTCTGGCACGACAGCGAAAAGTACGTTTCGAACGCATAGTCGCCGTCAAGCTCGCGAATCTGCTGGATCACGGCATCGTCGAGCTTGATCGGATGGCCGCCCGTTTGCAGCAGCGCCAGCACCAGCGACGTGAATTCATGGCCCATCGGAATGCCCGCGAAGCGGATGCCGGCAGGCTTGCCCGGCTCGCCGATCGAAAACGACGGCTTGCGCTCGTCGTCGCCGCGGCGCTCGATCACGCTCACGCGATCCGACAGCGACGCAATGTCGTTCAGAAGCGCGAGCAGTTCCTGCGACTTCGCGGTGTCATCGAGCGAGGCGACGATCTCGATGGGACGGCTGACTTTCTCGAGGTAGGCTTTGAGTTGTGTTTTCAGATTCGCGTCGAGCATGGTGTTTCGGGTCCGTGGCGAGATGGGATTGACTGTTCGATTCGCGCGTTGCGTTCCAGCGAGCGTGGCGCGGTAAGGCAATTCGCAAGGCGCGGCCTTGCGGACTGCCTCACGCGGCGCCGCATGGTGCGGCGCCGCTCAAGGCAGGGTTACAGCAAGTAGCGTATGGCTTCCAGCGGGCCGGCGGCGGCGGCTTAGATCTTGCCGACGAGGTCCAGCGACGGGGTCAGCGTTTCAGCGCCCGGCGTCCACTTGGCGGGGCAGACTTCACCCGGATGCGCCGCGATGTATTGCGCGGCCTGCACTTTGCGCAGCAGCTCGCCTGCGTCACGGCCGATGCCGTTGTCGTGGATTTCGCACAGCTTGATCTCGCCTTCCGGGTTGATCACGAACGTGCCGCGCAGCGCCAGACCTTCTTCTTCGATCAGAACGTCGAAGTTGCGCGAGATCGCGAGCGTCGGGTCGGCGATCATCGGATACTTGATCTTCTCGATCGTGTCCGACGTATCGTGCCAGGCCTTGTGCGTGAAGTGCGTATCCGTCGACACGCTATAAATTTCAACGCCGATTTTCTTGAACTCTTCGTAGCGGTCCGCCAGATCGCCCAATTCAGTCGGGCACACGAACGTGAAGTCGGCCGGGTAGAACACGACGACGGACCACTTGCCCTTGAAGCTCTCGTCGGTGACGGTCACGAAATCGCCGTTGTGGTATGCGGTGGCCTTAAACGGTTTGACCTGGCTGTTAATGATCGGCATCTGATACGTCCTCTTCGGTTGAGTTGGGTTGGGTGCTGCGATGGATTGAAGTATGAAGAACGCGACGAATTAGGTAAATTTGATTATCTAGATCAAATCAATTTGCGTTTTCTATCGCTACGCGCAAACGCCCGCCGCACAAGGGAAAGCGCGCCGGGCGCCCCTCTTCCGGGACGGGTAGAATTGCTGCAAAAAATGTTTGCGTACGGTTTTCAGCAAGGGTTCAGCTTGAGCGAGCTTCAACAGGGGTTTCTTCTCACTCGCCATTGGCGTGATACGGCCGCCGGAACGGAGGTCGAGTTCTGGCTTGCGACGGGCGACGGCCCGCGCCATATCCGCCTGCGCCCACAGCCGAACGTCGCGTTCATCCCCGCCGCGCAGCGCGAGCGCGCGGAAGACGTGCTGCGCCGGGAGAAAAACGTCGAGCTGCGGCCGCTCGATCTGTACGACTTCCATCATCGGCGGGTGCTGGGTGTGTATTGCCCGCAGTACCGGCAGCTCACCGGCATCGAAAAGCGGCTGAGGCAAGGCGGCGTCGATGTCTACGAAGCTGACGTTTTTCCGCCCGAGCGGTACATGATGGAGCGCTTCATCACGGCGCCCGTGCTGTTCGGCGGCGACGCGAATCCCGACGGCAACGGCCCGCTGCTGAACGCCGACATGAAGCCCGCAAGCGGTTACCGGCCGACGCTCAAACTCGTATCGCTCGACATCGAAACCAGCGCGCACGCCGAGTTGTATTCGATTGCGCTCGAAGGATGCGGGCAGCGTCAGGTGTATATGCTCGGGCCCGAAAACGGCGACGCGTCCGGCGTCGACTTCGCGCTCGAATACTGCGACACCCGCGCGCAACTGATCGAGCGGCTGGTCGGCTGGCTGGACAAGCATGATCCCGATGCGATCATCGGCTGGAATCTCGTGCAGTTCGACCTGAAGGTGCTGCACGAGACAGCGGAAAAGCATGGCGTGCCGCTGCGCATCGGACGCGGCGGCGCCGTGATGGAATGGCGCGAGCATGGCCTCAAGCAGAATCACTTTTTTGCGGGCGCGGCAGGGCGACTGATCATCGACGGTATCGAGGCGCTGCGCTCCGCGACGTGGAGCTTCCCGTCGTTCAGCCTCGAATACGTGTCGCAGACGGTGCTGGGCGAGGGCAAGTCGATCGACAATCCGTATCAGCGGATGGATGAAATCCAGCGCCGCTTCGACGAAGACAAGCCCGCGCTCGCCCGCTACAACCTGAAGGACTGCGAGCTCGTCACGCGCATCTTTGCGAAGACGGAGCTGCTGCCGTTCCTGCTCGAACGCGCGACCGTCACGGGGCTGCCCGCCGACCGCAGCGGCGGATCGGTCGCTGCGTTCACGCATCTGTACATGCCGCGCATGCATCGGCTCGGCTACGTCGCGCCGAATCTCGGCGACGTCGCGGGCGCGGCGAGCCCGGGCGGCTTCGTGATGGATTCGCGGCCCGGCCTCTACGATTCCGTGCTCGTGCTCGACTACAAGAGCCTGTATCCGTCGATTATCCGCACGTTTCTGATCGATCCCGTCGGCCTGATCGACGGCGTGCGCGATCCCGACGACGCGCATTCCGTGCCGGGTTTTCTCGGCGCGCGCTTCTCTCGCGCGCGCCACTGTCTGCCTGCCATCGTCGCGCAGGTGTGGGAAGGACGCGAAGCGGCGAAGCGCGACAACAACAAGCCACTGTCGCAGGCGCTGAAGATCATCATGAACGCGTTCTACGGCGTGCTCGGCTCGACGGGCTGCCGGTTCTTCGATCCGCGCCTCGCGTCGTCGATCACGATGCGCGGCCACGAGATCATGCATCGCACGCGCGAGCTCATTGAAGCGAGCGGCTTCGAGGTGATCTACGGCGACACCGATTCGACCTTTGTGTGGCTCAGGCACGCGCATGACGAGGACGACGCGGCGCGCATCGGTCGCGAGCTCGTCGGCAAGATCAACGCGTGGTGGCGCGAGCATCTGCGCGAGCGTTTCGGTCTGGAGAGCGCGCTCGAATTGCAGTTCGAGCGGCATTACAGGCGCTTTTTCATGCCGACTGTGCGCGGCGCGGAGGAAGGCAGCAAGAAGCGTTATGCAGGCTTGACGGTGCTGTCCGATGGCAGCGAAGAGGTGGTCTACAAAGGGCTCGAAACGGTGCGCACGGACTGGACGCCGCTCGCACAACGCTTTCAGCAAGAACTATATTTGCGCATTTTCAAACAGCAGCCGTATCGCGACTATGTGCGCGATTACGTGCGGCGTACGCTCGCAGGCGAGTTCGACGAGCTGCTCGTGTACCGCAAGCGGCTGCGCCGGCCGCTGTCGGACTACGAGCGCAATGTGCCGCCGCACGTGCGCGCGGCGCGCACCGCCGATGAGTTCAACCGGCAGCGCGGCCGGCCGCTGCAGTATCAGAACGGCGGGTGGATCAGCTATGTGATGACGAGCGGCGGGCCCGAGCCGCTGGAGACGCTGCGCTCTGACATCGATTACGAGCATTACCTGACGCGCCAGCTTCAGCCTGTTGCTGATGCGATTTTGCCGTTGCTGCGCGATGACTTCGCGACGCTTGCGTCGGGGCAGCGGCAGTTGTTTTAAACGGTCTGCTCCACCGGCACCACCCGCAACTCAACCCGCTGCGTCCCGCGCAGCACGCTGACATTCACCGCACGATCGATCTTCGACTCATCCAGCGCGCGCTGCAGCGTATCGACGCCATCGACGATCTGCTCGTCGATCGCGACGATCGTATCGTCGGTGCGCAGCCCGCCCAACGCCGCCGGGCTGCCCTTGACGATCTCCATCACGCGCACGCCGCTGCGCAGGCCGCTCTCCGATTCGAGGTTGAAATAACGCTGCACGCGCCGCGGCAGCGCCATCGTCGTACCCGCGACGCCGATATATGCACGCCGCACCCGGCCATGCGCGAAGATCTGCATGATGACCCACTTGGCCGTATCGATCGCCGTCGCGAAGCTGATCGACTGCGCGCCTGGAATGATCGCCGTGTTCACGCCGATCACCTGCCCCGCCGAATTGATCAGCGGACCGCCCGAATTACCCGGGTTGAGCGCGGCATCTGTCTGGATCACGTCGTAGATCATGCGGCCCGAATTCGAACGCAGCGACCGGCCGAGTGCGGAGACAACACCCGCGGTGACCGTCTGCTCCAGGCCGAGCGGGTTGCCCACTGCAATTGCGATCTGGCCGACGCGCAGCTTGCCCGATTCACCGAGCGCGACGTGCGGCAGCGGCTCCGCCGAGCCGATGCGCAGCACCGCGAGGTCGCTGTGCGGATCGTCGCCGACCAGATCGGCGTCGAATTTCGTGCCGTCCGCAAGCTGCACGCGGATATGCGTTGCGCCGTGCACGACATGGCTGTTGGTCAGCAGATAGCCGTCGGGCGTGAAGATGAAACCCGAGCCGGTGCCCGCGCGCGCATGGCGCTGCGGCGCGCCCGGCATCCGGCGCTCGACGGTGATGAAGACGACGGCCGCGCGCACCCTTTCGAGCGCATCGATGACGGTGCGCGAATAGGTGTCGAGGAGTGCGTCGTCGTTGGACGATCCGGGGACAGCGGCGCCGGGCTGCGCGCCCGACAGATCGTCGACAAAACGGGGACGGCTTCCCATGAAATTGCTCCCGATAAGCGAGAGCCGCAGATGCAGGGCAGGCAAGCCGTTTTCAAGCGAGGCGGCTGGCGCGTCTGGCGGGCCGCCGACGGGTATGGTACGCGTCAGATGAGCTTCAGATTGCGGATGCGGCCCATGCGCGGCGAGCGTTCGAGGATCAGCTTCTCGATGACTTCGGGCAGCAGCGCCTTCGGAATGTTCGACGGAACATCCGACACCAGTTGCGACGGCACATTGACAATGAACTCGTCGGGAGCGGTGGCGAGGCTGTGTTCGTAGGTAACGCGGTAGTCCATGCCAGGTGTGAGAACGTAGGTGATGTTGCAAAGCCGTTGCGGCAGGAACGCACCGCATCGAAGCGCATTCCGTCCCATGATCGTACCTCAGTCGCGGCGCCCGCGCCGTGCCGACGCTTGCGCAACGTGCGCCGCCGAACGCTGCCCGCATGCGGCACCGACACGAAAATGCCGGACGATGCGCTGCCCGGCTCCTGATCCAGCGGCAACGGCGCCGGCTGCGATTATCGATGCCAGCCGCCGTGACCCCAGCAACAGCTATAGCCAACGCCCACGCTTACGGATGGTCCCGCGTAGTACCCGGGCGCGTAGCCATAAGCCGGGGCGTACCCATAACCATACGGCGGCGCGACCACGCAGCCTCCCAAACCCATCGTCGCCGTGACGACGGCTGCCAGCGTCAGAAGTTTTTTCATCGTCGTTCTCCTTCTCTTCTGCCATTTGAGCAGACGCTACAGAAAGTGTCCGTGAACACTTGTGACCGGGCATTACTGCTCAATACGCATGAGCAGCCGTCGATAGGCGCCGCTTGCCTCGCAAAAAAGGGTCCCGCGCAACCCAGGGCGTTCACGTGCTGACCGCGCGCTAACAGTTGCTTACTATTCGCCGGGGTCGGAAAGAAACGGCAGGTGTCTGCGGGCGCAGCGGCGCTTCGGGGAAGCAGACAACTCGCCCGCCGATTCGGCAGCAGGTTTCGATGTCAGCGGTATGAATCGGAAATCCGCCTCTGTTCGACCGATTGAAAAAAAGTCCCGAAGCGCACACTGCAGTCGTGCCAGTGCACTGAGGAGCTTGAAATGTCTTCCCGTTACGAAAGAAGCCGTCAGTTCGAACCCGGGGCGCCGGAAGTGTCCGAATGGAGCGATGCGCGGGGAATCCCCGAGGCGGATCTGATGCGCGGCCTGCAACTGGCGTCCGATACCGTGCTGCGCCTCGCCACCCAGACGCATGCCGCCGTGGCGCGCGGCGACGCGGCGAGCGCGGAACTGGCCCGCGCGTCGCTGGAAAAGCAGCTTGCGCTGACCACGCGCCTGATCGACGAGCTTCTGTTTGACGGCGAGGACAGCCACACCACGCATTGACGGGCCCCGTCGCGACGGGGCAGGCCGTACGCAAACGCAGCACCGACTGATTGGAATTGGAAATGAGCGCTTTGACCGTCTTTTTTTGCATCTGGGCCATGGTGGCCTTGTGCGCGGTTCTGTTCATCCGAGGCGCGAGTCCGCGCGTGGCGCGGCCCGTCAAGGCCCGACCGATGAGCCCTTCGCGCGCTTCGCGCTACTCGATCGCCGAGTGACGCGGTTCCCGGTCGTGCCAGGGCCGCCGCACTCCGTGCGGCGCGTCCCCTTTCCTCGCGCGGCGAGAGCCCGGCAGCCATCCTTCGCCCGCGCCGCTTTCCCCTGCTAGCCGGTCGCGCGCAGCGACGGCAGCAACGCCCGCCCTTCCTGCGCCGCCGGCTCAGGCCAGCGCAGACGCTCAACGGTGATCTGCCGCCGCGGCGCTTCCATCACGAACGCATCCAGCGTGTCGCGAATATCCCTGTCGATGAAATCCGCGCGCTCCGCGTCGATCAGCACGGTCGCGTTGTCCGGAATCTGCGCGAGACAATGTACGAGCATCGGCTTCGACAGAAATGTCGCGTCCTTACGCAGCACGAGCAGGAAGTGATCGTCGTGGCGTGTCAGCGTGAAGGTGCGCGACAGGTTCGCGCGCATTGCGAGCAGCGCGCTCGTCGCGATGCCGATGCCGATCCCGATCAGCAGATCCGTCGCAAGCACCCCCGCGATCGTCGCCGCGAACGGCACGAACCGATCGACGCCTTCGCGCGCCATCGCCGCGAACAACGCCGGTTTCGCGAGCTTGTAGCCCGTGTGAATCAGGATCGCCGCGAGACACGCGAGCGGAATCAGGTTCAGCACGGCCGTCAGCGCAAATACGCTCGCGAGCAGCAGAGCGCCGTGGATCACGGCCGACATGCGCGTCTGCGCGCCCGCATGCACGTTCGCCGAGCTGCGCACGATCACAGACGTCAGCGGCAGGCCGCCCAGCACGGCCGCCACGATATTGCCGACGCCCTGCGCCTTCAGCTCGCGATCGGGCGACGCGCGCCGGCGCCTGGGATCGATCTGCTCGACGGCTTCAAGGCTCAGCAGCGTTTCGAGGCTTGCGACCACCGCGAGCGTCAGCGCCACGCGCCACACGTCGGCGTCGACGAGCTGCGTGAAGTCGGGCATCGAGATCGCGCTTGCGAGCGCAGCGAACGAATCGAGCGACACCAGCGACACGCGATGCTCGACAGGCAGCGCCACGGCGGGCGCGAACATCTCGAGCGCGAGCGTCGCGCCGATCCCGAGCGTGACAGCGGCGAGCGGTCCCGGCAGCATGCGCACGATCGCGTAGCGCTTCGCGCGCGGCGTCTCCCACGCGAACAGCAGCACGACGGACACGACGGCCAGCAGCGTCGATACGAGTGAGATGTCGCCGAACGGCGTCGGCAACGTCGCGGCATGCGCGGCGTTTGCATCCGCGCCGCTCACGAGCCCCACGCCCAGCGGAAGCTGCTTGACGATCAGCATGATGCCGATCGAAGCCAGCATGCCCTTGATGACGGCGACGGGCACGAAGCTCGCGAGCCGCCCCGCGCGCAGCAGGCCGAAGCCGATCTGCAACGCGCCCGCGATCAGCACGGCGGCGAGAAACGCGGAGAAGCTGCCAAGCGATGCAATCGCCGACACGACGATCACGACGAGCCCCGCCGCGGGGCCGCTCACGCTCAGATGCGAGCCGCTCAGAAGCGCGACGACCAGCCCGCCGACGATACCGGACACGAGGCCCGCGAACGGCTCGACACCCGAAGCCGTGGCGATGCCGAGGCAAAGCGGCAGCGCGACCAGAAACACGACGACGCCGGCAAAGACGTCGCTGCGCAAAGCCGATAGACGGGAAACAGAAGG
The DNA here is from genome assembly GCF_017814945.1 of Paraburkholderia sp. LEh10. Lineage (GTDB taxonomy): Bacteria > Pseudomonadota > Gammaproteobacteria > Burkholderiales > Burkholderiaceae > Paraburkholderia. The sequence goes on from NZ_JAGIPX010000007.1 coordinate 35,651, forward strand.
AGTGTGCATAGGATTCGCAAGGTCGAGTTGAGCCATGCCGGCCGGCGATGGACGCCGGCGGCGCATTGGTCAAAGCTTGAAAGGGATGATGGAAAGCGCTGCTAGGCCGCGTCGCGGATTGCGATGGTTGCGTGCGCCCCGGCGATCTGCCGGACTTCTTCCATGTCGGTGAGTTGCGTGAGCAAGCCTTCGCGCAGCCCGAAAATCCAGCCGTGCACCTGAGGCGGACGCGGCGCGCGGCGCACGATCGGCGATTCGCGCAGCAGCCGCACCTGCTCGATCACATTCAATTCGGCGAAGCGATCCACACGCTCATCGAAATCCGCGATCGCATGCAATTCGTCGCGATGACGCCCGGCCAGCTCGCGCAACCCGGCGATGCGGCGGTTCACAACAGGCAACGCATCGGACGGCGGCGACAGTGCCGCGCGCACGCCGCCGCAATGATGATGTCCGCAGATGATGATGTGCTCGACCTTCAGCGCATGCACCGCGTACTCGATCACGCTCGATGCGTTGCCGTCATCGGACGTATAGAGGTTCGCGATGTTGCGGTGAACGAACAGCTCGCCTGGCTGCGCGTTCGTGATGCGCTCGGCGGGCACGCGGCTATCGGAACAGCCGATCCACAGGATGCGCGGCTGCTGTCCACGCGCCAGTTCCGTAAAGAACTCAGGTTCGCGTGCCGACACCTCCTGCGACCACGCGAGATTCGACAGCAATAGACGTTTTGGATGATTCATCGATCGGGCTCCTGCCGGTTCTGAATTGAACGTCGTCCGTCCATCGCGGACAAACGCGATGGTGTTTACGAAAAGCTTACGGCAAGAAGGTTCCGAAAAAAAATCAATAAAAAATGATTTGATGCCGACTGCATCCGGTGCCCGAAAGCGTGCGTCAATGCGGCTTTCCGGATTTTTTATGTCGGTTGCGTGATGAGCCGCACCGTTTTGATGCGGCCTGGGACGCGCGCGTTTTCACGCGCTGCTTTGAAGGGATGTACATTTTTGTCGCGCTTGTCAAGCTTGGCGACAATGTCAAGCTTTGGCGGCAAACGAATGGATCGCGGATCAGCGATCCACCTTCTGTCATTGCGCGCCGACCTCGAAGGAATCCACGCGGTCGCGATAGAACGCAACATGCTCCTTGATCGATGCAACGGCATCGTATGGACTTTCGTACGTCCAGACCGCATTGGCAGAACGCTCGCCGCCGATGGGAATGCTGTAATAGCTGCATTCGCCTTTGTACGGGCAATACGTCGAATGATCAGTGCGTTCGAGCAGCGACATATCCACGTCCTTGCGCGGAATATAGAGCACTTCCGGATACGACGCTTCATAAAGTGAAAGTGCGTCCGTGCTGTCGGCGACCTTGCGCCCGGCCACGGTAACGGTAACGCGCGATCCGCTCTTTTCAATCGTGATGGGATGATCAGGGCCGGGAATCTTCACTGTCTTGTGCATGGCAGTCGTGTCCTTGCGATGTACAACAGGTTGGGCCAGGCGGCAAAGTACCGTCCGAGTATGGACACCCATGCCGCGTTGTCAAGGCAAGACCCTGCACCGTGTAGCGCCAATCCGCGTCTTTGCTGAAGATGCTGTGCATACGCATGCATGGCCGCGCCCGATGTGACAGGCATTTGCGCGGGATGACACACCTGCGCCGTTCCATTGTTTGAGTTATCTAAATTGAGTGTTCATTTCAGTGACATTTATCTGCTCATAGCTTGCCGTTAGCATGCAGCCCATGCGACCGGTCGTCAGTGCCGGCCGGCATACGCTTTCGCCACGCTGCCTGCAGCGTGAAGCCGCTCCCGTCGTTCGCCGTGATGGCGCAACGACGCGCGGCGCATGCGTTTTCGCCCGCGCGCAAATGGCCGCCGTTGTGGCCGCCGAGCGGCCATCAAAGCAGAACGTAAGGATTCTGCCTTGCTGAACGGACCGCTTCGTAGGGCCGTGCTTTAAAGAGGAGTCGACGTGAGCAGGATTGGAGCTGCAACTGGCACTACGGCCGAACCCAGACGCCGCGCCCATGCGAACCGGCGCGCCAGTGGCGAACCGGAACTGCGCCGCAAGGAAACGCTGTACGCCGACGTGCGTTCCGAATCCGCCGGCGGCGGGGGCGCTACGCCGGCCCTGCCTGCCGTGCGCGATCCGTGGACCACGACCATTTCGCGGCTAGGCAAGACACCGTCGCAGGACATCAAGACCTGCGACAACGGCCCTTGCGCCGCGCGGGCGGACCGTGGAAGCGCCACCGTCGAGCGCGCGCAGACGCAGGCGGCATCGGGCAAATATAGCGGGGCCGTGATCACGTTCGTCGAGCGCTTCGGCGCGAAGTCGATTTCTATCACATGGCGCGATTCCACGGCGGGGCGCTACACGGAGCAGTTGTGGGTGCGCCGCATCGCGCGATCACGCGGCGTGTGCGCGCTGACGGGAACGGTGATCGTGCGCGGCGATGCCGTCTATGGACCGTTCAGCCGCCCGTCGAGCCGCCCGCTCAACATGTCGCAGATGATTCTCGCGAAGCAGCTCGACGACCTCGAATAATCGAGCGGGACCATGCGCCCGCGTCGATTGCACCCGCATCTCTTTTCCACCGAAGCCGCGATGACTCGCTCGCGCGGCTAACGTCCGCGGACGAAGCAAACCGGCCCGCACGTCCAGCCATTCGCTGAACGTGCGGGCCATTGCGTCTACCGCGTTGCCGCCTTGATGGGCGTGACTTACGCGGCAACGGTTTCGTCGCTATAGAACCGATAGTCCGTATAACCCACTTCCGTGCCGCCAAAGAACGTCGGACGATCGTAAGCGTTCAGCGGCAGATTGCGGCGCAGGCGCTCCGGCAGATCCGGGTTCGCGATGAAGTCGCGGCCGAACGCGACGAGATCGGCATCGCCCGCCGCGATGATCGCCTGTGCGCTGTCGCGCGTGAAGCCGCCCGCGGCGATGATGGTGCCGCGATAGTGCTTGCGCAGGGCTTGCGTGGCGACGGGGCGCTGATCTTTCGATTCATCCTCGACATTGCCGAGCACGCGCGGCTCGATCAGATGCAGATACGCGAGATCCAGCTTGTCGAGTTCCGACGTCACGTAAGTGAAAAGACCCTGCGGATCGCTATCGGACATATCGCCGAACGAGCCGCGTGGGCCAAGGCGCACGGCGACCTTGCCGCTGCCCCACACGGAAATCACAGCACGCGTCGCGTCCATCAGAAAGCGCGCGCGGTTTTCGAATGAACCGCCATAGATGTCCGTACGCTTGTTGCTGCCGTCCTGAAGAAACTGATCGAACAGATAGCCGTTGGCAGCATGCAGTTCAACGCCGTCGAAACCCGCCAGCTTCCCGCGTTGCGCGGCGCCACGAAAGCTCTCCACGAGCGCTTCGATTTCGTGAATCTCCAGCGCGCGGTTCGGCGTGTTCGGCACCCAGCCGGCCTCCGTGTAGGCGACGCCGCCGTGCGGCACTTCCGACGGTCCCACGGGACGCCCGCCATCCGGCTGCAATTGCGCATTCGATTGGCGGCCCGCATGATAAAGCTGCAGAAAGATCTTGCCGCCCTTCGCATGCACGGCATCCGTGACGAGGCGCCAGCCTGGGACCTGGCTATCGTCGTACAGCCCCGGCGCGCCGAGATAGCCGTTGCCGTTGGCCGCGACGATCGTCGCCTCGCCGATCAGCAGTGCGCCGGGCGATGTGCGTTGCGCGTAGTACTCGGCCATCAGCGGCCCGGGGATCGCGCCTTTTTCGGCGCGCATGCGCGTGAGCGGCGCGAGCACGACGCGATGGGAAAATTCATAGGAACCGACTTTGACGCTTGTGAACAGGGTGGACATGCCTTCCTCGCGAGAGAATCGTTGAATTGCATTCGCGGGCACCATGCGCCGCGGCGTGAACCGCGCGCTTCGTTGCCTGCTGCCGGATGCAAATGTAGACGCTGCGCTCGCGAAGAAAAATGGGCTGCGCTTCCGAAGATTTCGGACACGCGAGTCCGCAATCGGATGCGATGCGGGTGCGCCGCCGCGCTGCTGCGTGTCGAATCGCGCGTCAGCGGCACGCGGCCGGCGATCGTACAATGTGTGCGCCTCGTCCTTGATCGCCCACCTTCAGACGCCACCATGCTTTCGCACGAACCGCTCCAGAAGCTCGACATCATCGCGACCGAACGACTCAGCGCCTGTCTTCCCGCGCAGGTCGCCGCATCCGTCGCGGGCCGCGACATCGTCGTGTTCTCCGTCACCGACGATGCGTCGGACACCACCGACTTCAGCGCCCGTTATGGCTTTCCGATGGAAGACTGCGCGAACACGATCGTGGTTCGCTACAAGAAAGATGGCGGCGAACATCTTGCCGCGCTGGTGACGCTGGGCTCGCTGCGCCTCGACGTCAACGGCGCGGTGAAAGCCGCACTCGGCGCAAAGCGCATTTCGTTCGCGCAGCGCGAGGTCGCGACGGAACAAAGTGCGATGGAGTTCGGCGGCATTACAGCGTTCGGCCTGCCTGCAAGCTGGCGCATTCTCGTCGACGCCGCCGTGATGGAACGTCGGCAAGTGGTGATGGGGGCGGGCATTCGCGAAGCAAAGCTGCTGCTCGCGCCTGCCGTGCTGAAACAGCTTGAGAATGTCGAAGTTGCGCAATTGACGCTGCCGCCCGCGCAATCCGAATCCGCGTGACAGACGTTTGATGCGTTGCCGCGCACTGAACGCCATAGCTCGCCTTCGTCCAGTGCGCCCTTTTCCATGTTGCCTCGTGCACGCGGCTCAACCAAACAGCTTCGCGGCCGTCTTCGCCACCAGTTCGCCCTGATGACGCGCGCCCTCAAGATCGATCGCACTCGGCTGGCGCGAGCCATCTCCCGCTGCGATGGTCGTTGCGCCATACGGCGCGCCGCCGACGATCTCCGTCATGCTCATCATCCCCTGATGGCTATACGGCAAGCCGACGATCACCATGCCGAGATGCATCAGGTTCGTGATGACCGAGAACAACGTCGTCTCCTGGCCGCCGTGCTGCGTCGCCGTCGATGCAAACGCGGCGCCGACCTTGCCGTGCAGCGCGCCGCGCATCCATAGCCCGCCTGTCTGATCGAGAAACGCGGCCATCTGCGACGAGATGCGCCCATAACGCGTGGGCGTGCCGACGGCGATGGCATCGTACTGCTCGAGATCCGCCACCGTTGCAACGGGCGCCTGCTGATCCAGCTTGAAGTTCGACTTCTTCGCGATCTCTTCGGGCACGGTCTCGGCCACGCGCTTGATATCGACTTGCGCGCCCGCGCCGCGCGCGCCTTCCGCGAAAGCTTCAGCCATCTTTTCGACGTGCCCATACGACGAGTAATACAAAACGAGAACCTTCGCCATGGCGATCTCCTGTCAGGAATGCGAAGCCGGCATGCTTCGCGTTGAGAAGCGGTGGCATCACGTTGCCGTGCCGGTCACGATACTCCCGACGCGCTTGTCATGTCTTGCGAAGGTCGCATGCGCCGCCCGCTCAGATCATCATGACGTCAGGATCAAAAACGCGACGCAAAAAAATCCATCACATGCATGAAGCCGTCACGCGATGTACGTCGACAGCGCGGCATGGCATGCGCGTCTGCGTCCGCGCCACAACCTTTACGCCCCGTTACACAAGCGACATCGTCGTTTCACCTGGTCGCGTGCCCGCCACCTAGAATGCCCTCGACTCATCGTCAGCTCACTGAAGGAGAACACATGATCCGTCTGTCTAGCGCTTTCATCGTCTGTGCATCCACGACCAGTCTGTTGCTGTTCACATCGGCGGTGAACGCGCAAACCACGCAACCGGCGCAGCAGGTGCAGTCGGCAGGTACCGTGCGCTTGCACGAGGCCGACCAGAACTTCGTCGACAACGGCACGCAAGCCGTCGCCACGCAACGCGACGCCGCGCGCATCGCGACATCGCGTTCGACGGACCGTGACGTGAAGGCTTTTGCGGAGAAGGCCGCCACCGACAACGGCAAGATCGCCGATGCACTGCGCGCTGCGAGCCCGCGTGGCGTCGATGTGCCGCACAACAACCCGGACACGGCGGCGCTCGACGGCATCAGGAACCTGCGCGGCGCGGAATTCGACAAGGCGTATATCGAACAGGTCGCGCTCGCCGGCGAGCAGAAGACGCTGTCCGCGTTCCAGGCCGAGATCGCATCGGGTCGCAACGAGCAGTTGAAGGACGCTGCGCGCAAGGCGCTGCCGAGCGTTCAGGCGCAGTACGCGGCAGCGCAGGAGCTTGCGAAGCGCAAGCATCTCACTACGCAGTGAGCCCGCTGAAGCGCCCGTGATGCGACACGGCGGATGAATCGCGCCGCGCCAGCATCGGCGCAGGTGCAGGCACCAAACGAAGCGCATCGCGATTGCCTCGCGATGCGCTTCGTCATTAGGCGTCGGCTCCTCTTCCTTCGCGGACCAGCTGATGCTCGACACGCCCTTTTCCATACTGATACGGCTCGCCATCAGTTCGAGCTTCGCCTGATCTTTCGGATGCGTGCGCAGCGTCGCGGTCACCTCCGCGGTCACCTTGATACGCGTCGGGTCGCCCCCGAAATCCTGACCGGTCAGACTCTGAAACGCCAAGGGCTGCGAGTACATTGAATTCGACAGAAGCATGCGAATGTGAATCTCGTCGCGTTCGCGGCACACCCACGGTCAATACATATTCGCGCACGAGGTCGGCGCTCGATACGGGCGTCGCGTTGATCGCGCGGCTCACTTCGCGCAGCAGCGTGTTGGACGCGAGCACGACGACCGTGCCCGCGAGCGCGGGGCCGTAGTGTCCGGCGCCGCACAGCACGCCGACGGCCGCCGAGCACCAGAGCGTCGCCGCCGTATTGATGCCCTGGATCGAGCCTTTGTCGCGCATGATCACGCCGCCGCCGAGGAAGCCGACACCTGACCCCACATGCGCCGCAATCTGCGTGGCGCCCGCGACGCCGTTGCCCGTCAGCATGCCGAGCGTGACGAACAGGCATGCGCCGCTCGCGACAAGCGTGATCGTGCGCAGTCCAGCCGTGCGCTGTCGCATCGTTGGTTGTCTGGAAGATTGATGCCGGGTGAGACCCCGGACGGGTTCGTGTCGGGCACGCCGCCGTATGGCGACGATATGCTGAAGCCGTTGTGTGTCACCGCTGTGTTACATGTTCACGGCCCTTTGCGCGATCGATATGAACGCAAAGGCCGTGCGATAGCGCATTGGCGGAACGAACGGGCGCGCCGAACCGCCGTGAAGAGTGGCACAACCTCACCGCTTTTGGCCCTTATAACGGTCAGAGTTTCCGGACGGCGCCCTTTCTTGAGTCAAGTTTCCCGATTTCGCAAACGTTTGCGGTTCCCATATCAAGTTCTCCACGTTCGTGCCGACAAACCGATACAGCGTCAACGACTTCAGGAGCAGTTCGTGAAGCAGCTTGCGTTTTGTTTGGTTTTCGCCGCGATGGCCGGTTGCGCGCAATTGCCTGCCAATACGGCGTCGCAGGCGGACAAGCCGCCCGTTTCGACGGACCTGATCAGTTTTACGATTCCGCCCGACGCGCTCGGCGCGCGCGATCCCCAGTTGTCGGCGGTGCTCGCCAAGGCGGGGGCGCTGGCCGCCTCGCAGAAGCAGCCGACGACCATCCTCGTGACGGCGCTCGGCCAGGACCTGCCGTATCTGAATCAGGCGATCTGGCGCGGCGTGCCGTCGCAGCATCCGGCGAAGCTCAGCCTCGAAAACCTCACGGCAGGCGCGAACCAGACCTACAGCGTATCGATCAGGCCGACGGCCGCGACGCCATGAAGAAAAGCCACGTCATGTTCCGCACCGCTCTCCTCGCGACTAGCCTCGTGCTCGCCGCACTCAGCCAGGCCGCGCACGCGGGCCAGCCGGCTGTTGCCGGCGCGCTGTCGGCAGGCAGTTCGGCCGTCGCGCCGGGCGCGTCCGCCGCGCCCGCCGCCGACAAGGTTTACCCGCCGCTGCCGACGCTCGCCATGCTGCCGCCCACCTCCGCCGACGACGACGAGCCGCTCGCGCCAAAGCCCGCCGCGAAGAAGCGCAAGACGCGCGCTCCCGTCGACGTGCGGCCGTCCACGCCTGCCGTCCGGCTCGTCGTGTCCGATGCGTCGCGCACCTATCTGCGGACGGTCGAAAAGCAGCTCGAACTCGCGCTGGCGAAATAGCCGTGATCCGCGCACACAACGGAGCGTCACTCGTGTCCAACCATCGACCCTGCGCCTCGTCCCGCTCGTCCCGGTCATCCCGCCTGCTCAGGTATGCGCTGGCCGCGCTCGCATTGTCGATATCGTCGTTGACGTGCGGCCTCGCCCATGCCGACGACTGTTTCGAGCAGGCTGCCGTCTATCAGGGCGTGAATCCTCTGATTCTGCGTGCGGTCGCGTGGCATGAGTCGAAAGGCGACCCTGGCGCCGTCAACCGTAACGCGAACGGCTCGATCGATGTCGGCCAGGCGCAGATCAACTCGGTGCATTTCAGCGATCTGAAGCGCCAGGGCATCCCACATCGCGCGTTGACGGATGCTTGCGTGAACATCTACGTCGCCGCCTGGCTCATCAAGCAGAAGATGGTGAAGTACGGCAACACATGGCGCGCCATCGGCGCGTATCACTCGGAATCGCCGAAAGAGCGCGATGCGTACGCGCGGAGCATCCAGAAGATCCTCGTTGCATGGGGTGAGCTGCTGCCCGCCACGCGTTGATGCGCGGCTGAGCGCGCCGTCACACGCCGACGCGCCCGCTCATTTGCGTGCTCATCTGCGCGCTCATTTGCGTGACTTCGTGAGCCGGTGTCCCAGACCAAGATTGGTCGCGATCTGCCATGTGTAGACGCGCGAATAGCTGACACCGAAACGCGCGCGTATCAATTCGCGCAGACGGTTGCTCGTCCATGCATCGGACGGAAAGCCGTGTACGCCCGCAGGCCCGCTCAACGCATCGGCGATCCATCGCAACGCGGCCTCGTCGAGCACCGACGAACGGCCGCCCACGCTCAGCCGCCTCAATGAATCGAGCCCGCCCTCGTTCACGAGCGTGCGGTACTTGCGCACGGTGTTCTCGGAGATATGCAGCTGTGCGGCGACGTCGCTGATCGACGCGCCTTCCATCAGCATCTTGCCCGCTGCGAGCCTGCGCATGACGGTCGGCAATTCTTCGTTGCGTGAAGCCATGAGCGACCTCGCTGACAGTCAGACACGAAAGTCTAGTTGCCGGATGACGGACCTTGCACAGGCATGACAAAGGACAAAAGCAACCAATATATGGTTGCCGCACGTTTGTGTGAGAGGTCACTAAAATTTCATGAAAATCAAAAAACCATTTACCGATTTTATTGCGCTTGATTTAACGCAAAAATCAGGCGAATCATTTCCGTCAACAATTAATAGAATCCCTCATATTCGGCAAAACCGTTTCGTCGTATCTTGAATTTACCGAAATCGTTTGCTAGCATGCTGTAACCATTACTTCCGTCCATTGCTGTCAAGCCTTACGGCCCGCACTTTGACACGTGCGCCTGCTGCGTATTCAAAGGGAGCGTTGTATGGCAATACGTCGACTCCACAACCGGCCATCCTGATCCGCGGTGCATTTGCACGCGGCGATCATATCTGTTATTCCTGTTTTATTTGCTGCTTTAAAAGCGGCATAGACGTTCTTTTCCATAGAGAAAATGCGCGGCTGGCAACCGGTTTAAATCCGGACCCGGCTGCACGGAACAGCCTGTCATTAATGGCATTAGCGATTACCAGCAAGCCAGCTGTCGCGCGGACTCGCATCCGCACGCGACAGCGCACCACGCGCGGAGGGCAAAATGGAAGCGGAACGGGTTGAGCGTATCGTCATGGCGTTGCGGCGCGCCGCGGAACATGAGCGGCTCCTCACCTATCAGCGCTTTCACGCGATGTTCGGCGCAAACGATCCGCTGACGGCGCGTTATGACGCGCTCGAACGGGCCATCGCCTCGCTCGGCGAAGTGTCGAGCATCGACTACGGCGTGCTGCTCGCGCTGAGCAACGGCCTGCCCGGCCCCGACTTCTTCCGCCGCTACCAGAAGCATCGCTATGCCGACTACGTCGCCGTGATGGGGCCGCCCATTCACCGGCAATCCATCAAGCGCAAGCGCTTGCTGGTCGAGACGGAGCGCCGCCGTGTCTACGACGACGCAAGACGCAAGGCGGCCAGTCACGTCGAGCAAACCGCCTGACAGAAGGCGCGCAACCAGTCCAATCGGCCACCGGACCATCCGTCCATCCAATCGAGGAGTCTCATATGCAACTTGCAGCTCGCCGTTCGATTCGCATCCTGGCCATCGCAGCCTCTTGCGCGACGCTGGCCATGCCCGCCGTCGACGCCTGCGCGCAGGACAACGCCGCATCTTCGCCCACGCCGAACGCGGTCGGTGCAGCCACCGCCATCGAGGTGACGGCGCACGTCACTCAGATCAATCCGGACAGAAACGAGGTGACGATACGCGGGCCGCGTGGCGGCACGACGATCGTCGAAGTCGATCCCGATGTCGGCGACGTGAAGAAGCTCAAGGTCGGCGACGAAGTGCACATCTCGTACAAGGGCGCGCTGCTGCTGTCGGCGGACAAGGTCGACTCGAAGGGCGTGCGCTCGCGCACGGAGACCCAATCGACCACGCCGTCACAAGGCGGCGCATCGACGCAAACGCAACACATCGAAGTGGTTGCGACCGTGCAGAAGATCGACCGCAAGAAGCGCGAGGTGACGCTGCGCGGACCGCAGCGCACCGTGGTCCTGCAAGTCGCGCCCGATGTGCCGCTCGACAAGCTCAAGGTCGGCGACAGCATTCGCGCGAACTACGTCTCCGCGACGGCTGTGCAGGTCACGCGCGGCGGCGCGCCGATCCAGTGACGGCTTGCCGCGCATGACGCCTTGACAGCCACGCCCGTCTCGCCATGCCGGCGGGACGGGTCCGCTTCGACAAACGACGCCCCCGCACAGTCACGCCGATGCCTATCGAACCCTGGAACTCGCCGAAGCGCCGCGCGCGCCGCAAGATGATCTGGAGCAAGGCGCATGTCGCGCTCGCGGCGATCGGCACGCTGTCGGCCGTCGCGGGCATCGCCGTCGCGATCAACGGCGGCCTCGAATTCAACCGCACCAAGGTGTTCGTCGGCGTAGGCATCATCGTCGTATCGACCATCGTTTATGTGTCGATGCTGTTCGTCGACGACTAGCAGGTCATCGTCGTGTCACGCGGCGAATGTCACCACGCGGTTGCGCCCGTCGCTCTTCGCCTTGTACATCGCGCGGTCCGCTTCATCGACGAGCGTGCGTCCGAGCTTGTCGAGATCGGCGTCGTGCTGCACCGAATGCGCGGACACGCCGATCGATACTGTCAACGCAATGCGCGCGCCGCCATCGTCGTAGAGTTCGAGCTGCGCGACCGCGTTGCGCATCCGCTCGGCCACCACCAGTGAATCCTTCAGATCGCCTTGCAGCAGCACGGCGAACTCCTCGCCGCCGTAACGCGCGATGGTGTCGCCAATCCGCGTCTGCTTGCGCAGACACGCGCCGACCATCGCAAGCGCGCGGTCGCCGACGGCATGGCCGTGCACGTCGTTGATCGGCTTGAAGCTGTCGATATCGATGAACAGACAACCGACCGGCAGCCGGTAGCGCGATGCGCGCGTGGTTTCCTCGCGCAGGCGCTCGTCGAAGTAGCGGCGATTGGGCAGTCCCGTGAGTGCGTCGGTTGCGCCGAGGCGTTCGAGCTGCTCGCGATGCGCGACGTTGTCGAGGCTCGCGGCGACGATCACCGCGAAGCGCTCCAGCATGTCCGTCGCCATGCCCGACGCGAAGCGACTCGGGTTGTCGCTCGCGAGGCACAGATAACCGCTTGGCTGTCCGTTCGCGGCGAGCGGCAGCAGCGCGACGCTGCCCGGCCGCTCGTCGTCGCCGAACAGCGCGTCGGCGGCCTCGTCGCGCATCGACACGGGTGTGCCGAGCCACGGGCGGCCTCTCGCGCACAGACTCGCCGCGGCATCACCGATCTCGCGCGACGTCTGCAGGCGCGACGTCTTCGGCGACGATGCGGCGCGCCCGCCCGCCGCGTGACGCACGGCCATTTCGTGCAGCAGGGGGAGCGTGTCGTTGAGCCACAGCGTCACGCGGTCCAGCCCGAACTCGCGCGGCAGATAGTCGAGCAGAACATGGCAGAGCGACTGGAAATCCTGCGCGCGGATCAGTTGCAGTTCGACATCCTGGAAGCGGCGCAACGTGCGTTCATTGCGTTGCACCGTATCGACGAGAGCGCGAAGGCGGACGGACTGGGGCGTATGGGTTGTGCTCATCTGGGCCGTTGACTGAGGCCCATCATGGGGCCCGAACTCTGGTTATCGGCCCATCGTGCATTTGCTTGAGGCCCGCGGTTGCAACGGGTGAAACCCGTGCTTGTGACGCGCCTGGTTGCGCCGACCCGCCGCCCGCCGCCCGCCGTCACGCGTTGCGGCGCACCCGCACGGCCGTGCCGTAGCACAGCACTTCCGTGACGCCCGGGCCGATTTCGGTCGCGTCGTAACGCATGCCGATCACCGCGTTCGCGCCGAGCGACGCGGCTTCGGCGAGCATGCGCTCATAGGCGTCCAGCCGCGCGCGCTCGCACAGCGACGTGTACAGCGAGATATTGCCGCCGAAGATCGTCTGCAGTCCCGCACCGATTGCGCCCACCACCGAGCGCGAGCGCACGATGATGCCGCGCGCGATGCCGAGCGAGCCGTCGACGGTGTAGCCGGGTAAATCGAAGGTCGTGGAGACCATGTTTCGTTCGATCATGTGGTTCCCTTCCTTTATGGAGTCGTTACGATTCTGGACCCGCCGCCGCGGACGGCCTGGATCAACGCCCCGCCGCCCACAACAGCGACAGCGCTGACGAGAGCATCAACCGTCGACCACCAGCCTGAATGTGCGGGACTCATGCGCACGACGATGCGGGCATCAGCATCATCGACGAGTCCGTGCCGATCACGCCGCTCAACGTGCCTGCCGTCAGACCGACGGCCAGTGCCAACAGATAGCCCACGCGTGTCCCTGAGAAATGCGTTGGCGCCATGCTACTAAAAAATGGCGGTTCGTCCCGCGCCAGCTTGGCGAATTTCCGCTTGACCGTCGCGGCGCATCCATTTGCTGCTAAAACTCGTATTGGACATACAGGCGTCGCGCGCGGTGTTTCGTCTGCCGATTATCGACGTGCGCCATGTGGTCCGAAAGGAAACGTCATGATGAGCGAATCCAACCGGTTGCTGGTTGCAGGCGGTGTGCTGATCGGCGCGCTGGCGCTGGGTGCGCTCGAGCTGCGGTTCGGCAATCGCGAGTCGGCCGCGAAAGAAACGGACGGCCGGTTCGACTCGGCACTTTCGTCCGCCGCTCGTCCCGTGACACGCGAAGCGCCTCTCGACGACTCGCCCAATGCGGGCATCGCGCGCGTCCTGCAGGCGGTGCACGACAGCCTGCAGCGCGGCGACCTGGCGTCGGCGCGGGTGCTGCTCGATGCCGTGCTGGCCGTGCGCAAGGACGAACCGCAGGCGCTGCTGCTGCAACAGGAACTCGCCGCGCGTGAAGCGCCGATGGCGGCGAGCTACGGCTCGCAAGCGCCGTCGAAAATCCAGGCTCGAACGCATGCGCGCATGCACGCTTCGGCAAGGACGGCGCATGTGCATGCGATGGCGTCGCTGCAAGCATCGGCGGCAACGCGCGACGACACGCAAGCAACCGCGGCGCCCGCCGCGATTCAGCCGCAGGACACGACAGCCGCTGAAAGCACGCCGGGCGAGCACGCAGCCAGCACGGCTCACGTGCATCCGGATGTCGCGGCACAGGTCGCCATGACAAGCGTGACGCAAGCCACGCAAGCGGCTGACGAGCCAGCCGGTCGCCCCGTGCCGCCGCCCGCGGCAGCCTCGGCGGCGCAAGCGGTCGCGCTGCCCACACTCTCGTCAGGCGCAGCCCCGAAGACGCGCGCCGAAGTGCGCGACGAGTTGAGGCGCGCACGGACGAACGGATCGATGGCGCGTTTTGGCAATCCCGATCCGTATGGTCCCGGCGGTTCGCCAAGCTACAACGCGCAGCCGTCGATGCGGGCCTGGTGAGCGGGCCTGGTGAGATCGACGGCCCATGCTGGGCGAACCAGCGTTGATGCCATCGAATGGTTTACCCAACCGGCTTTGTAATATAAAACCGTGCGTTCGACCGCGGCGGCCCTGCCTTCGTGCTGAGCGTCGACAAGCTGGAGAACAACCTCGGGCCGCGTCTCGCGCGGCCTTCGTCGAACGAGTGGAAGCCGCCATCGGGCGGCCAAAATGAACCGGCGCGGCGCATCGCGCGCATAAACGGCGTCCGCTATGGACACCGGCGCTTGCGCGCGACGCGAACCGCGCCCTTGCATACAGGTACACGATGATTCGCGATCAGGAAACACTGTCCATTCTTCTCGATTCGCTTGCGCGCTTCGTGCGCGAGCGTCTCGTGCCCGCTGAAAACGAAGTCGCCGAAACGGATGAAATCCCCGCCGACATCGTCAGCGAGATGCGCGAGCTGGGTCTGTTCGGCCTGACGATTCCCGAGGAATACGGCGGCCTTGGCCTCACGATGGAAGAAGAAGTGCTCGCCGCGTTCGAGATCGCGAAGACGTCGCCCGCGTTCCGCTCGCTGGTCGGCACCAACAACGGCATCGGTTCGCAAGGGCTGATCGTCGACGGCACCGACGAGCAGAAGCGCCACTATCTGCCGAAGCTTGCATCGGGCGAACTGATTGCGTCGTTTGCACTGACGGAGCCGGGCTCTGGTTCCGACGCGGCATCGCTGCGCACGACGGCCGTGCGCGAGCGCGATCATTACGTGATCAATGGCACCAAGCGCTTCATTACGAACGCGCCCGAAGCGGGCATCTACACGGTGATGGCGCGCACGAATCCCGACATCAAGGGCGCGGGCGGCATTTCGGCGTTCATCGTCGAGAAAGGCACGCCAGGCCTGTCGCTCGGCAAGATCGACAAGAAGATGGGCCAGCAAGGCGCGCATACCTGCGACGTGATCTTCGAGAACTGCCGCGTGAGCGCAGCGAATCTGATCGGCGGCAAAGAAGGCGTCGGCTTCAAGACGGCGATGAAGGTGCTCGACAAGGGGCGCCTGCATATCTCGGCAATCTGCGTCGGCGTGGCCGAGCGCATGCTCGACGACGCGCTGCGCTATGCAATGGAGCGCAAGCAGTTCGGCCAGCCGATCGCCGGGTTCCAGCTGATTCAGGCGATGCTCGCCGACAGCCGCGCGGAAATCTACGCCGCGCGCTCGATGGTGCTCGATGCCGCGCGCCGCCGCGACGACGGGCAGGACGTATCGACGGAAGCGTCGTGCTGCAAGCTGTTCGCGTCGGAGATGTGCGGACGCGTCGCGGATCGCGCGGTGCAGATTCACGGCGGCGCGGGCTATGTGTCCGAGTATGCCGTCGAACGTTTCTATCGCGACGTTCGACTGTTTCGCATCTACGAGGGCACGACGCAGATCCAGCAACTGGTGATCGCGCGCAACATGATCCGCGACGCGAGCCGCTGAACCTTTCTATGGCGCACGGCATGCGCTGCCGTGCGTATCACAGCAGGCGGGCGCACCTGATCCCAGATGTATCGCTTCAGCGTGTTTTCGCTTTTCAGATTGCCAGAAAAATCTTCCCGTCCTACACTGAGCTGATGACGCGTCGCAGCAACGATTACCGCACGTTCAGGTTCATGCGTCGCGTGCGGCTGTTTGCGACATTCACGTCCGCGTCATGCTACTGCCATTTTTATCGCTGATCTTGATCGAAGCAGCGCCTCGATGAGGCGCGTTGAAGTCTCGCCCTGGTTTCAGGCCGCGTGACGAATGCGACGATGCGAACGCATCCGGTACGTGCGTGACGAGCGCACGCGTCGAACGTCGCATGGCACTGCGGCGCCGACCTTTTGAGGGAGCGCAAGCGACATGAATCAGTCTCTACCGACGTCCGTTTCGGCCAGCTTTTCGATTCCGCCGACGCCGTTCGCATCTTTGCCCGGCAACCTGCTTTCGCAAGGCTATGCATACGCCGTCGACGCATGGCAACGCGGCGTGCTGTTCGCCGACGTGATGCGCCAGCGCGGCAATCAGTATCAGTCGCATCTTCAGGAGCGCGTGCCCAATGTGCTCGATTTCGGCACGGATCTCATCGTCGACGGAAGGCAGTTGCCGCGCCCCGTCAACTATGGGCTCGTGCGCATCGCGCCGCCCGACGACCTGAAGCCCGACCGCGATCTCGCTGACGGACCCGACCCCGGCCGCCTGCGTCCGTTCGTGGTCGTGGACCCGCGCGCGGGACATGGACCCGGCATCGGCGGCTTCAAGCGCGACAGCGAGATCGGCGCGGCGCTGCGCGCCGGACATCCGTGCTATTTCGTCGGCTTCTTGCCCGACCCCATACCGGGACAAACCGTCGAGGACGTGATGCACGCGGAAGCCGCGTTCCTCGAAAAAGTGATCGAACTGCACCCTGACAGCCCCGGCAAGCCCGCCGTGATCGGCAATTGCCAGGCAGGCTGGCAAGTGCTGATGACGGCCGCGATGCGCCCCGAGCTGTTCGGGCCGATCATCGTCGCGGGCGCGCCCGTGTCGTACTGGCAAGGCTGGCGCGGCAAGAATCCGATGCGCTATTCGGGCGGCATGCTCGGCGGCTCGTGGCTGACGGCGCTCACGGGCGATCTCGGCGACGGCCGCTTCGACGGCGCGTGGCTCGTGCAGAACTTCGAGAACCTGAATCCCGCGAACACGATCTGGTCCAAGCAGTACAACCTGTACGCGAACATCGACTCGGAAGGGGCGCGTTATCTCGGCTTCGAGAAGTACTGGGGCGGCCACGTATTCCTGAACGCGGGCGAAATGCAGTACATCGTCGACAACCTGTTCGTCGGCAACCGGCTCGTCAGCGGCGAGATCGTGACAGCGGACGGCGTGCGGCTCGACCTGCGCAATATCCGCTCGCCGATCGTCGTGTTCTGCTCGTATGGCGACAACATCACGCCGCCGCCGCAAGCGCTCGGCTGGATCACCGACCTCTATCGCGACGACGCCGATCTGCGCGGCCACGATCAGACCATCGTCTACGCGACGCACGACAGCATCGGCCATCTCGGCATCTTCGTGTCGAGCAGCACGGGGAAAAAGGAACATCGCGAATTCGTCAGCAATATCGATCTGATCGACCTGCTGCCGTCCGGCGTCTACGAAGCGCACATGGGCCCGAAGACGGAAGCGACCGAGCACGCGGATCTGATCCAGGGAGAACACGTGCTGTCGATCTCGCGGCGAACGGTCGCCGACGTGCGCGAAATCGTGCAGCCCGACCCCGAAAGCGACCGGCGTTTCGCAACGGCTGCGTATGTGTCGCGCTTCAATCTGGGGCTGTACCGCAGCTTCGTGCAGCCTTGGGTGCGCGCATGCGCGACGCCGTGGACAGCCAATTTCGCGAGCAAGCTGCATCCGCTGCGCGTCACGTACGAATCGTGGTCGGACCGCAATCCGTTCGCATCGACGGTCGCGCAGGCCGCGCAAAGCGTCGAAGCGGCGCGCGCGCCCGTCGCCGCCGACAATCCGTTCTGGCAGATGCAGACGGTCATGTCGAATGCGATCGTGGCGTCGCTCGATTTCTATCGGGACATGCGCGACGCGGCCGTCGAGCAGATCTTCGAAACCGTCTACGGCGCGCCGTGGCTGCAGGCATTCGCGGGCCTGCCGCCGCGAGCCGACAGCGCAGCGAACGCCGCGCTGACGGAACCGGGCGACACCGAAGAGCGCGAGGCATCGATCGTCGCGGAGCACGCACGGCTGCGCAACGACATGACGGAAGGCGGCCTCGTCGAAGCCAGCGTGCGCGCGCTGCTCTACGTGCGGCGCACGCATGGCGAAGCGGACGAGCGCCGCTTCAACCTCGCGCGCGAAATGCTCAGCAAGCTGTCGGATCAAGGCATTCTTGCGTTCAAGCATGTCGTGCGCGAGCAGGCCGCGCTGCTGCGCCTCGACACGGAAGCCGCGATCGACGCGTTGCCCGGCCTGCTCGCCGATACTCCGGCCGACAACATCCGCAACGCTGCGCGCGACATCGACAAGCTCAGCACGACATTGCCCCTCGACGATCAGGAGCGCACCGATCTCGCCCGCGTGCTGACGATTTTCGAATCGGCGTCGAAGAAGAAGACCGCGCGGCGCACGGAGGCGGCGCGCCAGCAGGTCGAATGACAGATTGCATTCGCGTGCGCAAGCGGACGGCACAGTCCGCCGCGCATGACAGGCATCCCGATCCGCTCAACGACGAGGGCACATCAAATGGAACAACAGTCGGAACAGAAGCGCGATAAATACGAGCGGCTGGTCGCCATCGCGGCCAGGCTGTCGCCGACGCCGACGGCCGTCGCACATCCTTGCGATCACGATTCGCTGTCGGCCGTCGTCGAAGCCGCGCGTCTCAAGCTGATTGCGCCGATACTCGTCGGGCCGCGCGCGAAGATCGAAGCCGCCGCGCAGGAAGGCCAACTCGACCTGCGCGATTTGCCCATCGTCGATGCGCCGCACAGCCATGCGGCCGCCGAGTGCGCGGTGCAACTCGTGCACGAAGGCAAGGCGGAGGCGCTGATGAAAGGCTCGCTCCACACGGACGAACTGATGGGCGCCGTCGTCTCGCGCGCCACAGGGCTGCGCACCGAGCGGCGCGTGAGCCACTGCTTCATCATGGACGTGCCGGGCCGCAGCGATTACCTCATCATCACCGACGCAGCCGTCAACATCTCGCCAACGCTCGACGAAAAGCGCGACATCGTGCAGAACGCGATCGACCTCGCGCATGCGCTGCATTTTCCGGAGGCGCGCGTCGCCATTCTTTCGGCGATGGAGACCGTCAACTCGAAAGTGCCGTCGACGCTCGAAGCCGCCGCGCTTTGCAAGATGGCCGACCGCGGGCAGATCACGGGCGGCATTCTCGACGGCCCGCTCGCGCTCGACAACGCGATCAGCGAAGAGGCCGCGAAGATCAAGGGCATCGTCTCGCCCGTCGCGGGCCGCGCGAACGTACTCGTCGTACCGGATCTCGAAGCGGGCAACATGCTCGCGAAGAGCCTGACTTTTCTCGCGGGCGCTGACGCGGCGGGCATCGTGCTCGGCGCGAAGGTGCCCATCATCCTCACGAGCCGCGCCGATTCGGTGATCACGCGGCTCGCTTCGTGCGCGGTGGCGTCGATGGTCGCGCTCGCGCGGCGCGCGCAGCCCGCCGCCGCCATTGTCTGAGGGGCCGGCATGGACGTCATCCTCGTCATCAACGCGGGTTCATCGAGCATCAAGTTTCATGCGTTCGCCGTGAACGGCACGACGCTCGATCCCATCGCGGGCGGCAAGCTCGAAGAGATCTACACGAATCCGCGCTTCACGGCGAAGCGGCAAAACGGCGAAGTGATCGAAGACAAACGCTGGCCGGAAGGCGAACGGCTCGGGCATGACAACGCGATCGCGTTTCTGCTCGACTGGCTGCGCAGCCACGGCCAGGGCCGCGCGACGCTGCGCGCCGTCGGCCATCGCGTCGTGCATGGCGGCGAACGGTACTCCGCGCCCGTGCGCGTCGATGCGCACGTACTGGAAGAACTCGAAGCGCTCGTGCCCCTCGCGCCGTTGCATCAGCCGCACAATCTCGCGGTGATCCGCTCGATCATGGCGCGCAATGCGCAGGTGCCGCAGATCGCGTGCTTCGATACCGCGTTCCATCACACGCAGCCCGCCGTCGCGACCCGCTTCGCGCTGCCCCCCGACATCACGAGCCGTGGCGTGCGGCGTTACGGGTTTCACGGGCTGTCGTACGAATATATCGCCAGCGTGTTGCCGCAAGTCGACGAACGCGCGGCGAAGGGCAAGACAGTCGTGCTGCATCTGGGCAACGGCGCAAGCATGACGGCGCTCGACAATTGCAGAAGCATCGCGAGCACGATGGGCTTCACAGCCGTCGAAGGGCTCGTGATGGGCACACGCTCGGGCAGTCTCGATCCCGGCGTCGTGCTGTGGATGATGGATGAAGCAAAGATGGACGCGCGCGCGATCGAGTCGCTGCTGTACAAGCGCTCGGGCCTGCTCGGCGTATCCGGCATTTCCAGCGACATGCGCACGCTGCTCGCGAGCGACGATCCCAAAGCGGCCGAAGCCGTCGAGTTGTTTTGCTACCGGATTTCGCGCGAGCTCGGCTCGCTCGCGGCCGCACTCGGCGGGCTCGATGCGATCGTGTTCACCGCGGGCATCGGCGAACGCGCGGACGTCGTACGCCAACGCGCCTGCACGCTTGCCGCGTGGCTCGGCGTATCGCTCGACGATGCGGCGAACAAACGTCACGGTCCGCGCATCAGCGATGCGAAAAGCGCCGTCGACGTATGGGTGATTCCCACCAACGAAGAACTGATGATCGCCCGGCACGCGCTTCGCCGGCTGGAGGATTGAGCATGGACAAGCCAACGGGCCAGGTGCTCGCGCAACGCAAGGTACTGATCATCGGCATCGCCAACGAACACTCGATCGCATACGGCTGCGCACGTGCGTTCCGCGAGCTCGGCGCGGAACTGGCCATCACGTATCTGAACGACAAGGCAAAGGCCTATGTCGAGCCGCTCGCGCAGGAACTCGGCGCGTCGCTGCTGCTGCCGCTCGACGTGTCGAAACCCGGCGAACTCGAAGCCGTGTTCGATGAAATCCGCAATGCGTGGGGACGGCTAGACGTCGCCGTGCATTCGATCGCGTTCGCGCCGAAAGCGGACCTGCAAGGCGGATTGCTGAACAGTTCGGCGGAAGGCTTTTCGGTGGCGATGGACGTGTCGTGCCATTCGTTCATCCGCATGGCGCGCCTCGCCGCGCCGTTGATGGACGATGGCGGATCGATGTTCGCGATGAGCTATCTGGGCGCGTCGCGCGTCGTGCCGAACTACGATCTGATGGGCCCCGTGAAGGCGGCCCTCGAAGCATCGTGCCGTTACCTCGCGCATGAGCTCGGGCCGAAGCGCATCCGCGTGCATCCGATCTCGCCGGGGCCGCTGATGACGCGCGCCGCGTCGGGTCTCAAGGACTTCGAGTTGCTGCTCAACGAAGCGGCCGAGCGCGCGCCCATCGGCGAACTGGTCGACATCATGGACGTCGGCTACACGTGCGCGTTCCTCGCGACGCCCTACGCGCGCCGCATGACGGGCAACACGATCTTCGTCGACGGCGGCGTCAGCATTATCGGCTGAAAGCAGGCATCAGCATGAAGCTCCTGATCAGTGGTCTGCCGCACCAACCCAGAGTCGACGAAATCAAGGCGCTCGTGTTCCGCTATTCGCACGCGGACTGCCGCGAAATCGATCTGGTCGGCGCGGCCGACGAGCATCCCGCCGCGCTCGTCGCGATCAAAGGCGCCAACTGGACGACGCTGAACAACATCCGGCGCCGCCTGCACGGCATGTACTGGCATCGCTGCCGGCTGTCGGTGCAGGTGCTGTCGTTCTGGGACGTGAGCGAAGCGGCCGAGGCGCGCCGGCAGACGAGAACGGCCCGGCCGGGACGTGATGAGCCGCGAGCCGCCGACCCGCGCGTGTAAACCGTTTCGAGCCGCGAGACGTTGTACTTCTGCACAGCGCAGCTTGCTGCACTGACGCGCAAACCGTCATGTCATAACATCATGGATCTCGCGCACGTTCGCGTCAGCGGCATGCGTCCCCCTGGCTCAGTTACCGGTTCGAAAGAAACACGTTGTCGAAATGAACGATGCGTCGCCTAAGATAACTTCTATCCCTTCTTCGTCGAAAGCTCCCGCCGTGCCATCGCCGTCTACCGTTCCCGAACTGGAACGCGCGCAGCACCGCGCCTGCGCCGCGCACAGGGATGCCGCGAAGCACGGCGGCACGCCTTGGGCGATGTTCGCGCTGTCGGTCGTCGGGCTGATGGTCGGCGCGTTTGCGGTGATCGGACCGGAGCATGTGTCGATGGCCGTCGCCAAGACGCTGTTGACGGTCGGCTGCCTGCTGGCCGCGGCGCTCGCGGGCATCGTCGCGTCCGATCTCTCCCGTGACCGCTGATCCGCCGTCCGCGCACCATCGTGGCGCATCCGGGCATACATAAAGTGGTGCACCGCACCACATTCTCTGCTATACTCGCAGATTCACTTTTCCGCACGCGTCGAATTGCGTCCCATTGGAAGGCACTGCGCGGAAGGCCCTGTGTAGCCACTGGTATTTCAGTGGGCTTCGCAAGTGGCCTCGCGCGCATGGTTCCGCGTCAATCGATTCGTGCAACACCCCGCCCTCCCTCACGATCCGACAGGTCACGCCGCCTGCCGCGCGTGCGCGCGCGGGGAAGCGAAACAGCCTGCCGAGGAGAACGCATTGGCAAAGCTTGACCGGGATAACTCCCAGTTCGAAACGACCGCACCGAAGGCGCCCAAGCGCGCCGCAAAAGCGAAGGCACAACCCGCCGCCGTGCCGCAAGACGCGGCGCTGATGGAAACCCTCGCTGAAGAGCGTCAACGTCAGATGCGCGCGCTAATCGCGCTAGGCCGCGAGCGCGGCTATTTGACGCACGCCGATATCAACGACCACCTTCCCGACAATTTCACCGAAACGGCCGCGATGGAAACCATCGTCAGCACGTTCGGCGAAATGGGCGTCTCCGTGTACGAAACGGCGCCCGACGCGGAAACGCTGCTTCTGAACGACGGCCCGTCGGCGGCCGCAACGGACGATCAGGCAGATGAAGAAGCGGAAGTCGCGCTGTCCACGGTCGACTCCGAATTTGGCCGCACCACCGACCCCGTGCGCATGTACATGCGCGAAATGGGCGCGAGCGAGCTGCTCACGCGCGCCGGCGAAATCGAAATCGCGAAGCGTATCGAAGCTGGCCTGCAGGAGATGGTGCAGACCATCGCGATGTGCCCGTCCATCGTCTCGACGATTCTCGCGGACGTGGACCGCGTCGTCGCGGGTGAAATCCGCATCGACGAACTGGTCGACGGCATCAGCGACGCAAGCGAAGCCGCCGAACTCGACGACGATGCCGCGGAAGCCCCAGCGGAAGA
The DNA here is from genome assembly GCF_017814945.1 of Paraburkholderia sp. LEh10. Lineage (GTDB taxonomy): Bacteria > Pseudomonadota > Gammaproteobacteria > Burkholderiales > Burkholderiaceae > Paraburkholderia. Next base: position 58,762 of record NZ_JAGIPX010000007.1, read on the forward strand.
AGAACTGGAAGCGAGCGCCTCGGACGACGATTCGGACGACGAAGACGGCGACCTCTCCGATGACGGCGGCGAAAAAGCCAACGCCGCGCGCCTCGAGCAACTGACTGCGGACAGCCTCGCGATTTTCGAGCGCGTGCGCAAACTGTTCGAGAGCGTGCCTGACATGCCTGTCACGGACAAGCGCCGCGCGGCGGCCATCGCGAACCTGCGCGAGTCGATCCAGCAGGAGCTCACGCCGATCCGCTTCACCGCGAAGACCATCGACCGGCTGTGCGCGGACGTGCAGGCGCAGGTCGCGCAGGTTCGCGCAATCGAGCGCAACATCCTGCAGATCGCCGTGGACCGCTGCGACATGCCGCGCGAAGCGTTCGTCGAATCGTTCCCGGGCAGCGAAACCGATCTCGAATGGACGACGCGCACGGCCGCGAAGTCGAAGGCCTACGGCCCGGCGCTCGAACGCCACCTGCCCGCCATTCAGTCGGAACAGCAGAAGCTCGTCGATATCGAAGCGGCGATTGCGCTGCCGCTGCAACAGCTCAAGCAGATCAACAAGAAGCTCGGCTCGGCTGAATCGAAGATGCGCCAGGCCAAGCGCGAGATGATCGAAGCGAACTTGCGTCTCGTCATCTCGATCGCGAAGAAGTACGTCAATCGCGGCATGCACTTCCTCGATCTGATCCAGGAAGGCAACATCGGCCTGATGAAGGCAGTGGACAAGTTCGAATACCGCCGCGGCTGGAAGTTCTCGACGTACGCGACGTGGTGGGTCCGTCAGGCCATCACGCGTGCGATCGCGGACCAGGCACGCACCATTCGTGTGCCCGTCCACATGATCGAATCGATCAACAAGCTGAATCGCATTCAGCGCGAGATCGTCCAGCAGACGGGCCAGGAGCCGCATCCGTCCGTGCTCGCCGAGCGCATGGACATGCCCGAGGCGAAGATCCGCAGCATCCTGAAGATCGCGAAGAACCCGGCCTCGCTCGATTCGCCCGTGGGCGAAGATGCCGATACGACGCTCGGCGACATGATCGAAGATACGTCCGCGACGTCGCCCGCAGATGCTGCGGTTCATGCGAACATGCGCCGCGCAATCGACGAAGCGCTCGACGCGCTCACGCCGCGCGAAGCGAAGGTGCTGCGCATGCGCTACGGTATCGATACGGCGTCGGAACTGACGCTCGAAGAAGTGGGCCGCCAGTTCGACGTAACCCGCGAGCGTATTCGCCAGATCGAAGGCAAGGCGATCCGCAAGCTCAATCACCCGAGCCGCGCGGACAAGCTGCGCCCGTTCCTCGAACGCAGCTGATGCATACGGCCGCGCATGGAACGCGCGGCCTTCTCAAACGACGCGCGGCAGCCCCAGGGCTGCCGCGCGTTTTTTTGCATCTGCAATCAGCTCATGCGAGCCAATCGCGCGCCTGTGAGGCCGCTCAGTGGTGCTCGCTGTATTCCTTGCGCGCCATCGGCGTCGCGCGGACCTTCGTGTACTGGAACGCCGGAATCGCCTTCACGGCGTCCTTCGTCGCGCCCGCCCACACCAGCTTGCCGCCCGAATAGTCGATCTGCGAGAACGGCACGGCCACGTCATGCTGCGACACGCCGAGGAACTGGTGCGCGGCGACGATCGCAAACGAAGCAGCGTTGTCCGGCGAAATGATGATGTCATGCAGCACGCCGACCTTCTGGCCCTGTTCGTTGTAGATCGGCTTGCCGAGCAGACTCTTCTTCGCACTCCAGCCGTTGATGATGAGCGATTCCTGCTCGACGCTCACGCCGATGGTCTGCGCACCCGCCACTTGTGCGCTCGCCTGGCCGCACACCACGCCAAACGTCGACGCCGCGATCAGAACCGCTGCCCACTTTGCCTTCATAGCTTATTCTCCGATGTGAAATGTTGCGAGGGACTGCCGCTGCTGTGAGAAGTGATATACCTTACCGCATCAGAAAGAAAATGTCGCAGAAGGGTACGCGCGTGCGCTTTCGCGCGACATGACACGCGCATCGGCTATTTCGCGAGGCGCAGTCCCTTGGAGAGCACTGTGCCGTCCTTCCGGTTCACGAGCCAGACGGCCTGAATGTTGCCGTGCAGAGTCGAGACTCTGCGAGTGACGTCGGTGGGCTCTTCATCCGTCGGCTCGTCGTGTTCGCGCGTTTCCGTCAGATACGGCGGCTCGAGCGTGCAGACGAGCACCACGGCGAAGTAGTCGTCGGCCTTCTCGAAGTTCTCTTGCGAGAGCTTCAGACGTCCGCGCGCCGTCGTTTTCGTCTTGCCTTGCGTCCTCAATTCGATCGAGTCGATCTTCTGGATATAGCCTTTTGCCTTTGCATCGGGCGCGATGACCAGTCCTCGTCCGCTCGGGCCAACGATGCTCTCGTAAAGCTGAATTGCATCGGGATGCTCGTCGCTCGCAAGCGGCACGTTCACGCTCAGCATATCCGTATTCGACCGGTACAGAATGCCGTGCGGCGCGGGAATCATGAAGAGAAACGTGCGCTGGCCGTTGTCAGTCGCCGCCGCATGGCCGCGAAAGATGTGACCAAACGGCTCGCGCGCGAGATTGCGCAGGCGCTCGCTGAGCGAGTGCGGCGCGGCGCCGGGCATCTGGCCGGCGAGCGCATCACGCACCTTGACGGGATCGTCCGGCGTGATGTGCTCTTGTGCCGCGACGGTGCTCGCCTGCGCGCCGGGCGTGTCGCCGGCCTTGGGCGCGCTCTGGTTCGCGGCATGCGCCGCCGTGCCAGCGCTTAGCGCGACGCCGACACACAGCGTCGGCACAATGCGATTTGCCCAGGCTACCGTGCGATTCAGAAATTGCACAACACACTCTCCATACATGATGACGCTATCGATGCGTCTCGATCTTCACGCTATTCGCTTGGCATTCTAAGCGCATTCGATAAAACGCGACCGACCGGTATGCATACGTTCAAAGGCGTCGGCGCAATGGAAAACGCCAGGCAGCGCAAGCACCTGGCGTGAAGCAAACGCAGCGTGACCGGCAACATCAATTCATGATTGCACGGTGCCGCTGAAAAACAAAAAGGAGCGATGTCACGCGCTTTCGCGCGCAATGACCGTGTAGTCGATCTTCACGTTCTTGCGCGCGGACACGCGTGCCGCGGCGCCTGCGCCGTCGCTCGCGGCAAGTGCGACGAGCAGCGCTTCGCCCGTGCGCGCGCCGATGCCGTAAGCATCGACGGAAACGGTCGTGATGGAGGGCGTGCAGCATGCCGCCACTTCGAAATTGCCGAAGCCCGCGACGGCGATATCGCCGGGCACCGACAAGCCGCGCCTGTGACACTGCATGATCGCGCCGAACGCGGACATGTCGCTCACGCACATCACGGCGTCCGTGTCGGGCCACTGCTGCAGCAGCGCATCGAGCGCGGGCCCACCGTGGCTCATCGTGACGGGCGATTCGCCCAGGCGCACGACGCGCGGCTCGCCGAGCCCCTGCGCTTTCACTTCCTGCAGATAACCCTTCAGACGTTCGAGGCCGCGCTTATCGCGTTCGCTCGCTCCGCCGAGAAAGCCGATGCGCCGATAGCCGCGTTCGACGAGATAGCGGACCATCTCGCGCGCCGCCTTCGCATTCGAAAAGCCCACGGCGGCATCGATCGGCGATGCAGGCAGATCCCACATCTCGACGACGGGGACGCCCGAGCGCACCAGCAGTTCGCGCGTCGCGCCCGTGTGCTGCGAGCCCGTCAGCGCAATGCAGCGCGGCTGATGACGCAGCATCGAACGCACGAGCCGCTCTTCGCGTTCGAGATCGTAGTCGGTGTCGCCGATCAGCAGTTGCAGGCCGTGCGGTTCGAGCGCCGCCGTGAGTCCGCGCACGGTGTCGGAGAAATTGGAGCTGGCGAGCGACGGCACGAGCACGGCGGCGAACGCGGAGCGGCCCGAGGACAGCGCGCCCGCCGCTGCGTCGGCGACATAGCCGAGTTCGTCGATGGCCTGCTGCACGCGCTCGCGCGTCGCGGGCGCGACGCCCTGGCCTGCCAGCACGCGCGACACCGTCATCTTCGATACGCCCGCCAGCGCCGCGACATCGGACATGCGCGGCGGACCGGCAAGCGTAGGGGCGCGCGCTTCGATGGCGCGCTTTGCGGTGCGTGATGTGCTCGACATGTCGATCGATTCGGCTCGCGTTCATGGACAGGCGCATATGATACCGGCAGCATCGAGCGATGCCTGCATGCCGGCGGCAGATACCGGCGCGGCATGGCGGCGGCCGCGAGCGCGCCGCATCGCGTGCGGCGTGGCGCGCAATCAATCCGTCACACGCAACGCACTGCGCTTTTCGATCAGACCCGGGACAAAGACGTGCATCGCAAACACGCCACCCGACTGCGGATACTGTTCGATTTCTTCAGCCGGGCGGCCTTGACGCGCCGTCGTCACATAGAGCGTGCGCAGATCGTCGCCGCCGAACGCGCACATCGTCGGGCAACGCGCGGGCAGCCGATGTTCCTCGACGATCTTGCCTTCGGGTGAAATGCGCACGACGCGCCCGCCTTCATAAAGCGCGGACCAGTAGTAGCCTTCGCTATCCACCGAGGCACCATCGGGACGCCCGCGATCGGTCGGCGTCGGCTCGAATTTCATCCAGTCTTCGCGCGGCCCGACCTCGCCGCTTTCGATGTCGTACGGATGCCGGTAGATCGTGAAGCGCGGCGTATCCGAGTGGTAGCACCAGCGATAGTCGGGGCTGAACGCCATGCCGTTCGACGTGAGCAGGCCCGCATCGATCTTCGTCAGCGCGGCGTTCGCATAGCGATAGAGCGACGCCGCGTTGCCCGCCTTCGGTTCGTCGAGCGTGCCAAGCCAGAAGCGGCCGCGCGCATCGCAGCGGCCATCGTTGAAGCGGCTCGTCGCGGGGTTCTCCGGGTTGGCGCACAGCTTGCGAACGACCTGCCCTTTCGCGTCGAGCAGAAAAATGCCCGTGCGCATGCCGGCGATGAATCCGTCGTCCTCGGTCAGCGAAAAGCATCCGATGTTCTCGGGCATCGCAATCGACGTGTCTTGCCCCGTCTTCGGATCGAAGCCATGCAGCGCGGGCGCCTGGATATCGACCCACCACAGCTTCGCGCGGCGCTCGTCCCAGCGCGGACATTCGCCGAGCGCGGCGGCGGCGGGCAACACACATTCGAATGTCTGCATGATGACAGTCCTCTCCCGTGAACGGTGAGCGCGCCGGATATGACGAGCGGCGCGAATCAGTCAACAGTAGCAGACATTCACGCGCACAGCAGCGCCAGCACGCGATCCAGTTCGGCTGCGAGCGTGGCCTGAGCGCCGGCCGCTTCGATCGTAAGCGTGCCTTCGCTGACTGCCCGGGCGAGCATCGCAAGCAACGCTTCGCGCGTGTGGCTGCCGTCGAGATGGGGCAGCAGATAGTGCATCACCGGGTTTAGCAAAACGGGCTCGTGCCATCCGTTGAATGTGTGCACGGCCTGGCCTTGCGGCAGATATGCCGGATAGTCGCGCGCGGCCTTGTCGACGCACGGATGCTCCCCTTGCCGCACGAGCGGCGTCAGCCGATAACGCCCGATGCCCTGAACCACGATCGAGTTGAAGAACGCGACGAGTCGTCCTTCCGTGACGTTGCGTGCTTGCTCTGTCTCGGGCAACTTCGATTGCACGACGCGATGCAGCTCGTCGAACCCCATCGTGAATGGCCAGGCTCGCGTGAGCGCCTCGGCCGCCAGCTTCGCGACGGCGTTGTCGAGCACGACGGCGTTGCCGTTGGCCGCGCTGAACGGCTGCGGCGAATCGTCGATGCGCGCCTCGCCTTGCGCGCACGCGAGTTGCGCCGCCACGTGAAGCCCGCGCAGCCGCGTGGCCTGCACGTTATAGCCGATGTCGCCCGCGCGCTCCTTGCGCACCAGCAGCGAGCGTCGAAATGCACGGTCGGTGACGAAATCCAGATATTGCTCGAGCAATACCTGGCTGTGCCCGCATTCGTCGAACAGCAAGCGCGCGATTTCGTCGCCGTAGTTCGTGGCGAACATCAGCGGCGGATCGGCGTCGGCCAGATAGGCGAGGTCATGTTCATCCGCGCGCGCCGCGAAGTCCCTGAAATAGCACGGCGCATTCGTCGATGCGAGAAAGTCGTGAATCACGTAGGCGGCGTCGAAGGTCCGGATCATCGCATGATCCTGTTCGATCGCCCGCGCGAGTACGCTGTCGCGCCGCGCGTGCTGATGCAGAAAGTCGAGCATGCCGCGCCCATAAGCAAGACGCTCGGCACCGCCTTCGCGCTCGCCCGCGCGCAGCAACATCGCGTCGCGCACGATTTCGTGCGCCTTCCAGCCCGGATAGGTCTTGTAGCCGATGTACGCGATGCCCCGTGCGGAAAGATTCTCGCGGCAGATGCGCAAGATCGCTTGCTGCACCTTTTCCGGCACCCAGCTATACACGCCATGACAGAGGATGTAGTCGAATTGGCCGAACTTCTTCGTCACCGACACGAGATCCTTCTGGACCAGTTCGAGGTTCTTCAATTGCAGACGCTCGACCCGGGCGCGCCCATCCTGAATCTGCGCACCGGAAAGATCGATGCCGACCACTCGCGCCTGTGGATTGCGCACTGCGAACGGAATGAGGTTACCGCCGGCAGCACAGCCCGTTCAAGGACGCGTGCCGTGCGCACGTCGGGCGCGGAAAGGCCGAACACATGCGCGACGGCGGCCAGATGCTCCGGCGCGCTCTGGTGATACGGGAAAGAGTAATAAGGACAATCGTCGTAGTTCTTCTGGATCTGCTGTGTGGCGTCTGTCATTGCGCAACCTGTCCTTTGGCTGAAGTGAACCAAAAAGTGTAGGCACTTCGTTCATACGAAATGTCGCAATGTGTTGCCGGCCATCGAGGTTATCGGACTACGTTGCCGCGCGGCGCAGTCGTGCCCATTCAACCGGCACAGCCTGCGGCGCGAGCGGACCTGTACACGTCGCCACGGCGCATCCGCGCACGCGTCCCGCGCCGGCCTCTCAACCGCTCGGGGCGCATGCTCGCGCCATGACGCAAACGGTCTTCGTCCGCGGTCGTGGGTGAATCGGTCGACGTCGGGTGCCGTGTGAAGAAACCCGTCAACGTCAAGATGCGCTGCTTCATTTCGTCTCCATGTGCGCTCTTCCGCTGCAACGTGAAGAGCACGCGAAAGTTGGGCGAGCAAGTTGAGCGAGAAAGTTGAGCGACAGTAAACGCGAACGGCGTCCCGACGGTCCGGTTAGAAAACCAGACCAAGGGGACGCCATTGTCCTGTTCGATGTTGCGAAAAAACCCGCTGCGGCGCGGCTCGTCGTCGATGCCGCGGCGGTTTGTTCATGCAAGCCATATGCCATTCGCTTCGGTTCGCGTTGCAGGCACGCCCGCGCAAGGTTTTGCGGGACGTCGACGGTTGCCGTGCCAAGGCGGCGAGCGAATCATCATGACGCTTCGGAGCACTCATGTGGTGCGCCACAGCACTGGACGGGTGCGCTTGTCTCGTAATGGCAAAGGCTCGCGTGTGACATGCGCCCCTACCTCGGCATCGCGCTCGGCGCAGCCCAGGCCGGCGCTCGCGGACGGATCACGCTGTCGCCGACGCCACTGGCCCCGTTCTTGCACAGTTGGCGTGTCCGGCAAAGGCGCCGGCATCGACACACGAGCAGCAATACCCAGGACAGCGGCGTCCCCTTCGTGCATGCACGAGCGGGACGCCGTTTTGCATGGACGCCTCGAATGACGACCACGCGACGGAGAAAACGATGAACACAGGCAAAGTCACATTGGTCAGCGCAGGACCGGGCGATCTGGACCTGCTGACTTTCAGGGCGGCCAAAGCTATCGGGGCGGCCGACGTGCTGCTGATCGACGACCTCGTGAACGACGAAATCACCACGCTGAAGGCGCCGCATGCACGCGTGGTGAAGGTCGGCAAGCGCGGCGGCTGCAAGTCGACGCCGCAAGCGTTCATCCAGCGCCTGATGCGCCGTTATGCGCTGCAAGGCAGGCATGTGGTGCGGATCAAGGGCGGCGACGCCCTGCTGTTCGGCCGCGCGGGCGAGGAGATCGCCGATCTTAGGCACGCGGGCATCGCCGTCGATATCGTCAACGGCATCTCGTCCGGCTTCGCGGCGGCCGCCGGGCTCGGCGTATCGCTCACGCATCGCGATCATTGCCAAGGCGTCATCTTCGTGACGGCGCATCTGCGCGACGGCACCGAGCCCGATTGGACGACGCTCGCGGCCACGGGCATGACGCTCGCAATTTACATGGGCGCAAGCCGCATCGACAGCATCAGCGCGGCGTTGGGCAACGCGCTTCCTGCCCATACGCCCGCCGCCGTCGTGCAATGGGCGGGCACGTCGCGCGAGAGGCGCATTTGCGCGACGCTCGGCGAGATCGCGGCGCGCGCGGCGTCGGAACAGATCGCAAGCCCCGCGGTGATCCTGGTCGGCGGTGCGATCGGCGAGGCGGTGGCGGAACACGCGGCGCAACTGGCCGCGCAAGCAGGTGCGAAGTGCAGGCTGAGCGCGTGAGCCCGTTGCTGGAGGCCGCTTACTGGCCCCGCTTGCTGGCCCGCTTACTGGCCCCGCTTTGGCCCCGCTTGCTGGCCCCGCTTGCTGACCCCGCTTACTGGCCGCACATGATCTTCACGATGTCGGCCTGGGTCAGCATGCCCACGACGCGCGCGCCCTCTTCCACGACGGGCAAATGGTGATGCCCGTTTTTCGTGAAGCGCGGAATCACCTCCGTCAGCGGCGTCGTCGCCTCGACATACTGGACGTGGCTCGACATCACGGTCGTCACGGGCCATTCGCGTCTTTCGCTCTCAGGGGCGGTCGCAACGGAAGCGAGCTTGAGGAAGGGCAGAAACTCGTCGAGTGGCTGCAGATCGACATGCGTCACTACGCCCTTCAGACGCCCCGCTGCGTCGACCACGGGCAGCAGCTTGATGTGATGTGAATCGAGCACCTTCAACGCGCCGCCGATGGTTACATCGACGGACACGGTGACGGGCGGCTTGCGCATCACGTCCGCGCAAGTGAGCCGCAGCAGCTCTCGCAGATAGGCCTGCCGCTGCAGTTCGTCGAGCAGCACATGCCGCTCGTCCTGCGGCTCCCGTGCGCGATGCCCGGCATCGGGCGGTCCGCCGTTGCCGCTGCGCCCATTGTCCGGGGCAACATGGCGACGCGCGTTTCCGAGACCCCAGTGCAATACCGATGAAATCGACATGTTGCGCCTCCGCGAGTACGTTGGCCGTGCATGCACGGCAATTCCAGCTAATCGTGCCTGATGCGGCCACGGCCGCACCAACCTTACATCGTTTTCGGCAGTTTACATCATAACGTGATCTAATTGCACGCGCCGGCCCTTCGCAGTACGCGAACGCACGCGACCGGCCACATTTGCGCGACATGCGATAATCGGGCATTACGTCGCGCCGCGACTGCCCGTCTGTTTCAGCCCTTGAAATCGCTTCTCGTCCCGCTCGATCAATTAGCGGACTTCGACGAAATCGTCGATGTCCGTACGCCGCTCGAATTCGCCGAAGACCACATCCCCGGCGCAATCAACGCGCCCGTGCTGTCCAACGAGGAACGCGTGATCATCGGCACGATGTACAAGCAGGTGTCGCCGTTCGAGGCGACCCGGCAAGGCGCCGCAATGGTGTCGCGCAACATAGCCGCGCACCTCGAGACGACCTTCGCGGACCGTCCGCGCAACTGGCGGCCGCTCATCTATTGCTGGCGCGGCGGCAAGCGTTCGGGGTCAATGACGACCTGGTTCAACCTGATCGGCTGGCGCGCGCGCCAACTGGACGGCGGCTACAAGAGCTATCGGCGGGGCGTCGTCGAAGCGCTCGACGCGCTGCCCCGGCAGTTCCGCTATATCGTGCTCGCGGGCCATACGGGCAGCGGCAAGACGCGGCTGCTCAACGCCCTCGCCGGGGCCGATGCGCAGACGCTCGATCTCGAAGCGCTCGCCGCGCATCGCGGCTCGATTCTCGGCATGCTGCCGCACGCGCCGCAGCCCTCGCAGAAAGCGTTCGACACCGCACTGGTGTCCGCGTTGCGCGGCTTCGATACGCAGCAGCCCGTGTTCGTCGAAGCGGAGAGCCGCCGCATCGGTTCAGTATCGTTGCCCGCGTCGCTGACGCAGGAGATTCATCGCGGCACGTGTGTCAGAGTGGACACGGAGCGCGGCGAGCGCATCCGTCTGCTGCTGCAGGACTACGCGCACCTGTTCGACGATCGCGAGTTCTTCAAGTCACAACTCGCGAAGCTCGTGGAACTGCACGGTTACGAGAGAATCGGCGAATGGCAGACGATGATCGACGAGGACCGCCGCGTCGAACTGTTCGAGCAACTGATCGATCTGCATTACGACCCCGCTTATGCGCGCAGCACCAGCAAGCACTTTGCGCGCTTGACGGGGTCGATGCGCTTCGCGCTTCGGCCCAACGATGCCGATCTCCACGAGCAGGCGTGCGCGCTGCTCGAACAATTCGCCAGAGCATCCGTCGTCTGACGCATCACGCACGAGGCATCACCAATGTTCGGCCGTCGGCCAGGGCAGCCGCCGCAGAGACCAGTCCAGTTCCGCGCCGACCACGCAGCGTCCCGCGTGCGACTGCAATGCGACCGTCACCGCGATGCACGGCCTGCCGCTCGCGAGCGACAGATACGGGCTGCTCGTAATAGGCACGCCCGGCCGCAGCACGGCATTGCGGAAATACGGCCGATGATCCCAGCGCGCATCGCGCGGATTCGCGACGGGATGAAGCGACCCGCCATCGACAGCGGACGCCTTGCCCGGCACTTCATGTCCGATCTGCCTGCCCGTATCGTCGAGCACGAAGCAGCTGATGCATAGCTCCAGTTGCGCGAGATCGTAGAACGCATCGTTGAGCGGCACGCCCTTGAGCCATGCATCGACGCCCGCGTCGAGCGCCTGCCGGTACGGCTGCACTTCCGATTCGAACAACGCATGCTGATGCGCGCGCCCTTGCGCGATCACGTCGAATGCATCGTCGATGCGCCGGTGCACCGCATCGGGCGGCGTGACGGAAGGCGCAGGACGGCCAAGCAGATAGCCTTGCGCGAAGTCGACGTTCGATTCGACGGCGAGTATCAGCTGCTCCGTCGTCTCGACGCCCTCCACGACGACCAGCATGCCCGCCTGATGCAGCAGAGAGACGAGCCTCGGCAGGATCGGCTGCTCGACGTCCGGGCTCGTCGCACGGATCAGCTCGCCGTCGAGCTTCACGAGATCGGGCCGGATGCGCAGCAGACGGTCGAGATTCGAATGCCCCGCGCCGAAATCGTCGACGGCGATCAGAAAGCCGTGCTCGCGATACCGGCTCGCCGCGCGCGACAAATCGTCCACACTGCCGCCATGTGACTCCAGCAGTTCGAGCACCACGCGCTCCGGCTCGAGCCCGGCCGAGCGCGCGATGTGCGCGAGCTGGCCGGGATAGCCTTCGGCGACGAATGTCGCGGGCAGAATGTTGAGAAAGATCCACGCGTCGTCGGGAATGAGGCGGCGCGCGTTGCCCAGATGCAGCGCGTGGCTTGCGCGGTCCAGCGCGCCCTGATCGCTGAACGGCTGCGGCGAGAACAGCACGGCGGGCGGCACCTGTGCGCCGTCCTCGCGCTCGCCGCGCAGCAGGGCCTCGAAGCCGACCTGCTTCTGATGCGACAGGCTGTAGAGCGGCTGGAAATGCGAGGTCAGCCAGAAGTCGTCCCACTGCTGGCGCAGGAGAGGCTGCGACGACACGTCGTCCGCGCGGTCGTGCGTCCACGTCAGGCGCACGGACTCGACAACGGCCATGCGTTCGGCGCACACCCGGTTGCGCCCCGAATGCTTCGCGCGCAGCAGCGCCTCATCCGCGCGATCGAGCAGCGCCATCACGCTCTCGCCGGGCCGGTACTCGGCAACGCCGAAACTCGCGCTCAGGTGGCCATCGGGACGCGCGATACGGCCGATCGCCGCGCGCAGTGCGTCGGCCAGTTGCGTGGCGGGGCGCAATGCCGCGTCATGCAGCAGCGCGAACTCTTCACCGCCGATGCGGCTCACCATGTCGTGCGACGCCGTCAGTTCCTTCAGCACGCGCGCGACGTCCGATAGCGCCTGATCGCCGACCGCGTGGCCGAACTGGTCGTTGAGCGACTTGAAGTAATCGATGTCGAGAAATATCGCGCTGACTTTCGTGCGGCTGTCCAGCTTCGACAGCCGCAGCGCCGCCTGTTCGAGGAACGAGCGGCGGTTTTGCAGTCCCGTCAGCGGATCGGTGGCGGCGAGCCGCGCGAGCCGGTCTTCGAGCAGAAAACGGTTGCGCCTGACCCGGTAAAAACCGAGATGCAACACGGCCGCCGTCGACGCGGCGATCGCCATCCACATCCAGCACACGGCGCTCACATCGCGCTGCGGATGCGGCAGGTTCAGCAGCAGCGGCGCGCCCGTCGCATAGAACAGCGCCGTGCCGACGCAGAAGTGCATGGGCGTGAGCCATAACGGCGCTGCGCAAACGGGGATCACCACCATCGCGGGCAGCGCCCACAGCAACGGTTCGTCAAGACCCGCGATGTTCAGCACGAGACCCGCCAGCAGGAGCAGCGTGTACGCGACGCCGATACCGCCGAACACCCACGTGCTCTTCGTGCGCGCAATGGCGGCGACGAGCAGCGCGAGACCCGCGGCGCACGCGAGACGCCATGCGAGCGGCGCGGCCGGTCCCGCCACGAGGCAACGCGCGAAGACGAACGTCACGAACGCAACGACGATAAACGCCATCGTCACGATCGAAAGGGGTCGCTGATGTTCCAGCGAACGTCGGTGAAACCGGATTCGAAATCCGGCGTCGGACGTCTGTTCCGTTGGGGAGGAAAGCATATTGAACTCAGGCCAGTTCCGGTCACTCTGCCGATGTATATCGGCAGCAAAGGCCCGAGGTTAATACTTCAGATCAAAACGTTCATAGCCGGGCATGGGTCTCGCGGGCCGGTTTGACAATTGCCGACCAGCGCGCGCGCAGGTGCGCTTGCATGAAATGCCAGCTACATGCAAGTCGCGCCTGCATCTTCTCGTCAAATGGAAATCGCGGCCGTGTTTTCGCTTCAAAAGACGAGTTCGAGAAAACGTGTCCCCGGCACGGGATTCGGGTAATAAGCGGCCGTTTCGGTGAAACCCATGCGCTCGTACAGCCGTTGCGCGAATGCCGTTCGCGCGACGGAATCCAGCATGAGCTTCTCATACCCCAGCACTTTGGCCTTGCTCGCCAACGCCGTCATGAGCTTTTCGCCAAGCGCGAGACCACGATACGCAGGCCGCACATACAGCCGCTTCACTTCGGCGACGGCATCCGTATGACGCAGCAGTCCCACGCAACCCGCCATCGCCCCGTCCACTTCGGCGACGAAGAACATGCCCGATGGCAACGTGAAGGTCTGCTCGAAGGATCGCATCTCGTCTTCGAAACCGCGATACGACAAGTCCATGTCGAGCCACTTCACGTACTCGCGAACGAGCGCGACAAGCCGCGCCGTATCGCCCGGAAAAACAGCCTCGCGAATGTGAGGCACCACTTGCTGCATGATTGAAGTCGACATGTCGCCCTCGCGTCTGACCCGGATCAACCGTACGGGACGCAGCGTAGCGCTCGCAAAGGCACACCGTCTTGAACGTTTGTGCAAGCGCGCTTCGCGCTTCTCGCGAAGGCAGCGGGAAAATCAAAGGCGGCAAAATCGGCGGCGCGGCACGCGGCGCGCAAAATGACGGGACGGTCGGCGTCCGGCTGTCAATGATGAGTTCATTGCAACCCACGTGCGAACCATGTCGATTTCGTCGGCCGTCATTCGTCGTGACTTTGACAGCCGACCCAGCGTGCGGCTTCGACAACCTCATCAAGGAGAAAAGACAATGCGAGTCATGGTCATCATCAAGGCGACGAGCGATTCGGAAGCCGGCAAGATGCCCAGCACCGAGTTGCTGACGGCAATGGGCAAATTCAACGAAGAACTCGTCAAGGCGGGCGTGATGCTCGCGGGCGAAGGCTTGCACCCGAGCTCGCGCGGCAAGCGGGTGCGCTTTTCGGGCGCGAACCGGACTGTGATCGACGGTCCTTTCGCCGAGACCAAGGAGCTGATCGCCGGGTTCTGGCTATGGCAGGTCAAGTCAATGGAAGAAGCCGTCGAGTGGGTCAGGCGCTGCCCGAATCCGATGGAAGGCGAGTCCGAAATCGAAATTCGCCGGGTGTTCGACGCCGCGGACTTCGGCGAGGAATTCACGCCCGAACTGCGCGAACAGGAAGACCGGCTGCGCGCCGAAATCGAACAGCAGGCAAACAGGCCGAAGTGACATCGACGATGTCGGCGGGATGGCGCGCGTTCAGCGCGCGCGCAACGCATCGACGATGTTCATGCGCGCCGCGCGCAGCGCAGGCAGAAAGCCGCCGACGAGCCCCATCGTCATCGAAAACGCCAGCGTCTTCAGCACGATCGCGGGCGTGAGGATGAAGCGGAATGACAGGTCCGCGAAGGTCTGAAAGTTCGTCGTCGAGAACGACGCGAGCTGCATGAACGCCGCGCACGCCAGACCCGCCAGCCCGCCGACCAGCCCCAGCAGCATCGCCTCGGCGAGAAACGCGGCCAGCACGCTCGAGCGGCGGAAGCCGAGCGCGCGCAGCGTGCCGATCTCCGCGACACGATTCGCAACGGACGCATACATCGTGATCATCGCGCCGATCATCGCGGCGACCGAAAAGATCGTCGACAGCGTAAAGCCAAGTATGTTGATGAACGTCGAGAGCGCCTTCGACTGATCGCTATAGAACGTCTGTTCGCGCTTCGCTTCGTCGGCGAGGCGCGGATCGACGTCGATATCCGCCTTGAAGCCGTCGAACTGGTCGGACTGCGCGAGACGCACCACCATCGACGAATAGCTGGTGCGCCTGAACGACTGCATCAACTGATCGACATCGCCCCAGATTTCCGAATCGAAGCCGCTGCCGCCGGCATCGAAGGTGCCGACCACCGTCCAGTCGCGCTGCGCGAAACGCAGATGCTCGCACGGCTGCGTGCCGCTGAAGCTCTTCGCAATGCTGCTGCCAACGATGATCTCCGACGAGCCCGGATTGAACATGCGCCCCGACGCGAGCTTCACTTGCGGCCGCAGGCTCATGCCCGCCGGCGAGACGCCGCGTATCACGACGTTTGACGGCTTGCCCGTGCCGAGCTTCAGCAGCGAGATCAGCACGACGGATTCTTTCGACGCCATCCGTCTTCCATCGCCGCCAATCGCGACGGCAGGATGCATTTCGATCACGTTCGCCTGAGCGCGGTCGATGGCGCTCTGCACTTCCGTTTCCGCGCCCTTGCGGATCACCACGACGTTGTCCTCTTCGCCCGTCGAGACGAGCGTCTTCTTGAGTCCCGCATCGAGCATCAGCACGGTCGCGAACACGAACACGACGAGCGCGAGCCCGCATGCCGTGAGCGCCGTGGTCAGACGGCGCGTCCACAGGTTGCGTGCGATGTACGAGAGTGGAATAGCCACGATGCGCAGTCCCTAGCCGATCGCCCGCAGACCTTCGACGATCCGCACGCGCGCCGCCTGCATGGCCGGAATGATCGCGGCCGCCAGGCCGACGGCGAGCGCGCAGGCCGCTTGCAGCAGCATCGTTCGATGCGACACGACGAAGACGGGGAACACGCCGCCTGTCGCCTGTTTGAAGAAGCTCGCGGCGGGCGGCGTCAACAGGATGCCGAGCCCGCCGCCCACCGCGCAGATCGTCACCGACTCGCCGAACATCAGCAGCGCGAGAAAGCCAGGTCCGAAGCCAAGCGCCTTGAGCGTCGCGTATTCGACGGTGCGCTCGCGCGCGCTCATCGCCATCGCGTTCGCCATCACGGCCATGATGATGACGATCACCACATACGACACGAGCCGGATCGCCGCGATGATCTGGTTAGACATCGCGACGAAGCCCAGTTGAAATGCCTGCTCCGTTTCCGTGAGCGTTTCCGCGAGCGAGTTCTTGAACACGTTGTCGACGTTGCGCGAGATCGCGGCGGCATCGTCAGGGTTCGCGATGCCGAGCACGTAAACGCCGACCTGATCGGCGCGCCGCCCCGGCGTCTTGCGCACGGTCTCGTTCAGATAGTCCCAGTGAAAGATCAGTTGCCGCGTGATCGTCGATTCGTCACGGCCGTCCAGAATGCCGCGCACGACGAATTCCCATGTGCCCGGGTAGATCGTGCCTTTGATCGGAATCACATCGCCGATCTTGAAGCCGAACTGGCTCGCAAGCTGCCTGCCGATCAGGCAGCCTTTGCGGTCGCGCTCGTAGTCGCTGCGCTGCTGCGCGGGCAAAATGAACTCCGGGTATAGATCGAGATAGTTGTCCGAGACGGCGAACTGCGCGAAGAAGTTTTTCGGCTCGCGGTAGATGCCGCCGAACCAGTTGGAACGCGCGACCATCGTCACGCCTTCGACGCCGCGAATGCGGTTCTCGTAGCTCAGCGGCAGCGGGAACACGAGCGAGATCGCGTTGCGCGTCACGAGCCGCGCGTTCGATGCCGCCGCCGCGCCCGCATACCACGCATCGACCACGGTATGCAGCAGTCCGTACGCGAGCACCGCGATCGTCAGCCCGAGCACGGTCAGCAGCGTGCGCAGCCTGTGCCGCAGCGCGTTGCGCGTAATCAGCTTCAGCAGGTACATGTCGGCCGGCCGCCGCGCGGTTCGGCACGCCGTTCAGCGCGTCGTTCCATTCGTCAGCTCTCCCTTTTCCAGATGCACGAGCGCCTTTGCCGCGCCCGCCGCGTGCGCGTCGTGCGTGACCATGATGATCGTCTTGCCCAGCTCGCGGTTCAGGCGTTGCATCATCGCGAGCACTTCCTCGGCGGAAGTGCGGTCCAGGTCGCCCGTCGGCTCGTCGGCGACGATCAGCGTCGGGTCGGTGATCAACGCGCGCGCAATCGCGACCCGCTGCTGCTGGCCGCCCGACAGCTCCGACGGGTAATGGTGCGCGCGGTTCGACAGATTCACCATATCGAGCACGAGAGCGACGCGCTCGCGGCGCTCCTTGCGCGTCAGGCGCGTGAGCATTAGCGGCAACTCGATGTTCTCGAATGCCGTCAGCACGGGCATCAGGTTGTAGAACTGGAAAATGAAGCCGACATGCGCCGCGCGCCACCCCGCCAGCTCGGCCTCGGACAGCCGCGTGATATCTTGCCCGCCGACCCGCAGTTCGCCGCCGTCCGGCCGGTCGATGCCCGCGATCAGGTTGAGCAGCGTGCTCTTGCCCGACCCGGACGGCCCCATCAGCGCAATGAAATCGCCTTCGCCGATCGCGAGCGTGATGTCGGACAGCACGGGCACGGTCTGCACGCCGCGCCGGTAGGACTTGACGAGGTGGCGGATATCGACGAGCGGCGCAGTGGGATCGACGTCGGTGCTCACGGCATGGCTCACGTCTTTCACTGTTTCTTCGCCACGGTGACTTTCGCGCCGTCCTTGATGCGCTCGCCCGGCGCGCGCACGAGCACGTCGCCGGAACGCACGCCGCTGACGGCGATCAGCTCGCCGAGCGTCGCGCCCGTGGTCACGGGCACCTCATGCACGGCATCGTCCGTGACGACGAACACGACCTTGCGGCCATCGCGTTCGACGATCGCCGCGGGCTGCACCGCGATCACCGGCTTGCGGTCCTGCGGCGAAACGGGCTTCGACAGAAACGCGATCTTCGCGCTCATGTCGGGCAGCACCCGCTCGTCGCGATCGACGAAGCGCACCTTGACCAGCACGGTCGCCTTCGAGCGGTCCACGGTCGGCACGATGCGCGACACGCTGCCCGCGAGGCGCACCTCCGGCAGCGCGTCGAGCTGGATTTCGCATGGCGCATTCACAGCGATCTTCGCAATGTTCGATTCGGCGACGTCGGCTTCGACTTCGAGCGTGTCCATATCGGCGATCGTCACGACGGCGCCTTTGCTGTCGGAAGCCTGCGAAAACGGCGTGATGTTGTCGCCCACGTTCGCATGCTTTTCGATTACGACGCCGTCGAACGGCGCGCGGATCACGGTCTGATCGACGGCGACCTGCGCGGCCTGCGCGTTGGCCTGCGCCGACACGATCGCGGCGCGGCTGTTGTCGATCGATGCCCTCGCCTTGTCGTAGCGCGCGAGATCGGCGTCGTACTGCGTCGCGGGAATTGCGCCGTTCGGCGCAAGGATTTTCGAGCGGCGCAGATTGATCTCGGCGTTCTGCAATTCGGCCTGCTGCAACGCGAGGTTCGCCTGCGCGACCTTGATCTGTGCCTTCGCCTGCGCAAGCGCCGCCTCGACGTCATTGCTCTCGATCCGTGCGATCACTTCGCCTTTCTTGACACGCGTGCCTTCGAGCACGCCGAGCCATTCGAGGCGCCCTTGCGCCTTCGACGCTACGGCGGCCTTGCGCTGCGGCACGACATAGCCAGTTGCGTTGAGCAGCGTATAAGCCTGCGACGGATAAGCGGACACGACGGTCGTGGTTTCGACGGTCTGCGGGCCCGTCAGCTTGAGACCGACGGCGAGCGCGCCGGCGAGAATCAGTGCGACGACCCCGTAGCCGATCCAGTTGCGCCGACGGCCGCCCGCAGCGACGGCGGGCCGGTCTATTTTCAGCCGCTTCAGATCGTGATCTGCCAATTTCTTTTGTCTTCGCCGGATGGCTTGCGTCGCCGCGCCGGGTACTTGTAATGTAGGACGGGTCCACAGTATAGCGCTGCCGTTTAGCCGCGCTCGCATCGCGAGGCGGGGATCGCGGCGTCCTTGACCAAAGTTGACCGATGTTCATCAATGTGAACGAGCGCTGACAGACGCCCGTTCACTCGTTTTAGATTGCTGGCCATTAGCGTCGATGACAACGGAGGCATCATGCAGGACAGGCAGACGGCTGCGCCGGACAGCACCGCGGTACGGGTTGCGTTGTGGCGAGCGATGCACGTTCAGGTCGATGCGCCGCCGCACGTGCTCGATGACGAGATCGGCCTGCGGCTCGCCGCGCCCGGCGACGGCTGGCGCAGCCGTCCCGACATGGACGCGCAGGGCACGCGCGGCTATCGGGCGGCCATCGTGGCCCGCGCGCGCTTTATCGAAGACCTCGTCGCGCAGCAGGCGGCTCGAGGCGTGACGCAGTATGTGATCCTCGGCGCGGGCCTCGATACGTTTGCGCAGCGCAAGCCGGAGATCGCCTCGCACCTGAGCGTGTTCGAAGTGGATCGGCCCGGCGCGCAGGCGTGGAAGCGCGCGCGCCTGCGCGAACTCGGCTACGGCGTGCCGGCATGGCTGCGGCTCGTTCCCGTCGATTTCGAGGCGGGCCAGTCGTGGTGGGAACGTCTCGTCGACGCGGGCTTCGATTCAAGCGTGCCGGCCGTGATCGCATCGACGGGCGTCTCGATGTATCTGACCCGGGAAGCGAATCTCGCGACACTGCGTCAGAGCACGAAGCTGGCACCGGGCTCCACGCTGGCGATGACCTTCCTGCTGCCGACAGAACTCGTCGATCCCTTGGAACGCGCGCCGTATCAGGCGGTGCAGGAACAGGCGCGCGCGTCGGGCACGCCGTTCGTCAGCCTCTTCAGTCCGGATGCGATGCTGGCGCTTGCGCGCGAGGCCGGGTTCGGCAACGTGCGGCACGTCTGCACCGATGAACTTGCGCAGCGCTATTTCGCCGGCCGCTCCGATGGACTGCGGCCAGCGACAGGCGAAGCGTTTCTCATCGCAAGCACCTGACGAGGGCACGGGCGAGCGTCGACGGCAACCCGCGCGTGGGCGTGGAGCATGTGCGCGATCGTCATTTTCTCTTGAACGCAGCGCGCCGGTCCGCGCGCTCCTTTGCATAAGGAGCGCTCAGCGCCGCATCCAGATCCTTGCGCTCGACGACGACGCCGCAGTGCGGGCACACATTGCCGAGGCCGACATCGTGGCCGCAGTCGCGATGCACGAAACGCACCGCGATTTCTTCGCCCTCGTCCTTGCACCATGTTTCGCCCCACGCGCGCAACGCGTGAACGACGGGATAAAACGAGCGCCCCTTTTCGGTCAGGCGATATTCGTAGCGCAGCGGCTTTTCGTTGTACGGATGACGCTCGACCATCCCATCCGCTTCGAGCGACTTCAGGCGCGTCGTCAGCATTTGCGGCGTCGCTTCCGTCTGAATCTGGATTTCCTCGAACCGCGCCGCGCCCATATACAGCTCCCTCAGCACGAGAACCGTCCACCGGTCGCCGACGATATCGAGCGACCGCGCCACGGGACACACCGTACTTGCCTTCTCTGCGACATCCGCCACGATTCACTCTCCGACTGAAACTTCTAATTTCATAGTAGCACAAACCGCATCACAGCGTGCGTACGCACATTCACCTGCGCCGTGCTCTGACGCGCACTCCGCGCCATGTCGTCCGGCGTCCTGAAAGTGACCGAAAATACGTGTCGCCCTTGACACTATGTTTTTCATAGTTATATCCTGAATGCACGCTGTCCGATCCGTGAGACGTCCCGCATCGTTCAACAAAACTGCGACGCGGCCTGTTCGCGCCCACCATTCCGAAATGGAGAACTGAAGTGTCCAATCCCGAGTATCGCGCCGAGCGCACCGGCCTGTTACTGGTCGACCCGTACAACGACTTTCTGTCCGAAGGCGGCAAGGTCTTTCCGATGATCAAGGAGATCGCCACCAACGTCAGACTGCTCGACAACCTCCGCGCCACGGTCGCCGCTGTGCGCAACGCGAATATCCAGGTCTTCTATGTTCCGCATCGCCGCTGGCAACCCGGCGATTACGACACCTGGGATCATCCGAGCCCCACGCAGCGCCTGATCCAGAAGCGCCATTCGTTTGCCAAAGGCACATGGGGCGGCGAATGGCATCCCGACTTCATGCCACAGGAAGGCGACATCATCGTCCAGGAACACTGGGGCCAAAGCGGTTTCGCCAACACCGATCTCGACTTTCAGCTCAAGCAGCAACGCATCTCGCACGTGATCGTCGTCGGCCTGCTCGCGAATACGTGCATCGAGTCCACCGGCCGCTATGCGACCGAACTGGGCTATCACGTCACGCTCGTACGCGACTCGACAGCGGCCTATACGGTTGAAATGATGCGTGCCGCGCACGAACTGAACGGTCCTACCTTTGCGCACGAAATCCTGACGACGGCCGAATTGATCGCCGCTCTCCCCGCAACGCAAGGAGAAACGGCATGAAGCTTACCGGCAATCTGCTGATCGGCGCAGAAGAGGTAGGCGCCACGGCCGGCGTGATGAAGGCGCTGAACCCCGCGACGAATGTCGAGATCGAGCCGGCGTTCGCGTTTGGCGGCAGCGCCGAAGTCGATTTCGCGGTGCAACTCGCCGATGACGCATTCGACAGCTATAACGCCACGTCCCTTGACGAGCGCGCCGCGTTCCTCGAGCGCATCGCCGACGGCCTCGACGCGATCGCGCCCGAGCTCGCGCAACGCACGTCGCTCGAAACCGGCCTGCCGGCCGCGCAACTCGAAGCGGAAACCGCGAAGGCCGCGACCCAGTTCCGCCAGTTCGCGACGGTCGTGCGCCAAGGACGCTTTCGCCAGGCGGCCATCGACCCCGCTCAGCCCGAGCGCCAGCCGCGCGCGCGCATGGATCACCGGATGCAGAAGATCGCGCTCGGCCCCGTCGCAGTTTTCGGCGCGAGCAATTTTCCGATCTCGTATTCGGTGGCCGGCGGCGATACGGCGTCGGCGCTGGCGGCGGGCTGCCCCGTCATCGTGAAAGCGCACAACGCACACCCGGGTGCGTCCGAGCTGATGGGCCGCGTGATCCAGCAAGCCGTGAAGGATTCAGGCCTGCATGAAGGCGTGTTTTCGCTGGTTCGCGGCGGCGGCAATGAAATCGGCGCGGCGCTGGTCGATCATCCCCTCGTCAAGGGCGTGACGTTCACCGGCTCGGAAGCGGGCGGCATGGCGCTGTTCCAGCGTGCGCAGCAACGCCCCGAGCCGATTCCCGTCTTCACCGAAATGACGAGCGTCAATCCGACGTTCGTGCTCCCGGCGGCGCTGGCTGCGCGGGGCGGCGCAATCGGCGATGGCTTCGGCGAACGGATGCTCGTCAACGTGGGACAGGCTTGCCTGAAGCCCGCCATTCTGCTGGCCGTCGACGGCCCCGGCTACATCGGATTGAGACAAGCGCTGATCGCTCGCGTCGAAGCGATGCACGCCCGCACGATGCTGACGCCCGGCATCTGGACGGCGTATCGCGAGAATCTGGAGCGGCGCAAGAACGCGGGCGCGGAGCCGATCGCAGCGGGCGGCAAGGCGCAGGGCGCGTGGGACGGCCAGGCGGCCCTGCTCGAAGTCGACGGCGCGCGCATGCTCGAAGATCCGTCGTTGTCGGAGGAAGTTTTCGGTCCCGTCGCGCTGCTCGTGCGCGTGAAGGACGTCGAGCAACTGGCCGAAATCGCGAAGCAGTTTCGCGGCCAGTTGTCGGCGACGATGCAGATCGATGCCGACGACTACGCGCTCGCAGCCCGCCTGCTGCCCATTCTCGAACGCCGCACGGGACGCATCGTCGTCAACGCGTTCGCGCATCCACAGGAAGTGTCGTATGCATCGATTCATGGCGGCCCGTTCCCGGCCACCTCGGACAGCCGCTTTACTTCCGTCGGCATGACGGCGATCGAGCGCTTCTTGCGGCCCGTGTGCTACCAAGGCTTCCCGGACGAGCTGCTGCCCGAAGCGTTGAAGCACGACAATCCGCGCGGCATCTGGCGTCTAATTGACGGCGAGTTGTCGAAGGACTGATTCACGCTGTCGATAAGAAGCCCGCGCAAGCAACGGCATGCGCGGGCTTTTTGCGCTTCCATCCGACGCGCTAATTCTTTGCTCATTCGCGCCGCGCATCATGCCCTCATAGCCAGCCGCGACGGCAGTCAGAGATGAACAACATCACCACATGTCATTTCGGCTATCAGGAGCAACCATGGACTTTCAGCCTCCCCTTGTCATCTTCTGCGCCATCGGCGCCAGCGCGATGATCGTCTCGGCGATGCTCGCCGTTGCCACCGAGAAGCTCGACAACTGGCTCGATCGGAAGACGCAGAGGCTTTCGATGCAGCGTGCGGTGCCGCAACGCCATGTCGAAGTCACGCATGTGCTGTGAACGGGGCCAGACGGCGTTGCTGCGCGAACGGGCACACGACGACGACGCCGCCGATGCGCTACACGCCGCGCGCCTCTACACGCTGGTCCTGACAGGCGACGACGACAGCATCGTGGCGAAACAGAATGCGCAGGCGCTCGCCAGAACGATGCCCGATGCGCAACTGCTCGTCGTGCGCGCTGCGGGCCACGCGATGATGTATCGATAGCCGCGCGCTCGCTGCGGCGATCAACCGCTTCATTGCGCAGTCGCAACCGCGCCAGTTCGCGAAGGTCGCGAAGGTCGCGAAGGTCACGCTCGATGCGCGCGCCTGAATCGCATGCCGATACCGACGCCGCACCGCACGCCATCGCGATGCCTGCGCTCGCCGCGACGCGCGATGGCATCAACGCACGAGCAGGCGTAATATCGGAAGCCGTCTTCGCGGCACAACGGAGCGTGCCGCTGCGACCTATGCGGAGGTGGCGATGACGAACGATACCCGCCCTGTCCGGCGGCTGCAGCTATTGCTGCGCGATGCATGCCGCACGGAGCCCGCACGGCAAGCGGCGAAGTGCGCCGCCGAGGCGCTCGGCATGCAGATCAGCGGCGAAGGGCTCGCAACGCTGTCCGCACGCATGCCGGATGCCGAATTCCGCAGGCTCTTTTCATGTCTTTCCGGCACGGACGGAACGCTCGCCGTGCCCGGCAGTCTGTATCCCTACGTCTCATCGATCAGCGAGGCGCCGGAACATCTTTCATTCGATTGAACAGCAATCATCTTGCATGGAAGCGGAGAAGAAACGATGAAAGCCTACGATCCTCATGATGTAGCCGCGCGGCCTGCGCGCGGCGACTCGCACGAAGAGCTGCGGGTCGCGATCACGTTCAACCGGCCGGGTCAGCACGGCGGGCCGACCCGGTTCGGCGCGCGCATGTCGACGGACACCGTCGCCTCGTTCATCCCCGATCCCGCGCAGGCCGACCTCGCGCTCGCCGAACTCGCACGGCGCGGCTTCACGCTGACGGGACGCGGCTCGCTGTCCGCTTCGATGCGCTGCACGCCCGCGCAGTTCGAAGCGCTGTTCCAGACGCGCCTCAAGCGCATGAAGGCGCCATGCGCATCGGCGGCGCAGTTCGGCTCGGTGCTCTATCCGCCCGATGGCGCGCCGTGGAATCCGGACCCCGCGATCCAGTCGCTTCTCGACGATGTGTATATCCAGTGGCCGCACATCTACATGGCAAAGGCGGCGAAGAGCACGAGGGCCAAAAAGACGGCATCGACGGCGGCAAAGAAGCGCCCCGCCGCGCCGAAGCAACGCGAGCACGCCGCGCCGTCGGCCACGCCGCCCGCCGTGCCTTACTTCCATCTCGCTGCGCCCGCCGATATCGCGCTGCATCTGAACGCAACGCCCGTACATCAGCAAGGCATCACGGGCAAGGGCGTGCGGATCGCAATGATCGACAGCGGCTTTGCCCACGGCCATCCGTATTTCAAGGCGCACGGCTATTCGTCGTCGATCGTTCTCGCGCCGGGCGCCACCGACCGGCGCACCGACGCCAACGGCCACGGCACGGGCGAATCCGCCAACATCTTCGCGATCGCGCCGGGCGCGACCTTCATCGGCGTGAAGCTCGACAACGACACCGATCCGACGCGGGGCGCGTCCGTGCTCGAAGGCCTTCAGGAAGCGCTCAAGCATGACCCGCACGTGATTTCGGTGAGCCTCGGCTATGACTTGCGCGGCCCCGACAACACGCCGTTGGCGACCCTGCCGAACGGGCTCGTCGCGCTGGAAGCCGAAATTCAGGCCGCGGTGAAGCGCGGCGTCGTGATCGTCTTTTCGGCGGGCAACGGCCACTATTCGTTCCCGGGCCAGATGCCCGACATCATTTCGGCGGGCGGGGTGTTCGTCGACAGCAAAGGCGCGATGCGCGCCTCCGACTACGCGAGCGCCTTCACCAGCGCGATTTACTCGGGCCGCAGCGTGCCCGATGTCTGCGGGCTCGTCGGGTTGTTGCCGCATGCGACGTATATTTCGCTGCCCGTCTCGCCGGGTTGTGAGATCGATCGCGAGAACGCCGCTTTCGACGGCACGACGCCCGACGACGGCTGGGGCGTGTTCAGCGGCACGTCGGCCGCCGCGCCGCAGCTCGCGGGACTGTGCGCGCTGCTGCTGCAAGCGAATCCGCGGCTGTCGCCAGGCGACGTCAAGGCGATCCTGCGCCGCACCGCGCGCGACGTAACCAAAGGCCACGCAAACCCCGCGAGCGATCCGAAAGGCGCGGGCGTACCGGCGGGTCTCGGCGAGGATGGCGCGACGGGCGCGGGTCTCGTCGATGCGCTCGCGGCGGTCAGGCAGCTTTGATGGTTTCGCGAAGGGGGGCTGCGGTTCGCGGGGCCGCCCTTCGCGCAGCGGGATGCGCGTGTGATTCGCGCGTGTGATCCGCGCGTGTGATCCGCGTGTGTGATTCGCGTGTGATTCGCGCGTGATTCGCCCGTGTGATCCGCCCGTGTGATTCGCCCGTGTGATCCGCCCGTGTGATCCGCCCGTGTGATCCGCCCGTGTGATCCGCCCGTGTGATCCGCCCGTGTGATTCGCCCGTGTGATCCGCCCGTGTGATTCGCCCGTGTGATTCGCCCGTGTGATTCGCGCGTGTGATTCGCGCGTGTGATTCGCCCGTGTGATTCGCACATGTCATTCGCACACGGTTCTCACACGCGGTTCTCACACGCGGCGCCTGCGGGCGCGCCGCTACATCGCATGGACAGAGGTATGCAGCGCGCCGCTGACGCGCGCGCTGCGCCGCGCCGGACACCATGCCATACTTGCGGATCGTCCCGGCCCACCTGTCTTATCGCAATGATCGCCCCTTCCGCTCCCATCGGCTTCAACGTCAATCCGCTCGACCGCCGCTCCGACAAACGCGACGACGATGCCTTCATCGCGCAACTGCACAGCGATTCCGCGGCGCGCTTTCTCGTCTTCGATGGCGACGTGCCGTTGCTCAAGCGTGGCGACGCGCATGACGCGTGGTTCGCGGCAAGCGAGGCATCTTTGTTCGGCGAGCCGGTGCAAAGCGTGTTCCTCGGTCAGGAGGGCGACGGCAGCGGACGCTTCGCGCTCGGCTTCAAGCTCGGCGTTGCGCAAGACGAAGGGAAATCGCAAGACGCGCAGCACGATCGCATCGACCTGCGCTCGATCGCGTTGCAAGGCCTCGTCGCGCAGGAATCGCTCGGCATGCTGGGCCAGGCGAAATCGATGCTCGACTGGCACCGCCGTCATCGTTTTTGTGCGAATTGCGGCTCGGTGAGCCGCGCGACGGCGGCAGGCTGGCAGCGCGTATGCGATGCATGCGGCGCGCGCCACTTTCCGCGCGTGGACCCCGTCGTGATCATGCTGGCGATCGATGGCGAGCGGTGTCTGCTCGGACGCCAGCGCCAGTTCGCGCCGGGCATGTATTCGTCGCTCGCGGGCTTCGTCGAGCCGGGCGAGACCGTGGAAGACGCCGTGCGCCGCGAAGTATTCGAGGAAGCGCACGTGGCTTGCGCGCGGGTCGTCTACTTCGCGTCGCAGCCGTGGCCGTTTCCGTCGTCGCTGATGATCGGCTGCTTCGCGCAGGCAACCGATACCGACATCGTCGTCGATACAGCGGAACTCGAAGACGCCCGCTGGTTCACGCGCGCCGAAGTGGCCGCGATGCTCGCGGGCACGCATGCGGATCGGCTGTCGGCGCCCAAGCCGTTCGCGATCGCGCATCATCTGTTGAAGGCGTACGTCGAGCACGGCGAATCGGTGCTGAGGATGTGACCGCCTGCGTCGCGGCGCGCGCTGCCGCCCACATTTCCCGCGGAAGTCCAAGCCAGGTTCCGACGCGGCCGGCGCGCCGCGCGGGGCCGCCTGTTGCGCCAAGCCTTTGGGCATCCAAGCCCGCCTGATTCACCCTCTCCAGCAACCGTCCGCAAGAAGGTCTCGATCCCCGCGCATGGAATCCGCCGCGCGCACGGGTCAACATATACGCGCACGTACACGTTGATGTATAATCCGTTTCATCCTGACCGCACTGCCCGCTGCACGCCTTTCGCATGTCCACTGCCGACTCCCCTCTCGTTCCGATCCGTGACGCAGCCGGCCGCCACGGCGTGAAGCCACGAACCGGAAACGTCGCGGCGTGAGCGCGATGTCTTCCCAACAGAGGTCGCTCACGGCCGGGCGGCTTCGCGAGGACTTCTTCCCTTGGGCAATTGCGCTTGCCACCGGACTCGACTACTTCGACAACACGATCTTCTCGTTTTTCACCGGCTATATCGCGGGCGGCGTCAACGCATCGCCGGACGAGCTCGTGTGGTCGTCCAGCGCCTATGCCGTAGCTTCCGTGCTCGGCATCCTTCAGCAGCAATGGTGGGTCGAGCGGCTCGGATATCGGCGCTATATGGGCGGATGCCTGCTGCTATTCGCTGCGGGCGCGGTAGCGGCCGCGCTCAGCGAGTCGGCGATCGAGCTGGCCTTCGCGCGCGGCGCGCAGGGCTACTTCCTCGGCCCGATGATGGGCGCCTGCCGCATCCTGATTCAAACCCGCTTCACACCCGCGCAGCGCCCCGTGGCCGTCCGCGCGTTCCTGCGCATGATCCTGCTCGGCAGCGCGCTCGCTCCGTTGACGGGCGGCTATCTGGTCGCCCACCTGGACTGGCGCGCGCTCTTCACGTGCACGGCGCTGGCCGGCGTCGGGATGGCCGCGTTCGTTCTGCTCGTCGTGCCGCCCTCCGGCCGCTTGCAGCCCGAAGAGCGCGGAGAAGCGCATTTCTGGCCGTACATCGTGTTCGCCTTCGCGCAGGGCACGCTGCAGATCGTGATGCAGCAGGTGCGGTTCGAGCTGTTCAGCGGTTCCCCGCTGCTGGTTTGCCTGGCGGGCGCGGGCCTGCTGTCGCTAGGCTGGTTCGCGTGGCATCAGTGGCATCATCCCAATCCCCTCGTCCGGCTGCATGCGTTGCGCGAAAAGACCTTCCAGGTCGGCATCGTGCTGTATATGCTGTTCTATTACATCAGCAACGCATTCAGCTATCTGGTCTCCAGGTTTCTGGAAAGCGGGCTGCGCTATCCCGTCGAGAATGCGGGGCGGCTCGTCGGTCTCACGTCGCTCGCTTCACTGGCGATGGCGGCCGTGTACTTCCGCTACGCATCCCGCGTCAAGCACAAGCGCTGGATGATCGTGGCCGGTTTTCTGATGGCGGCGCTGATCGGCGGCTGGATGGCGAGCATGCCGCCCGATGTCAGCATGCCGTGGCTGTTGCCGCCTCTTCTGCTGCGCGGACTGCTGCTTCTGTTTATCGTGTTGCCCGTCGCGAACCTGACGTTCCGCATCTTCTCGATCGAAGAGTTCAACCACAGCTACCGTTTCAAGAATATCGTCAAGCAACTCACCTATTCATTCTCGACGGCAAGCATGATCATTCTCGAACAGCACAGACAAGCCGTGCATCAGGCGCGCCTGGCCGAGTTCGTGAATCCGTTCAACCCCGTGTTTCAGAACACGCTCGATGGGCTGACCCACGCATTCGAAGGACTGGGCCACGCGGCGCACGACGCCCAGCTTCTCGCGCTCGTCGAGATCAGCCATGCCGTCACGCAGCAGGCAAGTTTCCTGAGCGCATTGGACGGCTTCTACTTCCTGATCGCCATCGCCGTGATGGGAGGACTCTTTGCACTGTACCAGCGGCAAATCGACTGAAGACTTACAGTGAGCCACTTTGACGAACGAGCGCGACGCGCAACGCGACGCGCCTGACCCGTGGATACATTCATCACCATGCGGATCTTCGTGCGCGTCGCGGAAGAAGGCAGCTTCACGGCTGCCGCGATGCGCCTGAACATCACCACACCCGCCGTGTCGCGCGCGATCTCCGCGCTCGAAGCCCATTTACACACGCGCCTCCTGAATCGCAGCACGCGCAAAGTCGTGCTGACGGAGGCCGGGCATCGCTATCTGCAGCGCTGCGAGCAGATCCTCGCGGTCGTCGAACAGGCGGAAGCCGAGGCCGCCGACGCACAGGTTCGCCCGACGGGCCAGTTGCGCGTGCATGCGACGGCGAGTTTCGGACAGACGTATGTGACGCCCGCCATCGTTCGCTTCAGGCAGCGCCATCCTTCCGTATCGGTCGATCTGACACTGTCGCAGCACGTGCCCGATATCATCGACGAAGGCTACGACGTCAGCGTGCAACTCAGCGCGGACGAACTGCCCGATTCCAGTCTGGTTGCGCAGCCGCTCGGCACGTTGCACAGCATCTTGTGCGCGGCGCCTGCCTATCTACGGGAGCACGGCGCGCCGCGCGACGTGCATCAACTGTCGCGGCATGCATGCTTCCGCTTCGTGTCGCCGCTGTTCCCCAACGACCGATGGTTGCTCGACGGACCGGGCGGAACACAAACCGTGCCGCTGCATCCCGCGGGCTTCCGGGTCAATTCGGCGGACGCGCTGGCCGTTGCGTTGAAGGACGGAATCGGCATCGGCGCCGTGCCGATGTCGACGGCCGCGCCGGCGTTGCGCGACGGCTCGCTGGTCCGCGTGCTGCCCGGCTACCGTCTGCAACCGCTCAACGCGTACGCGCTGTACACGTCGCGTCGTTATCTCGACGCGAAGATCAAGGCCTTCGTCGAATTTCTGCGCGACGTCATACCGCAGATGCTCGAATCACACGAAGCGGATCTGCGCGACACGGCTCAACTTTCCCCATAGCCTTCCTGATTGAAGACGGCCCAACAGAAGTCGATGAAAGCCCCGCACCTTCGACGACACCGTTTTCTTCGGCGGATAGACAGCCCATATCGCAGGCGCCGTGCGACCCGGCCGAACCTCCCATTCCGGCAACAGATGCACGAGCGTGCCGTCACGAAGAAATCGGACCATGTCGCCTATGTGATTCCGCTTCAGGATGCCGGCCTGCAGACTTATTGGCGTTCGCTCGAGATCCGCTTCGCGCATTGATCGCAAGCCGCAGAGCACCAGCGAACGGGCGCTCTGCGGGCTTGCGCATCAACCGCCGCGGTCGAGCGGGTCAACGGTGTCGACAGGACCACGCCGGCCGGACTGCATCCGGGTTCCCATCATGTCGTCGCCGCCGACGGCGCCCTGAGTTTCATCGGCCATGCCGGACTGGCCCTGTTCGACGGCTAGCGTCTGAGCGGATTGACCGCGTTGCGATGCGGGCGCGCCAGCGTCCGGACGATAGTAAGGCGCTGGGCCATATCCGCTTGCGAAGGCGGGCGCAGCGAGCGCTGCGGAGCTTGCGACTAACAACGTAGCGAGGGTTTTCGCTTTCATAGCGACTCCAGTTGGATTGCCAAACGTTCAGCGGCCCCGCGATGAATAGACATTGCGGCGCGCCGTGTCCGACGTCGATGGGACGATGTGCAGCGCCGTGCGGCACGCTGCCAGCGAGGCTCAAACGAACAACACTTTCACGAAAATCCGGGCAATGCTGCCAATGCCGTGGCGCTCGCGCAGGCCTGTCTTCGTTGTGCCCGCGGCTTCAAATGCACGGCTTATGCCAATGGCCGCGCGCGTGCCCGCGAATTCGCGCTAATCGTTTGAAAACAAAGCAGATCGGCTTGTGCGACGATTGTGTTTGCACGCAGGTCGAGAGAACGGTATGTCTGGCGTCAGCCAACGTTTTTCGATCCGCCGTCAGAGGTCGCCCAACAGTGCGTATAAGAAGAAAGCGCGCCGCTTTGCACGGCGCGCTTTCGATGGTCGCTCAGGCTCGCCGCGCTGAGCGGACTCCATCCGCCGTCACTGTGGCTCGTACCACGAATACGTCGGCAGCATAGGCAGCGGCTGGCCGATCTCCAAGGTGATGTCGCGGTGCGAGATCAGTTCGATATCGCGCAAGTCGCCGTCATAGCGGCGCACGTCGCCATTGTCATTGATGTATGCGACTACTGTTCCCGTAATGCCCGCGACATTGGTGCTGGAAAGTGCCTGCCCCCAGATATCGAAGAACTGGCCAAGCGTGTAGTTCTTCACGTTCGGCGTTTCGATGTGGATGATGCCTGTCTGGTCATGCGTATGCATCTCGTAGTTGCATTGGGACAGAAGGCCGACGTTCGCGGGCAACGCAAGCCATTTCCCATTGTTCACGATCGCCAGGTGCGCGTGCACGTGATAAAGCTCGCTCATTCCCGCCGCGCAGATGAGTCCATCCACAGCGGCGCCCTTGCCGCCCGTCGAGGTGTTGCCATTCGGCCAGTTAGCTATGCCGACCGTGCCGCCGAACGTGAGGACAGTCTGCTTCGGATCGAAGGCCGGCGGGTCGGTCCACGTGTAAGTTGGGATTGGGCCGACGGGCGTGCCGACTTCAATCGTCACCTCGCCGTGCGCAGGCAGGACGAGGCTTGCGAGATCGCCCTTGTATTGCGTGAGCGCGCCGCCGTCATTCACGTAGACGTTGACGGGCATCCCCGTCAATCCCGCAATATTCGATGTCGAAAGCGATTGACCCCAGATCGCAAAGAACTGACCGAGCGTATATGACGCGCCCGTGCTCGCGTCCATGCGAATCTTGCCGCTCTCGTCGACGGTATGCACCGGGTACGCGCAGCCCGTTTGCGCGGCCATCGTCGGCTCGACGGTGCCGATGTTCGCAGGCAGTGCGAGCAGCCTGCCGTTCAGAAAGATGGACAGATGCGAGTAGGTGTATGTATTGCCGCGCGCCGCGCAATTCAATCCGCTGACCGGCTGGCCCGTTCCGCCCGTCGACGTCGAGCCTGCGGGCCAATACGCGTCGCCGAGCTTGGTGCCATCGACTACGGGTGTCGCGGTCGCAAGAGCCGGCCCGCTCGCAGCGGGCGCTGTCGACCCCGTGGAGTTCGAACCGGAACCGCCGCTTGTCGGGCTTGAACCGCCACCGCCACCACCGCAACTCGCCAGCATCAGAATAGAGCCGACCACGACGATCCTTGAAACGATGCCGTACACCATGCCGGCCTCCGCGTGAGTAATTGAACGAACTTCGGCTTGCGCGCCGAGCGACACCCACGCCTGTTGCAGGTGGCGTTCCCGCACGAGCGTATTGCGGTTAATCTCCCTTTTGCGTGCCAGGCAGCAACGCTTTGAGCCGCCGCGACAGTGCCGACAGGCGACCTTCGCGCCGGCCGGCACTCACGCGCCTGTGCGGCATATGCTGCAGGTCGTCCCAGTCGGCTTCAAGCGATCGCGCATGGCCTGCCGCGGTAAAAGGCCATTCGACAGCCGACGCTCGCACGATACGCATGGGCGCGTCATTCGTCTGGCTAGCCAGATACGCATTGATCGCCGTCGCTTCCTGCTCTGCCGCTTCGCGTGAAGCGGCCGCAACGAAGTCGTTCAGCCCTTCGAGATGAACGCACCAAAGCTGTTCGCTCAAGTCACGCTCCGTCTGTATCGTGGCTCGCGATTCGCTTCGCCACTCTTTGCATTGCGCGCGAATCGAAGACTTTTCCAACCTGATTGCATCGGTCATTTATAGCGGACCTGCTCGAACAGAACCCAGAGGTGTTCGCGCGCTCGACTTCGAACGCGCGTCGCTTTGCTTTTCATCAGCGCCGCGCGAGCCGGGCGATCACGCTCAATACGCGTTCCGATGAGAAAAGCCCTTGAAAATGGTCGCGAAAATGATCTTCAAGTCCAGTGCGAAAGACCAGTTGCAAAGGTAGTACAGATCGTGCTCGACACGGCCTTCCATCTTTTCGAGCAGATCCGTTTCGCCGCGAAAGCCGTTCACCTGCGCCCAGCCTGTAATGCCGGGCTTGATACGGTAGCGATGGATGTACCCCGATACGACGTTCTGATACAGGTCGTCGTGTTCGAGCGCATGAGGACGCGGTCCGACGACCGACATGTCGCCGCACAGCACATTGAAGAATTGAGGCAGCTCATCCAGACTCGTGCGGCGCAAGAAGCCGCCCACAGGCGTAATGCGCGGATCGTCGCGTTTTGCCTGTTCGAGCACGCCCTCTTTCTGCTCGTGCAGACGCATCGTCCGGAACTTGTAGATCGTGAAGACGCGGCCATCCGCACCCTTGCGCTGCTGCCTGAAGAAGACGGGCCCAGGCGAACTCAGCTTCACTGCAATCGCGCAACCGAGCATGATCGGTGCAATCGCGAGCAGTGCGCATAGCGCAAACAGCCGGTCAAACAGGTCCTTCTTGAGCATCGCGTTAGGCGGCAATGGCGATGCGGCGAGATTGATCGTCGGCAGGCCCAGCAGGCTCGTCACACTGCCTTCGAACAGCGCGAGCGTTCGCACGTCCGGCATGAAACGTATGTTGATCAGATCATTGCGAAACTCGTTGACGAGCTTCAGGATTGCGC
Organism: Paraburkholderia sp. LEh10; assembly: GCF_017814945.1. Classification (GTDB taxonomy): domain Bacteria; phylum Pseudomonadota; class Gammaproteobacteria; order Burkholderiales; family Burkholderiaceae; genus Paraburkholderia. Next base: position 92,266 of record NZ_JAGIPX010000007.1, read on the forward strand.
GCTCTTCCGTCAACGGCAATGCGAGCCAGACTTCGGCGATGTGCTGCTCGCGAACGTAAGCGGCAAATGCCTTGTGATCGTCGAATGCCGGCACGCGCGGACAGGTCTTCGTACCCGGCCGGAGATTGTAGACGGCCCATGGACGAAAGCCGGATGTGGCCGCACGCTCCATCCTCCGGATGATTTCGTTGCAATGGTCTCCGCAAGCGGCAATCGCGACGGTCTGCAAGTCGAGTCCCGCGTGACGGACACGCCCGAGCAGGCTATGCACGACGAGACGGCTCACGATCATCGCGCCGCCGGATATGCCCGTCCAGTACGCGAACCAGAGGCGAGACACGAAGTCGATCCGATGCAGCGAGAACATCAACGCCAATGCACAGGCCTGCACGACGAGCCACCCTAACGCCAGTTGCCCCGCCAGCACCCGTTTGGAACGTCCGCGCCACGACTCGTACACGCCGAGCGCCGGGAAAATCGCGAGTGAAAATGCCGCCGCAAATGCGACGAACGCAAGATAGAAACCCCGCTGCGACGCATCGTCGAAACGGATTTGCGACGCCACGATTGCCCCCGTCACGATCAAGGCGACGTCGAGCAGCCTTGCCAGTAGACCTGTTATTGCACGCATCACAACACCTCGTTCACCACACACACTGTCTGCGCTACGGGCGATCACTTGCAGCGGCCATAGTTATCGTCGAACCTCACGATGTCGTCCTCGCCGAGATAGGCGCCCGACTGAACCTCGATGATCTGCAACGGCATATGGCCGGGATTCTCGAGTCGGTGCTTTACGCCCAGCGGGATGTAAGTCGACTGGTTCTCTGTCAGCAAGAACTGTTCTTCGCCTCGCGTCACGAGCGCAGTTCCGCTCACGACGACCCAGTGTTCTGCACGGTGGTGATGCATTTGCAACGACAGGCAAGCGCCCGGGCTCACGACGATCCGCTTGACCTGAAAGCGGTCTCCATGATCGATCGAATCGTAGAAGCCCCAAGGGCGGTGCACCTTTCTGTGATTGTCGGCCTCCGGCGACTTTTCTTTCCTGATACGCGACACCAGACCTTTGACGTCCTGCACATGCGAGCGATCCGCGACGAGCACGGCATCGTCGGTTTCGACGACGACGAGATCGTGAGTGCCAACGCAAGCGACGAGCCGGCCGCCTTGCGCCCGCGCATAAGTCGCCGTCGCGCCTTCCAGCAGTACGCGGCCATTCGCCACATTGCCGAACTCGTCCTTGTCCATCGCTTGCCAAACCGCGTCCCATGAGCCGAGATCGGACCACCCGGCTTCGAGCGGCACAACGACACCCGTGAACGGCGAATCCGGCTTGCCCAGTTGCTCCATCACCGCGTAATCGATCGAATCAGACGGGCACCCCTCGAATTCGGGCGCGCCCGGCGCGATGGAGTCGTCTTCGCGTGTTCCGCTTGCATGGGCCTGAATACACGCTGCGTGCATGTCAGGCTGGAAATGCTCGACTGCCGCTAGCCATACGGACGCGCGAACCACGAACATGCCGCTGTTCCACCAGTAGCCGCCCGATGCAACGTATTGCGCGGCCAGTTCCGCTGCGGGCTTTTCCACGAAGCGGTCGATCCGGTGCGCGCCGCTCTGCAGCCGCGCACCAAGCCGGATATAGCCAAAGCCCGTGTCGGCGCGCGTCGGCGGCACACCCAGTGTCGCGATCTCGCCCGCCTGCGCGTGACGCGCGGCGTGTTCGATTGCGCGGTGCAGCGCAGGTACATCAGCAATCGCATGATCCGCGGGCATCGCCACGAGGATGGGATCATCGCCGCCCGCGCTTGCGCTCAACGCAGCCAACGCGGCCAGCGTCAATGCAGGCGCCGTATCGCGCCGCGCGGGTTCGACGACGACACATGGCTTGACGCCACATTGACGCGCCTGTTCCCGGGTCGCGAACGAATGCTCGGCGCCGCAAACGATCACGGGCTCAGCAGCAACATCCCACGTATTCGCGAATCCCTGCATACGCGTCATCGTCGCCTGTAGCAACGACTGATCGCCGATCACGTCGATCAACTGCTTTGGATAGTGTTCACGCGAGATGGGCCACAGGCGCGTACCCGACCCGCCCGCCAGAATGACCTGTACGATCCGCCGGCATTCCTTTGCCGCTCCCGCAACGACTACGGCGATGTCATGTTCTTCCACATTCGTGGTTCGTTTATCCACTTCAATCTCCCTGTATTGAAGTTTGTCCTTCGCTCATTTTCGCCTCGACGAAATGTGCAGGACGGGGTTTCTTGTCTGCACACTCTGCAGGCGAGGCGTTCAAGCCTCGCCGCATCAACTTGACGGCCGCGCGTCCCATCAGCCCGCTCAGGGCGCGATGAGCAACGACCAACATGAAAAGGCCCGGGCCCGCGTCGTGCTCGCGCAACCCTGCAAAGTGAATGGTCCGATCGAAGTTTGCGACGACTAGAGGTCACGATATTCAATTCGACCTGCTAGAAATCATAGACACGTTGCACCGCACGACAGGCGCTTCTGGCGCGAACGGTTGAAGTTATGGCTTCACGCGCTGAGCCTTTCGCTCGTCGTCGGTCAATCGGCCAAGCCATCTTTTTTTCTAATCGGTTTCGGCGTGGAAATCGGTCCCCATTCATGGTACGTTGGAATGCGGCTGTGTTATCGACTGCCTTTTAACAGGCATCCGGGTAGTGGTGCCCAGTATCGAGCTGTATTGCACCAGCCTGGCACGTTCCCGCCAGACGCGCTCCTCGCCGAATAGGAAAGACTGCTCATCAAGGCAAGTCGCAATTCTTCTCGGGCCAGTCGATCGGAAATTCGGTGACTGGCCGCGCGCAATCCCATTTACGTGCGTATCCGTTAGTGGGGTTGCACATCTCTTCATTATGAGAGTCGAAATGGCTTACATATCGCTACTCGCGCTGTTCCTGACGGTGACCAATCTGATTCCCGTGAGCGCGGTCGGCTTTCTACCGATTTTGTTTTGCGCGTGGCGCTTTTTCGGTCGAAGCTACCCGTCATTCATCACGCCGTTGACGGCCCTCACGTTGTACGTGCTGGTATCGACATTGCTATACGATCCGCATTCGCTGACCGAATTCGATTTTTACCGGCGCGACGGCAATTACTTCGTCGCCTATGCGCCGATCTTCGCGGGATGCGTATACGCCCATCGCTGGGACTTGAACAAGATTCTGCGCGCGTTCTTCGTATTCGCGGTGCTCATCAATGTACCGCCTTACGCCTACTACATCGTGCAAAATGGTCTGCTCAGTATCTTCAAGAATTACGACAACAGCTTCGGCAGCTTTTTCATTGCACGCAATGCTGCGGGTGGATTTCTTGCGATGCTCTTCTGTCTCGGCATTGCCTGCTACCTGCAAAAGCGCAGCAAGATTCTCCTTGCGCTCATCGCGCTCAATGCGCTCATGCTCTTTTCGACCTTTAGCCGGGGTTCGCTGCTCGGTGCCGTCGCCGTACTTCCGTATCTGTATTTCGGGCGCAAGCGTGTGATTCTCGCCACGCTGATGTCGAGCCTCGTCGTCGCATCGCTTGCAATGGCGATATACAACACGGAGCCAAACGTCAACTATATGGGCTACACATTCACGATCCACAACTCGGACGCCAAGCTCGCCAACCTGAACATCCGCTACGAATGGCTGTGGCCGCGCGCCCTCGCCTATTTCCGGCAGAGCCCGATCGTGGGAATGGGCTTCGGCTCATTCGACGATCAGATCCGCAGCGTCGTGTCGTATTTCGGCCTGCTGGGCGTGCCGTCCGACATCATCATCGAACATAGCGATTCACATGCGCACAATTCGTATCTGAACTTCCTTGCGGAACTTGGCGTGGTCGGCCTTGCGTTGATGCTGAGTTTCTTCTGGAGACTCATCAAGTGGAGCCAATATGGCGCCGCCCGCAGTGCATTGATCGAGCGCGGACGAAACTTTGCGGCGTTCAGATTCGTCGAACTTTCGTCGGTGTGCCTGCTCGTGATGGCCGCAACCGAGCACCGGCTCGTTTCGCCGTCGAATGTGCTGATTCTTACGCTTGTCGTGTCGCTGCTGCTCGCAGCTCGCCCCGTGCGCGTCACGGCTCCGGAACACGGCCGACGGGTTGTGAATGCGCCGCCGCCCTATCGGGACCAACGGCATCCTTATCCTTCTGCCGCCGGACGCAGCGTACCCGGCGCGTGATCGAACCGAAACAGGACCCTCAATCGGCTTATGTGGACGTTTTACTCCAACCTCGGCGATGCAGCGGTCACACTGCCCGTGGCGATCGTATGCGCGGTGTGGATTGCGAAAACCGAGCTGGGACTCGCATACCGCTGGGGCCTCACGCTCGCTTGCGGCATGCTGCTCGTCGGCGTCACCAAGGTTCTCTACTATGCGTGGGGCGTGTCGGTGCCGCTCGCCCATTTCCGCGTGATCAGCGGCCACACGATGCTGTCGACAGCCGTCTGGGTCGTCGCCTTCGCGCTGGTATTGCGATGGTGGCGCCAGCCCGTTTCGCCGGGCATCGTCGCGGGACTGCTGCTGGGTGCGATGACAGGGATGTCACGCGTGCACGGTCATTCACATTCCGTCGCGGAAGTCCTGATTGGCTGGACCATCGGATCGATCGCCGCCTGGGTGTTCCTGCGCTTGGCGCTTCGAAACGAGTTCAGGCCGTTTCAGCCTATCTGGCCAACGCTCTGTCTGCTGATCGTAACGAGCATCGCGTATGGTCACAGAGCACCATTTCAGGATCTCATCGAAACGAAGTCGGCAGCGCTTCGGGAAAATACGCCCACGCTCGTGTGCGCGCTTTCCCGAATACGCTTCCCTGCCGTGCTGCCCGCACGCGGATCGTCCGACAAAGGATCGCGTAGTTAAGCGACCAGATGTCGATCTTCATCTACCAGAACCTCTTCGACAGAATACGAAGGCGCGCGATGATCAGCCGCAAGTTCCGGAGGCAAGCGCGCGTCGATAAATGACATCAATTCTGCCTTGAATTTCTCCGCTGAAAACCGCTCCGCGTTCTTGCGGCACTGACGCGGCTCGAAGAGACTGGCGTGCCGCTCGAACCGCGCAACGGCTTCCAGTAGCGATTCGGGTGTCTGCTCCGGAAAGAAGACGCCTGTCGGCCGCTTTTGAGGCAATCCAAGCACCGATTCGAGCGCTCCCCCCCTGCCAAAAGCGATAACGGGTGTCCCGCACGCCTGCGCTTCCACGACCGAAATGCCAAAGTCCTCCTCGGCCGCGAATACGAATGCACGCGCACGCTGCAAATGATCGACGAGCACGTCGAACGGCTGATGGCCGAGGATCGTGACGTTATCGCCCGCGGCGGCCTTGACCTTTTTCATGTCAGGCCCATCTCCGATCACGACGAGGCGGCGTTCAGGCGTCTGCGAAAACGCCTTGACGATCAAATCGATGCGTTTGTACGGCACCATCCGGGACGCCGTCACGTAGAAATCTTCCTTGTCTTCGCGCAGTGGCATGTGGGTGAGATCGACGGGCGGATAAATGACAGTCGCCTCACGTTGATAAGCCTTCTTGATACGCCGCGCGATGAACTTCGAATTGGCGAGCAGATGATCCACGCCATTCGCAGAACGAGAATCCCAACCCCGGATATAGTGAAGCAGCACCCGCGCCATCGCGGACCTGATGCCCGTCGTCAGATGCGATTCCCTTAAATACTGATGCTGAAGGTCCCACGCGTAACGGATAGGCGAGTGCACATAGCTCACATGCATCTGGTTCGGCCCCGTCAACACCCCCTTTGCGACGGCGTGCGAGCTTGAGATGACGAGATCGTAGCCGGACAAATCGACCTGTTCGATGGCAATCGGCATTAACGGCAAGTACGCGCGGTAGCGCTTCTTCGCAAAGGGCATTCGTTGAATGAACGACGTCTCGACGGATTTACCCTTGATGCACGTCCGGTCCTCCAGAAAATCGACGAGGGAAAACAGGTCCGCGTCCGGGAAGCATTCGATGATATTTTCCAGCACCTTCTCCGCACCGCCCGATACCACCAGCCAGTCGTGAACAATGGCTACTTTCACCTCTACCTCCTTGTACTCGTCCAGTCCGTTCCACTATTCCGAATCCGCCGCATCGACAGCAACCTCATTCGTCCTTGCCCACGCCATTGCCCCTCACGCCCCACGCGACGCGCGCCATGGCGATTGCGCGGTCGGCGCCCGGCACGAGCGTCACGAGTTCCAGTCGGATCATGATCAACAGCAGCATGGCGGAAAGCGAAAGCTCCCCGATGACACGGGCAAACGCCATGCCTTCCGCGCCGAATCGCGGCGCGAGGCACAGTGCCGCGACGAGATTGACTATCCCCGAGGCCGCGCCGACGATGGCCAGCACCCGATCTTTCTTCCGGGGTACGAAAACGTAGAACGCGGCGAACTGGTTGAAGGCCGCGAATGGAAACATCCATGCGAAGCACTGCAATACATGGCCGCTTGGCGTGAAGGCCTGGCCGAGAATCAATGGCAGGACGATCGGTGACAAGGTCAACGCGCCACATAGAGCCGCGAGGCCATAACCCAGCATCAATATTGCGCCGCGCCTCGTCGTGGCGTGCGCGCCCGCCTTGTCACCCTGCGCAAGCTGGCGTGAGATCGTCGGGATGAAGACTTGTCCCGCAGGACCCATCAGACTCAGCCCGATCGTCGCAAAACGCTCGGCGGCACCGAAATAGCCCACCTGATCAGGCGTCGACAGCAGCGTCAGAAGGTAAGTGGATGATGCCGTGAGCACGACCGAACCGGACGAATAGCAGAACAGCATCGTCGAGCTTTTCACGAGAGGCACGATGCCTGATAACGAGAGGCGCGGCCTGCCCAGCTGATACATCGCTAGCCCATACGAGATCGCCAGTGACGCGACGCCTGCAATCAACAGGCTAGCTACGACCCAAACGGAGTCCTTGGGTTCTCTCACGAGGATCAACACGAGCACGAGGCTCAGCGCAAAGCCGAAAACCTCGATCATGATGGGTGTTCGAAAATGATGACGCCCCTGGTACAGCCAGCCGAGATTCAACGCTGAAACGACGCCGAGCGCCGTCGCGAGAAAACCGATCACAGGACGCTCCGACAATGTCGGCGAACAAAACGTGGCAATCACGCCAATGCAGGCGCCCACGATGCCTAACGCAAGGCGCGCACTCACATGCAACGAGAAAATGCCGTTGCATTCGGCTGTTCCCTGCGCCTTGGACACTTCGCGCATGCCGACGAACGTGAAGCCATAGCTCGCCAGCATCCAGATCACATTCATCAGCGACATCGCCGCGAGAACCCGTCCGTATTCGGCGACCCCCAGCACCCGGCCATAGAACGGCACGACGATGATGAGGTACACATACCTCATCAGGTATCCGCCGTAGACGAATGCGATGACGTTCGCGTTCTTTTTACCGTCCATTTCAACCTCTTCGTTGTCGATCACGTTGCATGGCGGCCTCGCTCCTGCTCAGCCACCGCGCCACGGCGCGCAAGCGGGTTGGTAATGTACCGGATCACAAAGTCGGACAGCGGCGAAAACGGCAACAGACAAAGGCTCGACAGAAAGAGCGTTCCCAACTTCTTCTTCAGGCTCCAGAATGGATTGGCGATGATGGTGTGCAGATAGTCGTGTGATTCATGCGCCATCCAGCGCCAACGCTTGCTCAATGGAGCGCGATAGAGACTCGAACCGAAATAGGATTTCTCGTGCGCGAAGTCGTAGAACGACGGCGGCAGGTCGAGATTGAGACGGGCCCGTGCGACTTCACGCAAGGTCACCCATCTTTCCTTGAACGCTCGCGGCGCTTTCTTTATCTGCTCGGAGTTCGCAAACGACACGCTCGGTTCAATCGTGTGGTGGACACGGTAAGATCCCAGCGATCTGGATATCGTGGCCACGGGTCCGACGAGAGCGACACCGTAGATCGCGTAGAAGTCTGCGCCATAACGATTGATGCCCGTCTCGGGAACCGGAAAAACCTGCTTCAGCGCGCTCAACCGATAGGCGTTACCCGATGCGGGCGGTGACGGATAGAGCCAGCCTTTCATCAGCAAACGCCTGCAATCGGACGGTGGTGCGGAGTGTGGAACATATGCGCCCGTCTGATTACCTTCGACGTCGATCACATCGAGGCGAAATTGCACTTTCGCCACGTCGCTGTTCTCGAACTCACGCATCACTTCGGAAACGACGCCGGGGTAAAGAACGTCGTCGGAATCCAGGAAGATCACGAATTCCGTATCCAGCATCTCGACGGCAACGTTGTACGCGGATACCTGACCGCCGTTCTCCTTGAATATCGCCGCTACGCGCGAGCCGTACTGCTCGATCATGGCTCGCGAGCCGTCAGTCGACCCGTCGTCGATGACGATTACGCGCGTGCCTTCGTAGTCCTGGGCCAGTGCGGAATCGATCGCCTCGGCGAGAAAACGTTCGTAGTTGTAGTTGCAGATGACGATGGCGATCTCTTTCATGGAACCTCGAAGCTATCAGGAACGGTCAACAAAAAGTTCAAACTTCCCTGCGGAAATGACGCTACCGCCTTTGCAATAAAACATGCGTCTCGTTAGGCTGATTCATCGGTTAACCCACTGATGGACGTGGCGCCAGTTCGGAAAGCGGTTCGCTTTCGTTGCCATATAAAACATCGAGCAGCCTCTGTGCCGAATAGTCCCACCGATATTCGCGCGCATGCGCGATTCCTTTTTCTCTATACTGCTGCCGCAACGCGCTGTTGTTCATCATCAAGGAGATCTTCTCCGCAATGTCTTCAGCAGACGTGGCATCGCAATACATCGCGGCATCGCCACACGCCTCGGGTATCGAAGTGCGCGATGAAGCAATCACAGGGCAGCCGCAATACATCGCCTCGAGGGGCGGTAGTCCAAAGCCTTCATATAGCGACGGAAACACGAGGCAGCCCGCATGTTCGTATAGCGCCTTGAGCTCGCTATCCGACACGAAGCCGGCCCATACAACCTGCCTGGAGAGCCGCGCCTCTTCCATATGTTCGTCTGCGAAGATCCGCTGGTTCTTTCCGCCCACGATGACGAATTTGACGTCGCGCAAATGGCTCAAATTGCCAATGGCGTCGAGAACACGCTGAAGATTCTTACGCGGGTCAAGACTCCCGACGATCACGCAATACGCGTCATTCTCGATTTGCAGACGGTCGATCACGCGATGATCCGGCACGACGCGATCCAAATGATCCGCACCAGGCGGGATGACGGCGATACGCGACTCATCGATTTTCAGGTGATGACAGATGCGGCGCTTCGAAAAGGCCGATACGGTCAGAACCTGCGGCTCCAGTTTCGGCAGAATGGAGAAGCAAAGCCGATACCACATCAGGAATTTCTTCGAAAAGCCAGCCGGTACGTCATACACGGCCATGTCGTGAACCATGACGACCTGTCTGCGCTTGAGAAGCGGACTCGTGTTGCACAGGTTGACGAGCGTCCTGCCGCGCGCCGCAATCGGCAGCGTGATCTGCTCCCATAACGTGCCCCGCAGCCACGGAAACCGCCGCTGTCGCTTAAGGGACGCACCTGGCTCCATCGCGTTCTGAGGCACGAAGATCTCCAGTTCATTGCCTGGAGATTCACGCATTTGCATTGCTCTCGTGAGTTCATATGCAACCCTCTGAACGCCCGTCATCGGTTGCGAGGTGAACTTTCCATTGATCGCGAATGCCATTGGATTCTCCGCCTCACGAGGTTGTATGGGCTTCAGCGCGCGTTCGAACGCGGGTCGGCGCATCAGGTCGCCGTCTCGACGTCCCCGAGATCGCTCGCATAGTTCGTCGCATATCCGTAGTTGCGGGTGCTACGACGCAGCGGTATGCCGTTGAACACGGCACCGGCTATGCGTCCCCCGGCACGCTCGATCTTTTTGATGGTGTCGGCGATCTCTTCCTCCGTCTGCATCTCGGAACGGAGGACGAGCCAGGACGAGCCCGCCTCGTTTGCAATGATCGACGCGTCGGTGACGGCAAGAAATGGCGGTGTATCGACAATCACCAGATCGAAATGATTGCCTAGCCGCTGAAGCACTTCTCTGAAACGAGGCCTCGTCAGCAATGCCGCGGGGTTTTCCGGCCGGGCGCCGCACGACATGAAAGTCACGCCTTCAATCGCAACTTGCCGCAGCGCATCGCGCAACGTGATACGTTCGGCAAGCACCTCCGAAAGGCCGCCGCGGTTGCTCTGGCAGAAGAATGCAGCGAGGTGGCCGCGGCGCATATCGCCGTCGATCAGCACGACCCGCGCGCCCGCCTCCGCATGCAAGGTGGCAAGATTCGCCGCGACGAAGCTTTTGCCCGCCGACGTGGTCGGCCCGGTAATCATCACGATGTTGTTGCGCGCTTGCGCGAGGTCTCGCGCCATCGCGGTGCGGACGGCGCGCAGCGCCTCCACCGACGCATCATGAGGAAACCGTTCCGCCAGAATCTTGTTGCCGGAGTAGCCGAACGAGGGATCGATCTTCTCGCCCGGCCCCACATGGGATTCGTTCCCGCTTGAGCCGCGCTGCAACGCTACCGCGCCGCGCCCCACGTTACCCTCCAGCGGCTTTCGCACGGCGGCCGGCAGGCTCCTGGCAAGCAACGACTGCTGATGACTGAACAGCACTTCGCCGACAACGGGCACGCTCAGGCGGCGTTCGACGTATCTCGGGTCCGTCACACCGACCAGTACGTGGCGGCGCATGAAGACCAGAAAAGCGCCCGAAACGAGGCCGAGCACGAAGCCGCCCGGCAATACGATCAGCGGATTAGGCTTGACCGGGCGATGCGGCCTGACGGCCGGGTCGAGAATGTGCGCACCGCCAGTCGTGCTTGCACGGCGAACCGTCAATTGCTCGGCCTTTTGCACCATGCCCATATAAACGGTCTCGGCCACTTTCTGTGCGCGAATGAGATCGACACTCTCGCGCTCGGACGCCGGCATGTTCTGGAAGCGGCTATCGAATTCGGATTTTGCATTGTTCAGTTGCGCGAGTTGAGTATCGATGTTTTGTATCCAGCGGCTACCTGGCGCGTATTTATCCAGCAGTTGCGTACGCTGCAATTGCAGGCTGGCGATCTGCCGGTCGAGATCCAGGCCCCCCTGCAGATACGATTGCGCCTCGGCCGTCGGCTGCATCGAACTGGCTTTCGCCCGGAAGTTCTTAAGCGCTTCCTCGCTTTTGCGTAAGTCCACCAGCAAGCGTGGTAATTCGCCCTTGATGAAATTGAGCGTCTGCGTGTCGTTCAATTGACGGCTGGCTATCGCGGACGCGAGATACTGTTGCCCGAGCGCGTTGGCGACCTCCGCAGCCATCGCGGGGCTCTTGTTCGAGTACTCGATCTGGATCAGACCGGAATCTTTCACCTTGTCGGTGACCTTGACGATGTCCGCAAAGCGCTTGGTCGCGTCCAATGAATTCCACCGGATTACTTCGAAGTGTGTTCCCGGTCTTGCCGCCAATCGATTGATGAGCAGCGAGATTCCATTGGCCGACGCGGGCTTGCCGGCTTGACCCTTAAGCAGAAACTCGCCCGACGGGCCCAGCAATTCATATGCACCACCATCGAGCGCGACGAGCGTCAGCTTCTCTTCTTCGAAATTCTGCGGAACATTCAGATACCCGACCTTTACGACTTCGCCGCCCCATGCAAAGGACTTCAGTCCCAGCCACGCGCCATTCGGTTCACCCGGCACGGCAAATTTCGCTGCGAGATCCCCAAGAATCGGAATCTTCCGGGGCGAGACCGTCACGTCGAATCGATATCGTTCGATCACGGGATCGAGCACCGAACGGCTTAGCATTACACCCATCTCGGTGCTCGGTGATGGTGCAGGCGGTGGAAGCGCCTCCTGCGTCTGAATGGCGAGTCCAAGGGCATTCGGCTCCGGGGGATCGACACGCACGAGGACATCGGCCGAATAGATCGGCGTCGCGATGAACTGGTATGCGACGGCCAACAGGAATACGACCACGGTGGCCGCCACAATTTCCCAGATGTGATCCCGCATCAGATTGAGCACGTCTCGCGAGCTGAGCTGCCCGCGCTCAATCTCAGGCGCGACAGGAAGCGAGTTCGAGGGGTAGTAATCCACGGGAGTCATCCTTTCAAGTTCAGTTGCTCGAGCACGCTGAGAGACAGCAATTTCGCGGCCTGACCGGGAAGCCGCTGACAGAGCGCGATAGAGCCTCGATCAGCCGGCTCGGGCCGATGAGTTACAGGGACGGCATCGAAGCGTCAGCCGATAGAAACCAGCGTTGCTGGATGCCGTGTCAGAACGTCAGGACGAAAAGATCGACATGGTGCGTTTTGCTCATGCATTTTTCCCTTTTCTGCGCCGACCGTTGCCAAAAGCCCGGCGGCTCTCCATTGTCTGGAGAGACTTCGTCGAGCACGCAACTGTGGCGAATCTGCGTACCGTTCGTGGCTAGACATGACGCCTTCCCCACCTCACCTTCTGAAAAGATGAGTTGCATGTCATGCGCACTCGTACGCGCGATTCGCTAACAGAGAACTTCAGTGAGAGTATTCAGGAATTGACTTCGATCGCCTTTCCGTTGATGTTGCGTTGAAGCATAGACGCGAGCATTTCGAATTAGAACAACTTAGGCTTAAATTCGGGTACTAATGGCCGATAGTGTGGAACCCGTTACACCGAAATTGGGCTGTAGAAATAGTTGTTGCTATCTGAAATTCGTGTAACAGATTGATACTCGACGGAAGAAATCACGTAACGAAATCGTAGTGCCAGTTCACTCAAGGCCCGTCCCGCACATACAATTCCCAATCGTCTCTTGATGCTTATAGCGCAAGGCTCTCCGAGGATAAAACCCCTATTTCCTCTGCAAACGATAGTCAATTTCCGCAAGAAAAACTTGCCGCAGTCAGCCAAACGGTCTGGAACATTAAAACCCGCGCCGGTAACAATTTCCCTTATCCGAACGATTACGCCATCTCGATCGCTAGAATCGGACAGGTATCGCATGGCCCTTTTTCGTACGGTATTCTGACTCTCATTGAAATATCGCATATTGATTTGGAGAGCTAATAGTGAATGGAATTGCTCAGCCACATCTATCGCGCGATGGAGGTCGGCCTGCGAATCGGGAATCCCGGAAACACATTGGCCTGCTCATCTCACAGCATTGCTCAATGGCAGCAGCGGGAGCCATAGGCGACGCGTTTTGCCTCGCCAATCGGCTCGAGCAGGAACTGGGCGTAGAGCCTCCTTACCGCTTTTCGGTGCTGTCGGAGTCGGGTGGCTTTGTTAACGGTGGCTCTTGTTTTTCGATCTGGACACAAAAGCTCGACCGTTATCAGCTCACGGACTTTCACGCGTTCTTCGTGGCCTGCAGCGGGAGTGCCGCGACGGAATCGAGTGAAGAACTCGTTTCGTGGCTTTCGCGCCAAAACTCAACGGCCTCGTCGTGCATACGGCAAAAGACGGACATGTCCAGCGCTCCGGGTCAATCAGGCGTGCCTGTATTTGTTCTCGACGACGGCCTGTCGGAAACACGCGCCGCCGGTGCAACGGCGACCGATATGGCGCTCGCCCAGATCGAGCGCGACCTGAGTGCGGAAACAGCGCACCGGATTGCGCATGCCTTGCAGCCAGACGTCCGCGAGCGCATACGCCCTGATATGGACGATCTCAGCATGGCGACCACGACGGAGAAGATCCGCGAATCGGCGCGCTGGATCAGGGAGAACTACAGCAAGGCGATTTCCGTGAGCCAGGCGGCCGAGTGCGCGACGATGAGCAAACGCAATTATCAGCGCCGGTTCAAGGTCGAATTTGGCATGACCCCGCTTGAGTACCTGCTTCGCACACGCTTCGAGGTGGTCTGTTCAATGCTTATGGATACGGATCTTCCGATCGACAAGATCGCAAGACGCTGCGGCATGGGCGATGGCAACCGGCTCGGGCGAATTTTCAAAGTCCGCTATGGGATGTCTCCGACGAGCTTCCGGGCGCTGCGTCATCTCGGCAACGGAAGTCATGGGCTGACGCCGGTGTCGAGAAGCGGCGGCGCGCGTGAATATGACGTGGCAATCGCTTCTTCGATGAGGCCTACATTCTGAAGGGATACGCGCGAAATATGCCAGCACCCGGATACGCGCGCCCCGGTGACGACGCAAGTCGATCGGGCGCGCAGCACGAAACCGCACGACCGTCGAATAAAAGGGAGGCAAACAGATTTCCGCCAGATCAAGATCCCGGAGACCAGGGCCGGCCCCCATCGACGGTCAGAAGAATGAAAGAAGCCGCCAAGTCGATCTTGCCCGATACGCTCTTTCTCACCCTGCTACATCGGAAATGTATCGGCCGCTATCCGCGGCTGATTCACCCCACCACATTCAATGAAAAGATCCTGCAGCGAAATCTTCGACCGGACCCGCGCTTCGTTCGGCTAACGGACAAACTCGCCGTTCGGGAATATGTCGCCGACAAGTTGGGTGAAGAGTATCTGATCCCGCTCATCGCCGCCCCCGACGTTTTCACACGCGAAGTTTTCGACGGCCTGCCCGAGTCGTTCGTGATGAAGGCGAACCATGGCAGTAGCTTTGTCGAAATCGTCAGGGACAAATCGCAGACCACGTTCGAACAGTTGCGCAAGCTTGCCGACCAATGGCTGTCGACGTCGTTCTATCATGTCTCGCGGGAGCGGCACTATCGTCAGATCAAGCCGCGCATCTTCTTCGAGAAACTGCTTGTCGACCAGCAAGGGCGGGTTCCCGCCGATATGAAGATTCACTGCCTAGGTGCACGCACCGGCAAACCGATCAATTTCATCCTGATGATCTCGGACCGATTTGGCAGCAACACGCATGGAGATGTGTTCGACGGGCAGTGGAAGAACCTGGACATGTGCATTGGGCCTTACACGCGCAGTGCAAAGCCGCCGCCCAAGCCGGAGAATCTCGACGTCCTGCTGCAAACAGCAAACAGACTGGCCAGAGACTTCGACTACGTGCGCGTCGACCTTTATACGCTCGATAAGCGGATCTATTTCGGCGAATTGACTTTTACGCCCGGGGCCGGCGTATTGCCCTTCACGCCCGATCACATCGACTATGAGTGGGGAAAGCTGCTGACCGCGTGGGACAATATGTAGCGCGTCGGTTCCGGTTCAAGTCTGCTCAGGAACCGCCGTGCTGATATGGATCGGGTTTGCCATAGCGTGGCATCGATCCGTGCGTGCGGGCGCTTTTGAGTTCGTCGACGACTTCGGTGCGTGTCTTCGGTCGCGCATTCGCGACATGCACTGGTCCGTGATAGTGCGGTACTTGTATGGCATGGCGCGTTTTGTCGTGCGGCTTGCCAGTCGAGGCGGGGTGCGCACGCGCGGAACTTCTGTCCGATGCCCGGCGCGAGCCATTTGCTGATTGCGTGCGAACCACGGGAGCCGGTTGCTCCTGCACGCGATCGGGTATTTCTGCTGCTGCCGGGGTAGGCAGACTCACAGGCACTTCGCTTGTTGGTGCAGCCGCCACAGCGGCCTCACGCGCATTCAGATCTTTTTGCAAAGCCACTGCTTGGGGAAGATCGCTGCGGATTGCAAGCACTGCATCGAGCAGGACTCTTGCAACCGTCAAGTCATTGCGCTGCAAGCTGTCCTTGATCGCCTGAAGAATGAAGGCGATATCGGCATCGGAAATCCCGTCCGTGTTCCGATGCAGACTTGCGGGTGCATCCTGCACGCGCCACGAGCGATCGATGTCCGGGGCATCCTCGCGACTCCACGACCGGTTGGCGGACATGTCATCGCTGTCGATGTGCAGACCCATGGCGACAGCGACCAGCAAGCACATCACAGCGCAGCCTGCAACAGTCATTCCGTCGGATCGACTGATCATCGTGCCCCTCTTCTCGGCGAAGGCGCAGAGAGTCTAACGGCAACGGGCAATTCCACAGCCGCAGGCTTATTACTCTATACGACTGCAACCATCGTCAGCAATCGATACACCAATTGTGGGCGGAGATCGGACCAAAGACAAACCGCGACGACGCCGTCGCGTCAAGATAACTCGTTGCAGACTTCGATACCGATCTGCGAGTGGCTCGTGAACCCCGGGCGGCCACTCGCCTCCCCGCCAGCCAATTTCGCGCGTCGCCATGCACGGTACCCCATCGGCGATTTGCCTATACAACGGCGGAACAGCTTGCCCAGTCGATCGCCGTTGGTCAGGCCGACGCGCCGGGCAATCTTGTCCGCGGGCAATGACGTTTCCGCCAGCAGTTCGCAGGCACGTTCGAGTCTCACGCGTTGCAGGTACTCTGAAGGCGAAGTCCCCACGTAGGTATGGAAGTAGCGCAACAGCGTCCGCTGACTCATCGCGCACGCGTCTGCCGCGTCGGCTACGCTGACGGCACGATGACAATTGTCCTGAAGCCATTGGGCGACGGCGCGGATTCTGTCGACGGCGGTCACGGCCACGTCGGCGGCGTGCACGCTCGCCAGTTCGTTCGAATCGACGAAGGCCGTACGGCGCAGAGCCTCGCGAGCAATGGACTCTCCGAAGTCTCCACAAATGACGTCGAAGGCTATTTTGATCGCATTTCCCAATCGTGCCTTCTGGTCGCGCCCGTGCAAGGGCGTATTGAAAGTGTCGATTCCAGCTGGCGTACGCGCCGCTGCGTCACCACCCGGCCTCACGGCGCTTGCCGTCAGAAATCTAACGGGCGTGCCGTTCGCTTTCATCCGGTTCAACCACGAAACCTGTGATAGCGCGTTGCCCACCGCTCGCGAATCAGGCGCACCTGCAACGAAGATGGCGGCGAACCGCATTTCGCAAGCCTTGGCCAGTTTGTCGGTCGAGACGATCAGCGAGCGATCGCACTTGACGAATCCGCCATCCGCGGACAGAAACCGCAATTCGTATCCTTGAGAACCTTCGGCCGTTGCCAGTGCACCCGCGCATTCGAGCGCTTCAGCGATGACGCCCACGCCAAGCAGGTCGCACGCATCGGTAAGCACAAATGCGATTCGCCGAAGGGTTGGGTGTTTAATTGATCTCCATTGCCGGTCGTCTGCGAAGAACATGACTTCTCCTTGCCTCTTTTGACGGCATGCTTGTGCATTTATTCATGTCTAAAACGAACTCGTAATGACCCGGCTAAAACAGCGAGCGAGATGCGCCACCGTCAATCGGACGCATGTGTTACCGCGCGCACATTCCGGCGCGCCGAACATTCATGGCACCGGGCTTGCAGGGTCGGAAAGAAGCAGCATTTGTGCCATTTGCATAACAGCAAGGCACTCGGGAGAGCAGATGGTTAGCTGGCAGCGCGTTGAAAATTCGTCTGGTAGCGCGTGCAATTCGCGCTCGTCAGCCTGCGCCACGCCGTCGCATTGAGGAGAAGTTGCGAATAAGTTGCAGTCTCGGCGGTTTGGCCCGCCGCGATTGAAGTCGCGGTGAATACCGGCTCGCAAGCAGCATGGCCTGCCAGGTTGTGTCCGTATTGACATGCATGCAGTTCATCGTGCATGCATGTCCGAACATGCCGCAAGCCTGTCGACGCGCCGGTAATGCTGGCCCAGATCACTGGGCGGCGGTGAGCTTCAGGCTTGGCCGCGAGCTGTCGATCACTGTTTCGTGCGGGCTCTTCCGATGGTCGGAAACCTGCTCGATGCCTGTTTTGACGACCTGCTCGCAGAAAGCAATGCGGCTGCGATAATAGTCGGCTTGCAACTGGGCATCCAACACCCGCTGCTCCGCCTGGAACAGACCCATACGAAGCTCGCTCAAGGCCCGCTCAGCCTGCTTTTCGGGCGTCGGAGCATGTTGAGAAATCAACTTTGCAATCCAGCCAAGCATAAGCGTTACCTCCCGTCCAAGGACGCTTGATCGCACTTGTCGCAAGCGTCTGTTAGGTCCTGGCATGCTGACGGATTAAGACTATCAAAATCTCGGCGCCGGCTGTGTGACCTTCCGCACCTGTTGCGAAAATGACTCGCCCTCCATCCGGCGCTGGACGAAAGCGGCCAAACCGCGCCTACCACACGATTCGAGTCTTCGGCAGGGCCGCCTTGATGTCATCGACGTTGCTCGCCCGGGTACCGTAGAGCACCAGCTCCCGCAAACCCGTCAGGCGCTTTAGCGGCGCGACATCCTCGACGGGCGTGTTCGCAAGATAGAGTTCCTGCAGACCCGTCAAGCCCTTCAGCGCATCGACGCTCCGAACACGGGTGCGAAAGAGATTGAGCATCTGAAGGTTTGTCAAAGCGCTCAGCGCGTCGATGTTCTCGACGTCGGTATCGGCCAGATTGAGCCTGCGCAGATTTTTCAGGCCCTTCAACGCGTCGATGCTCTCGACTTGCGTGCGCGCGAGAACGAGCGTTTCCATCTGGAGCGAGCTTTGAATAGCGTCGATATTCGCGACTTTCGACCCGTCGAGCACGAGCGTTTTCAGCGCGTGCATGTCCGCGAGCGGACCGATGTTGCGAACCGCCGTGTTCGCCAGATAGAGTGCCTGGAGATCGTGCAGCTTCTTCAATGCGTCGATGTTTTCGATCTGGGTTTCGTTGAGATCGAGCGTTCTCAACGAGCCCAACTGACTGAGCGGCGCAATGTTGCGGACATTTCGCGCGCCGCCCAATTTGAGTGTTTCAAGGTGCGGCAAATCTACCAGTGCATCCAGATCGCGAACCTGCGTGTCGCGAAGATCGAGTTGACGCAAGTCGGACAGGTCCTTTAACGCATCGAGATTCGAAACCCGCGTGTCCCACAGGTTCAACGATTGTAGACCGGTCAGTCCTTTTAGCGCACTGATGCTCTGGACATCCGTGCGATGAAGCACGAGCCTATTCAGCGACGAAAGTTTCTTGAGCGCGTCGAGGTTCCAAACGCGGGTGCTGGTGAGGTCGAGCGACTCCAGGCCATCCAGTCCGTTCAGCGACTCGATACTGTCGACCTCGGTGCCCGCCAGATTCAGTTCTAGCCTGCCGTCGAGCTTTTCCAGGTAGGGCGCCGCGGCAGCAAGCCCGGCACTCGTGAGCGCCGGGTTCGCGCGCAACGCGAGGCATTCGGACCGGGGCGCCGCAGTGGGGCCGTCGTCGCTACAGGCCCCTTGTGAAAATCCAAGCTCGGTTAGCGCCCGCATCGCGCGGCTTGCCCCAAAGGGCTTTATCGCCACCAGCAAGATCACGAGCAACAGCAGGATCCCGGCACCAATCGCCCAAGGCTTCGGGCGGCGCCACATGGAGGCGCGCGCATGTTCGGCTGTTGGCTGTGTGCTCGAGGGTGGAATTTCTGCCACGGCGGACTCCGCAAGTCGAGAATTGTGTTCTTTATACACGAGAGATCAGCGGACTGACGAAACGACCAAGCGGGCCGCGAGCCGCTTGCCTAGAACCTTGTCTGCAAGCCGATTCTCGCCAGCGTCTGGGAGCGATTGCTCGCGGCTCCATCCGGTTGCAGCAGGCCGTTGATCCATGCACGCGTCGTCTCGCCATCGCCGCTTGCGCGTTGGTAAATCGCTTCCACGTACGCCGTCGTCCGTTTCGAGAAGTGATATTGAATCGCCGATGCGACCTGGTGCGCCTTGTTGTTGAGGAGCGTCTCGTTGCCCTTCATGAACTGATAGTCGAGGCCAGCCGACCAGGCGCTCGAGATCGTCCATAGCTTTCCTCCAAATGCCCGCGGACCGTTCGCGCCGTTCAACGCGGCTTCAGCTCGACGGGCGGATCGGCGCGATAGCCGCCGCCCAGTGCCTTCGTCAATGCAATTTCCTGACTCAGCATCTGACTTCTGAGCGTAAGCAGCGCGGCCTGCTCCGCGATCACAGGCTGGCGCGCCTCGAGCGCCGCGAGGCGGCTGGTCAGTCCGCGCTGATAATGCGCTTCGACGCTGTCCCGGGTGAAGGCAACCGATTCGATCCGCTGGCTCTGCAAGCCGGTTTCCTCGTCGAGCGCCTGCAGTCGGCTGCCCGTCTGCGCAACGTCGCGCACTGCATTGAGCACGGCCTGGTTGTATTGCTCGATCAGCAGGTTGCTGCCCTCGCGCGCGCCGCTCAGGTTCGCGTTGAGCCGGCCGCCATCGAAGATCGGTAGATACAGGCCCGGAATCAGGTTGAGCTGCTGGCTGGTGTGCGTGAAAAGGTCCCCGAGGCGCAGGGCGTTGTAGCCAAAGAATGCCTTGATGTCGAAGCTCGGATAGAACGCCGCCTTCGCCGCGTCGATCCGGTCGAACGATGACTCCACATACCAGCGCATCGCCTGAAGATCGGGGCGACGGGCCAGTAGCTCGTACGAGAGCGTCGGCGGCAAGGCCGCGTGCGAGCGCGGCAGCGCGACGGGTTCGATGACAGGCAACTCATCCGGACCCGCGCCGACGAGCGCCCGCAGCGATTCGCGAAACTGCCTGATCTGCGCTTGCGCCGACGCGATCTGCCGCTCGATGCCCAGTTGCTGCGCGCGGGCCTCTTCGAGCTGCGTCCGTGCTTCGAGCCCGCGTGCCGCGCGCGCCTCGTGAGCCTGCACCGCGAAGGCCGCGACCTCATGCGACTCGTTGAGCAGGTCGATAAGCTGCCAGGTCGTCTGAATGCCGTAGTAAAGCTGCGCGACGTCGGTCGAGATTTCGAGCTCGACGGCGGACGTCTCGGCAAGGCGCGCGTTGCTCACGCCAATCGACGCGGCGATCTGCGCACGCTGCTTGCCCCATATGTCGACGTTCAGGCTTGCGCCGAACCCGACGAGGCCTTCCGTATACCACGGCCCCGTCAGCCCCAGCGCCGGCTCGTTCCGCGCGAACGGGCCGAGAAAGCCGTGTGCGGAAACATGCTCGCGATCCAGCAGCGCCAGCGCGACCACCTGCAGGCTCGATCCCGTTCTGACCAGCTCGACATCCGACCTGGCCTGAGCGACGCGCGTGCGCGCAATCACCATCGTCGGCGCATTGCGCAAAGCCTGATCGATCAGCGCATCGAGTTGATCGTCGTGATAGCGCGTCCACCAGCGGGCAGCCGGCCAGCCATCGCGGGCGAGATGGATGTCGTTCGCAAGATTGATCTGCTCGGGCGCGATCTCGCGATAGGGCGCGCTGTCGTGATGGATCAGCGCGCAGCCCTGCAGCACGCATGACACCCATGCGACGTTTATCGCGCATCGGCGCCATGCCGTGCTTCGACCCGCTCGCGCGTTCATGTATTGACCGCCTGTGAAGAAGGCGCCGTGACGGCCGCGTCGACATGCCAGTCGGGCAGTCCCGCCACCTCGCGCGAGAGATTCCCGGCCGCCGCGACGAGCCTCGATTCCGCCATGGACACCGCAAGCGCGGCGATCTCGACGCGTCGCGGCGCATGCGCAGCGGGCGGATTGGCGGCAAGCTCAGTCGCGTAGCGATCGAGTTCTTCGCGTGCCTGGTCCTGAACCGCGTGCACTGCACGGGCCACCGCCGGGCTCGACGTTGCGTCCTGTGCGGCGAGCGCGTTGCGCAGCACATCGCCCGCCAGCATGATTTCGCGCCCTTGCGCCAGCACCGTTTGCGCGCGCAGCGTCAACCAGGCCTGCTCTCCTTCGTGCCAGTTGGGCTCGAGCACGACACGCGCCAGCGTCGCTTCGCAATCGGCAAGCGCCGCCCATGCTTTGAGCTGACGTTGCGCATAAGGCATCTCGTCCGTTCGATCGGCGCCCGCGAGCGGCGCGCGCAGTTGCGCGGCAATGGCACGCAGCATCGTCGCGAGCTTCTGCCGCAGCACGTCGCCCTCGCCTTCGCGCCAGAACGACATTTGCACGAAGGTCGCGACGCCCACGCCAAGCATGATGCCGACCATGCGATCGCGGATCTCAGTGAGATTCGTGGTCGGACCGAACTGGTCGAGCAACGCCAGCGAGAAGGTGAACACCAGTTGCACGCCCGCGTAGCCGATCCGTTCCGATCCGGCTGCAATCCACGCTCCGAACGCGACGACGGGCAGCGTCACCAGCAGCAGCTCGACGATGTCGTCCAGATGCGGGAAGACGAACACGACCATGAACAACGCGAGCGCGCTGCCGGTCACGGCCCCGGCAACCCGCAGCAACGCGCGCTGCGTCGATGCGCCGAGGCTCGGCAGCGCGACGATCACGCAGGTCAGCATGATGGTGTGAATGCCCTGCCAGTCGGCGGCGTTATAGAACACATAGCAGCCGAGCACGGCGAGCAGCGTCTTCAGCGAAAAGCGCATGTACGCGGGATTGGTCCACGCGTCCGGCGCGATCATCGGTTCGCTCGCGGGCGGCTTGCCGGGTTGCGCGCCGCTTACGGCCAGATCGGCGTATGCGTTCAGCGCGCGCTGCAATTCGCTCGCGCCGGGAATCGCATCGGCGGCAGCGCGTTCTTCAGGGGTCGCCGTGCTCACGTAGCGATAAGGGGCGCCTGTCATTACCGCTTCGTCGAGCGCGCGGACGTTTGCGCGCAACTCGTGCAGCATCTTCAGTTGCGCTGCCGAAGCACGCGGCCCGTCGTGCGGCAGTTCACTCGCGCCGCGATACAGGCGCGATACCGTCGCAACGCACGCGAGCTGCGCCGCCTGATGCTCGCGATAGCGGGCGTCGCGCATCATCGTGAACCGCAGCAGCTTCTGCAATGTCATCGCGCCTTGCTGGACAGCCGTGAGCGCAATCGGCGCGGCCGTCGCAACGCCGTCGATCAGTTGCGTCAGGCGCGCTTCGAGCGCCGTCAGCTGACGATGGATCTCCGCCTTCAGTTGCAGTTGCGGCTCGGCTGGCAACAGCAACGTGTTGATCACGAGCGTCAGCGCAATCGGATAGTTGACGGCGACCCAGACCCACAACACCGCGCGTATCAGCAGATCCGCCTGGCCGGTCCGATCGACGAAGCTCTGCACATAGATGATGACGATTGCGACGACGAAGAATACGACGCCGATCCTGAGCACGCGGATCAGGTAGACGCTGCCGAAAAACAGCAGACTGGCGACGACGATGCGCACCAGCGGGTAATCGAACGTGAACTTCAGCAGCAGGATCGACAGGCCGATGGCGAGCGTCGAACCGATGATGAACATCACGCCGACGAGGCGCGTCAGCACTACGTTCGCTTGCGTGACGTAGAACACCACCAGCAGCGACAGCGGCAGTTCCGGCACCTGCAGCGCCATCGACGCGACGATCGCGATTGCGCTCGTCAGCATGCAACGCAACATCACGTTGGTCCGCCCCGGAAACGGCGCAAGCTCACGTTCGAGGAACGCGCCCATCTGACGCAGCGTAACGGGCAGGTAGTCGGCCACGGACATGCGCGCTCCTCAACGACGCCCGACGTCGTTGCCGCTGCCGGCGTGCAGCACGGCGACCGCCGATGTGCCGACACGGAACAGCTCCGGATTGGGATGCTCGACGAGGATCTTCACGGGGAAACGCTGCGATACATGAACCCAGTTGAGCGTTCGCTGGATGCGCGGCAATCCGCCTGGCAGCGCAATGCCGCCTTCGTCGGGCGACACGCCGTAGCTGATCGAATCGACGGTGCCCTTGAAGCGCTGCCCCGTATCGCTCATCAGATAGACGGTGGCCGGCGTGCCGGAGCGAACACCCTGCAGTTCCGTCTCGCGGAAGTTTGCGACCACATACCAGCGTCGTGTGTCGATCAGCGTGAAGACGGGCTTGAGCGCCGATGCGAACTGCCCCGTCGTTGTCTTTAGCGACACGACGCGTCCATCGAACGGCGCACGCACGCTTGCATACTCGAGGTTCAGTTCGGCGATGGCAATCTCGGCCATGATCACGGCACGCTGCGCGACGAGTGCGTCGACGCCGCTCACCGCCGCTGCCGCCTGCTGCGCCTGCAGTTGCGCGGCGCTCAGTTCGGCCTGCGTGGCGCGCTGCGCGGTGCGCGCGCGATCGACGTCCTCTGCCGACACATAACCGTGCGACAGCAACGGCTCCATCCGATGCAGCGTGTCGGACGCCTGGCCGGCCGCGGCGCGCGCCCGCTCGACGGCGGCGCGCACCGACTCCGCGTTGTACTGCTGCGCATTGACCGTACGCTGGGTCAACTCGATCTGATGGTCGAGCGCGACGAGCGATGCCTTGCCGCGCGTCAGCGCGTCCTGATACGGACGCGGATCGATGCGAAACAGCAGATCGCCCTGCTTCACCGCCTGGTTGTCGTGCACCGCCATTTCGACGATACGGCCGTTGACTTCGGGCACGACGTCGATGGTATCGGCGTACACGTAGGCGTCGTCGGTGCGCGGCGCGCGATCGAGCTCGCGGATGACGAAAAGCAGCAGCAACAGCGTCACCACAACCAGAACGATGGCCGGCCAGGTTCTCTTCGATGTTCTACTGGCTGTCGTCGCCATTTACCCACCTGAAAGAGATTAGTTATCTGAACAACATCAACCAGACAGCGAACGAAAAGAAAGCGACGAGCGTCGGGTACACGACGGCTGAAGGCCCCAGCAGATGGCCGGCCTGGAAACGTTTCAAAAGCAGATAAATGACGATCGCGAACACAACGCCCGCGATGATGCAGAACAGCCAGTCCGGAAAGTAGGCGCCAAGCACGCTGATCGACGGCGAGTTGACACAGCCGGCCAGCGGAACCGCGGCAATGGCTGCAAGACCGAGTGAATGCCCTGGGTATCGGCCCAGAGGGCTGGCGCCCATCGTTCTATGGTCGTTCTCGTTGTTCGAATCGATTTCACGGACGGCGGTGCGGTCCACGTTCTTCAGTAAGGTATGCATAGATCACAGATCAGCAATCCGGGAAGACAAATGCGCGGCCAAGCCCCCCGCAAGCATACCAAGAACGAAGAAAAAGCAGAAATCGCGCAATAAAAGCATGCGCCCGACGAGCGCGGCATTCTGTTGCGTCACCGAGTCCATTTGCCCGACTGCCTCTGACCCTGGCCGATGCCTTTGCTTTGCTCGATCGATGCCGACGCGATCTCGCTCATGATATCGGTCACGCGTTGCACGGATTGCACGATCCCGGTCATGGTCGAACCGGCGACGCTGACGAACTCCGTGCCCGCCTTCACACGTTGCACCGAGTCCTCGATCAGTTCCTTGACTTCCTTGGAAGCCGATGACGACCATTGTGCAAGCGAGCGCACCTCGGCCGCGACGACGGCAAAGCCGCGCCCCTGTTCACCCGCGCGCGCAGCTTCGACGGCGGCATTGAGCGCAAGAATGTTTGTCTGGAATGCAATGCTTTCGATGATGCCGATAATATTGGCAATCTTCTGAGAACTGGTGTTGATGCCGTCCATCGCCTCCGGTGCTGGTCAACGACGGCTTTCGCAGCGCACGTATGCATCGATGTGCCACCGTATCAAGACATGCCCTTTATAAACGGCTTCCGCATGCACGACAGCACACGGGTCCGGCCACCGCCCCCCTTCGATGACACGTTTTGGCACCGCTCATATAATCGGCCGGGTTTGACAAATTCGCCCCATTCGCTACTTTGAAAATGTCCAATAGTCGGTTCCTTTGTGGCTAACGACGATCGTGCATACCATCCAGATCCTGCTTCAAACGACCATCCCGGCCGCGCCGGACGACTGGTCGATCGCGCGGTTCGACCGCCTCGCGCAATTGCTGCGTGCCCATCGCGATTGTGACGGGCGCGTGACGTTCAACGTCACTGCCCGGGACCGCGATCCCCTCGGGCAGCCCGATTCTGTTCTCTCACGTCTCGATGAAAGCGGCTTCGACGAGTTGTGGTTGTTCGCCGTTGATAATGGTGACGGACTGACGCCCGAAGACTGTGCGGGAATCACGCGATTCCGGCAGGCGGGCAAAGGCCTCTTCGCCACGCGGGATCACATGGATGTGGGCAGTTCGCTGTGCAGTCTGGGCGGCGTGGGCAAGGCGCATCACTTTCACACGCGCAATCTGGACCCCGACGAATCCATGCGCACAACCGACGACCCGTTTTCGACCCACATCTCGTGGCCTAATTTTCATTCGGGTGCGAATGGAGATTTTCAGGAAGTGGCGATCGTCGCACCCGTTCATCCCGTGTTGGCGAACCCTGACTCTCCGACGGGTGCAATCCGGTTCCTGCCGGCGCACCCGCATGAGGGCGCCGTCGACGCTCCCGATGGCCAACCCGCCCGCGTGATCGCACGAGGCAAAAGCAAAGTCACAGGAAAGGGCTTCAATCTGGCTGTCGCTTTCGAGTCGTCGGCAGATGGCGGACGCGCCGTCGCCGGCAGTACTTTTCACCATTTCGCCGACTACAACTGGGACGCACGACTCGGCTGTCCGAGCTTTGTGGATGAGCCTCCTGGCAACACCATGCAGACTGAGCCGCAAGCCTTGCGCGACACGCATCGCTATTGCGTCAATCTCGCGCTGTGGCTGGCGGGAGCCGTCTGAAATGCGGCGACGACAAGGCTACAAAAGCAATACGCGCGCCTTTCAGATCCATATACCATTTTGCGTCAGAAGGTATATCGTTAAGCGTGCGTCTTCCTTTGCACGCACCGGGCTCACCGGCCCATGACAGTTCTTCAGGTGCCCCTGTCACCTCGAACGTCACGCGCGGCATCGCCGCGTTCCTTTACCTCAGAAATCCGGCAGAGGGCCACGATCAAGGCCTTGGCAACCGGGTCATTCCAGCATCAGGCGCAGTCGCCGGCAGTGCCTGGCAGACACGCGTGCAAACCGTTTCGCCTGGTGTCTAAACCAAAGCGGCAGCAAGTTCTGAAATCTGATTTCGTGTTGAAGGAGAGCAAGTCATGAAGACAACATTCCTCCTGTCTGCGGCATTCCTCGGTGCGATTTCGTTCGCGGGTGGAGTGAACGCCCAAAGCACATCGGGCCAGCAAAACGCGCAGCCGGCGACCACCTCGACCAGCAACACCGAGTATGGCGGTGTGTCCGGCACGAGTAGTGCAATGGGCAGTTCGGCACGCGCTGAATGGTCCCAGTACGTGACCTCCTGCGGGCACCTGCCTCGATGCAGCCCGAATGCGGGCCACTAGAGCGCAACACGCAACACTCGCGGAAGTCGTCAGCGGCATTTTCGCGGATGGGGCCGACTCGTCCGCGAAGAGCGCCGCGATGTTTCCCTCGACTGCATTCAGACCCAGTCAGGGTTCCAAAGTGCTCGACAACAAAGGGTGAATCATGAAGATCGTCGTCGTCGGCGGCACGGGCCTGATCGGCTCGAAGACCGTCCCCATTTTGCGCCAGGGCGGCCATGAGGTCGTCGTCGCCTCACCGAAGAGCGGTGTGAACACCATTACGGGCGAAGGGCTCAAAGAATGCCTGGCGGGCGCACAGGTGGTGATCGACCTCGCCAATTCGCCCTCGTTCGAAGACAAGGCCGTGCTCGAATTCTTCGAGACCTCCGGCCGCAATCTGCACGCAGCGGAAAAGGCAGCCGGCGTCGGGCATCATGTCGCGCTATCCATCGTCGGCATCGACCGCTCGCCCGACAATGGCTATTTCCGCGCCAAGGTGGCCCAGGAGAAATTGATCGCGGCTTCCGGCATTCCCTACACCATCATCCGCTCGACCCAGTTCCTCGAATTCCTCGGCGGCATCGCCGATTCATGCGCGAGCGGCAACGTCGTCAGGATTTCACCGGGCTTGTTCCAGCCCATCGCGGCCGACGACGTATCCGCCTTCGTCGCCGATGTGGCGCTTGCGGCGCCGCGCAATGGCATCGTCGAAATAGCGGGCCCCGAACGCGCGCCGTTCGACGAAATCATCGCCCGCTATCTGAAGGCAGTCGGCGACCCGCGTGAAGTCGTGCGCGATCCCGAGGCCCGATACTTCGGCAGCCTGGTCGACGAACAGTCACTCGTGCCGTTGGGTGACGCGCGCCTCGGCGCCGTTGGTCTGGATGAATGGCTTCGCCGCTCGAAGGCGGCAGGCTGATTCCAATTGCGATGCAGCCCGTATGGAAGGCCGTATTGCGTCGCGAGAAATGCGCACGACGGTCGCGCGCCGGTGAACCGCTATCAGACTTCAAATGCTGCCGCTGAACGAGACTGCGAGCGCAAGCCCGACGTTGACGGCAGCCAGCATGATCCAGCACGTCAGCACCAGCACAGGTCCAAAACGAAACATGATGCTCTCCACGAACGGCCTCGGTGATGCGTCGACTCAGTCGAGTCACGCGCGCTGCCGTGTCGGAATGAAACGTGCCGGATTCCCGCCGCCGTAGGCACGCATCGGGACATTCGCTGTTTCCGCGCAATACCGTAGCGGCCGGCACTCCTCACTCCATACAATCGGCCCGGGATTCGAGGGGATCACGGGCCGCTTGCCCTGCAACCGGCCTCGATATCCGGGCTTCACCTGCGCACCGTCAGTCGATGGGATTCGTATCGACGGGTTGGTGCATGCTGATCGCCATGCGATTCCAGGCATTGATCACGGCAACGGACCACGTCAGCTCAACGATTTCTTCGTCGCTGAAATGTTCGCGCAGCGCCTGATACTCGATCTCGCGCTCCGAATAGCCGTCGGGCAGACGGGTCAGCGTCTCGGCCCATGCCAATGCGGCCTTTTCTTTTGCAGTGAAAAGGTTGGTCTCCTGCCATGCCGACAGCACATTCAGTCGGTGCCACGTTTCGCCGCCCTTGCGCAGTTCGCGTGCGTGCATGTCGAGACAGAACGCACAGCCGTTGATTTGCGACACGCGCGTCTGCACCAGTTCGATCAGGTTGCTGCCGAGAGACGATTTGGCGAGCGCCTGGTTGACGCCGTACATCGACTTGTATTGAGCGGGCGCGAGTGTGGTCCACGGAAGACGAGGTGCATTCATGATGATGAATTCCTTGAATTGAAGTATGAAATAGCAGTGTTCAGACGCCGCTCACTGCCTGGTCTTCGCGCAGCCATTGCGCCGCCTTCGTCTGCACGACGGAAAGCGGCTCGTCTGCGAAAGCGAGACCCGTGGCAGGGACGTAGGTGATGTCCTCGATTCCGATGACACCCAGCACGGCAGTCAGATAAGGGCGGAAGAAGTCAGGCTGGAGTGCGGGCTCGCGGAACATCGCGCCGCCGGACGTGACCGCGACGAATGTCGGGCGGTCACGCAACAAGCCGACCTTGCCCGTCTCCGTCGTGGTGAACGTCACGTCGCGACGAACCACCAGGTCGATCCAGTTCTTCAGCACGCCCGGCACCGTAAAGTTGTACACGGGCGTCGAGATCCACAGAATGTCCGCCTGATCGAGTTCCTCGATCAGTTCGTCCGAAAGCGCAAGCGCGTCGCCGAAACGCTCCTTTGCCGCAGCCGCCGGCATCACCAGCGAGTCCGCATACTCTGCCGAGATGGCCTCGAGCGGCTCGACGCCGAGATTGCGCCGGGTGATCTGAATGTCGCGCCCGAGACGCGCGGACAGCGCGGGCAACAGGTGTTGAGTGAAGTGCCGGCTCGTCGAGTTCTCACGCCGGGGGCTGCAGTCGAGCAGAAGCAATTTGAGGCTGTTCATTGCAGATCCATGCTGAAGTGAAGGCCACGGGCAAGCAAGCCGAAGCGAAAATAGAAGCGTTGCGCGAGCGCGTTGGCGAGCGCCGTGTCGAGCACGAGCTTTTCGCAGTTCTGTGCGCGGCCGAGCGTGCTCAGTTCGGACAACAGGCGCTCTCCGTAGCCGTGGCCGCGTCCGCTCTCGTCCGTGATCAGATCGTCGACGTAGACGAAACGGCCATGAATCAGGTTGTCCAGATGCCGATAGCCGGCGAGCGCCACGGGCCTGCCGTCACTCCAGACGGCAAGCAGGCGATATCCTTGCGGGCGCTGCACCGCGACTCTCGCGAGAAGATCGTCTGATGATTTCAAATGTGGCCGCAATTGCCGCATGACATCGAAACAGGCCATCAATTCGGCGTCCGTTTCCGCGTGTCTGAGAATGAGGGTGTCAGTCATGATGCCGATGAATCCGGGTTGGTGTAGGCTCCAGTGTCGTCGATCGATGACACAGCGGACAGGGACATTTTTTTCACTTTGGACCAGGCCATGAACCAGTCACCGGCTCCGGACGCATCCGGCAGCGCGCCGATCCATGAGCAGATCTACGCCCGGTACCGCGCGATGATCGAGCAGGGGCAACTCAAGCCGGGCCAGCGGGTGTCCTCGTTGCGGGCGCTGGCGATCGAGCTGGGCGTCGCGCGGGGGACGGTACAGGTGGCGTACGACCGGCTCCTCGGAGAGGGTTATCTGATATCGAGGGGGCCCGCCGGGACCTTCGTCTCGGAGCACACCACACCCGCGAAACCTGAGCGCGCGAAGAGCCCGCGTGCCGCGGTTCATCACCTGCCACTGCAGGACACGTCCGGCGCCATGTTCGAAATGGAAGGAGGCGATCCGGCGGCGTTGCAACTGGGCCTGCCCGCACTCGACGAATTCCCGCGGAAACTGTGGGCCCGCCTGATGGCGCGCGAAGTCCGAAAGGCGGGATCACTGAACAAGCCCGCGCCTGCCGGCTATGCGCCGTTGCGCGAAGCGCTGGCGGCCTATCTGCATCGCTCGCGCGGCATCGACGCACAGCCGACGCAGGTGTTCGTCGTCCCCGCCTATACCGCAGGCGTTGCGCTCGCCGTGGACGCGCTCAAACTGACGGGCGCCAGCGCCTGGGTCGAGTCTCCCGGTTATCCACCGACGTCGCACACGCTGGGGCGCATCGGTCTGCAGATTTGCGACGTGCCTGTAGACGACCAGGGCGTCGATGTCGGTTACGGGCGACAGCATTTCCCGAATGCACGCCTTGCCGTGGTGACGCCGTCGCATCAGAGCCCGACTGGCGTGGCGCTGTCCCTGCAGCGTCGCGTCGAGCTGCTCGACTGGGCAGGCAAGCGCGGCGCGTGGATCATCGAAGATGACTACGACGGCGAATACCGATATCGCGGCCACCCTTTGCCCGCATTGAAAAGCCTCGACGCGTGCGACCGGGTGGTCTATTGCGGGACACTGAGCAAGGTGCTTTTTCCGGGGCTGCGACTCTCCTATGTGGTCGTTTCGCCGAGCCTCGTGCCGTCGTTCGAGCTGGCATGCAGGCGCACAGTGCACGGCGGATGTCCGGAGCTCATGCAGGCGGCCGCGGCCGGGTTCATCGCGGAAGGACATTTCGCCCGCCATATTAAACGGATGCGGACCCTCTACGCGCGCAGGCGCGCGATGCTGGCCGAGGCGCTCGCGCCCTATGCAGCCGATGGCTTCACCGTCCATCTTCAGGACGGCGGCATGCATCTTCTCGTCGATGTGCGTGACGATCTCGACGACATCGTTCTCGCCACGCGCGCACGCGAAGCAGGCTTCGCGGTGCATGCGCTGACGGCATGGCGCAACGGCTCGCCCGGGCGACGCGGCCTGCTGATGGGGTTCACGAACATTCGCAATCAGGCCGAGGCGAAGCGCCTCGTAGCGGAACTGATGCGGGCCTTCGATCTCGCTGCGTAGCAGCGCTTTGCAACGGTAAGCGTTGCGTTGCCTGCTTCTCAATGGCCCATCCTTCGGCCGACACGCGTCGATCGATGTTCCTGACGCAACACCGTGCTCCGGCAGCGAGTCTTCTGCATATCGGTGGTTAAGCCTACGATGCACTGCCGACAGACCGAGTGCGAAATGGGCCAGTTTCGTGGTTCGCGCGCTCACAGTGCCACGAAGCGAACCTCGATCATCCGTAATGAGACAACCGACGACGTTGTGCCCGCCTCCGCTGACGCTACTCGACAAGTATCGCGGACAAGAATCTCAAACGCTGTATTCGACCACCGTCACCGTGACGGGTGGCGAAGCGCGTCACGGGCGCGCGTCGGGCGTCGCGACTTCCGACGATGGTCAACTCGCAGTCGAGTTGCGTCTGCCCGTGGCACTCGGCGGGCCGGGTGGCAGCACGAACCCGGAGCAACTCTTTGCCGCGGGATATGCAGCCTGCTTTCACGGTGCGCTCAATCTGCTGGCGGCACGAGCCTCCATTCCCATTCCCGGCGCTTCAGTCGATGTCACCGTTGACTTCGGACGCGATCCCGTCGATGGGCTGTTCGTGCTCAGCGCACATACGCGCGTGCGTCTGCCGGGTGTCATCCGCGCCGTCGCTGAAGAACTGGTCCGTAGCACGGAACGGTTTTGCCCGTACACGAAGATGGCAAGGCAAGGCATCGCGAACGTCGTCTCGCTCGTTGTGGCCGGAGACGCAAGCGAATCATGACGCAGCTCACCGTATCGTAGAGAGATTGGAAATGAACAGAACCGATCCATGGCTCCAGATTGTCAGCGGCTTGAATGGTCGCACTCTTTTGATTGCCCAGCCGGGTCGAACGTCCGCAATCGGCTCCGCGGTTGCTTCCTCAGTCGGGTCTGCAGTTGGGTCCTCAGTCGGGTCCTCAGTTGGATCACGCAAACACCGCTACTCGACGATGTCCGCGATGGCCAACGCTTCGTCGATTCGCCGCATCGAGTGGCGCACGAGTTGCACGATCCTGGTCTCGTGGAGCGATTCGACGCGAGGAAGATACGAGGATCAGACATGGCGCGCGGGCTTTGCACGTACTTCCGGAATCTGCGGCCTGTCGGGCGTGCCGGTGCGTCGCGGCGACCCCGTATTCCGCCCGCTCCACCGCGATGGCGTGATGCCGCCAAACGCGCTCGACATGATTCGCGCCGACACGTTGCCGCACGTGAAAGAGGCTGACGACTTCTAGAAACGACGACGCCGCACGAAGTCCCATATGGCAGGCTTTGCGTGCCTGCCTGGATTTTTCCTCGCAGGCAGGCTCAACTCTCCAATCGGCCGGTTCGCTCGATCTGCGACGCGAATGCTACCGCGCCCTGTTTTTTCGCCAGCACCAGAGCCTCGCGTAAGCTCGACATACTGGCCTCATGTTCTTCGATCGCACTGAGCGCATCGGCTTTCGTCATTCGAAGCATCGGAAGATAGAGCTCGTCTCCGTTGATTTCTATTGCCTGAATGGCCTCTTCGCAGACAACGAGCGCCCGTCGCGCATCGCCGTTCGCGCACAATGCCTTTGCCAGCGCATTCCTGAACACGGAGGCGGACATCGTATAGCGGCACTTCTTCATGCCGTCGAGGCACGCTTCCAGCATGGCGATACTCTCGTTGTATCTGCCATCCACATATGAAATTTGCCCGCGCAGCCCAACCGATACATAGCGATAGGGGCAAAGCCATTCGCACCGACGATTGCATCGAGTTCGTCCGCTATTTTGCGAAGCTTCGACCAGTTCTCCATCCACGCAAACACCTCGCCCGCCCATATGAGCGTCATAGCCTGGATAGCCGGATGCCGAAGGGAACGCGCGCGTTCAAATGCTTCAAGGGCTGCAAACTCCGCTTCCGGGAAGCGTCCCATCGGTGACCATGAGTGCCTGCCCGTATGCCGTGATCAGATCGAGTTCAATCGAGCTTCCCCGTTCACGATCGCTGAGCTTCGATAATGCAAATTGCGCCCATTTTTTGGCCTCGCCAAGCAGCGACCTCCTCAACAATAGCTTGGTGACAACGCGACCAGCTTGCAGCCTTGCGCGATGTCCTGATCGCGAACGAGGGCCCGTCTCGCTGAAAATCTTCGCCTCTCTGGATTCTATATTAGCGATGCATAGACTCGGACCCATCGAGCCGATGTCACTTCTAAAACTGAAACTCGGAGATGCATTCCGAGCACGCACTCTGCCACGACGATTAAACGACCTTCGGCCTGCCGCCGCGGACGTCCGCGGAAGTATCGACTTTTCTCTCCAGTAAAATGAATAGCCTGGCTATTCGATCGTCGAATATCGAAAAATGCAGATTAAGGATCAGCGGGTTTGGCAACCCATTTGCATCGAATGTACCCGTAATGGCGCCGACTATCGTCGTTACCCTATAGTGCTCAAAAGTGTGTAGCACCTCGATTCGCAGATTGTCGGCGATCACTTCAGATGCGATCCACGCATCGATCGCTGCTCGCCCCCAGAAATTGCGAAGCTGATCATTGACGAGAGCATCGTCCCTGAATAACGTTCCCATGCCATCGGCGTCGGAGCGGTTGAACGCCGCCAGAAACGAGGCGATGACATGTGCGTTCTTTGGTGAGACTCTTCTTATTCGAACTTCAAGATCACACATGCCGCTTCCTTGTGGGAAAAAACGATCATAAATAGTGGTCTATTCCGAATGTTCTGTCAGCTAGATGTTGTTAGCAACTGTTAGCGATTGCGATATATCCAAAAGGATTGCGACGCTAACAAAGCAATTTCGACTATAAATCCCATCTGAACGAGTCCACCAGGCAATCGTGTTCTGATAAGCATCCTGGATGCAATTGAACAAATGCGCGACCTGCGCGCAGGCCCGCCTCGCGGTCTCCTGCGGATCAGTTCGACAGTCGGAGTCGGCAGAAAGGTCATCGCACCGCTGTTGACGAAGTTTCGACGCATGTATCCGGAGGTCTCGATCGATCTGATGCTCCACGATGGCACTGTCAACTTTACAAGCGACGGTGTCGACGTCGCTTTCCGAAACGGGTAAACCACATATCTTTATGGCTTTTGGAACCTGAAATGACCGATCCGTCCGCTACGCCACAAGGCATCGGAGAGCGCGCCGACGAAGTTTCCGTCGCGTTCATGATGCTGCTCGAACGATTGACGCCGGAGGCACGCGCGGCCTTCCTGCTGCGTGAAATCTTCGACGCTGATTACGATGAAGTCGCCCGCACGATCGGCAAGACCAAGGCCGCGTGCCGTCAACTGGTCAGTCGCGCAAGGGCACAACTGCGCGACACGCGTCCGCGTTACGCGGTTTCGCGCGAAACACACCTTCGCCTGCTGCAAATGTTCGTGCAAGCGCTCCATCGCGGCGATTTCCATGCGATCCGCGCCTTGCTTGCCGACGACGCGGTCCTGATCGCCGACGGCGGAGGCAAAGTGTCTTGTTTCCCGCACCCGTTGGCAGGCGGACGGCGCATCGCGCAACTCTTCTACGCGACGCATCTGCGTCATGGCAATGAACTCAGCGCCAGGCTCGTGATGCTCAACGACCAATGGGCAATGTTGTGTTATATCGAAGGCAAACTCAAATCGACACATACATTTGAAACGGACGGCGAACGTGTCGTGCGTATTCTTGTGCAACGCAATCCCGACAAGTTGGCGCGTATTGCCGCTGCATATGGCGGTGTGTGAGCGCTTCCGCTTTACGGCGCGGACGCCGCGAGTACATCAGATGCAAAGGGCGCGATCTGCCTGATACCTCCCGGGCAAATCGCGGCACCTTCAATTACCGGCTCAATGCCGGCAGCGCACTACTGCAACGTATAGCCGTTGTCCACGATCAAATCCTGACCATACAGGCCGCGAGATGCGGATGACAGCAAGAAGAGAACCGTGTCGGCAACCGCAGCGGGGTCGAGGAAGCAGCCAGAGAGCAAACGCTTATTGACCTGGCCGGCAACATCTGAAAGCTGATCCGCAGGCAATCCCAATGACGACCAGATGGCCGTCGCCGTCGGACCCGGCGAAACAAGATTGATTCTGATGCCTTGAGGCGCCAGTTCCACCGCCAGTGTCTTTGCGTGGGCCTTGAGAGCGCTTTTCGAGGCGATATAAGCCGCCAAACCGGGAAACGTGATCTGCGACAGAAACGTTCCAATGAAGACCACGGAAGCCGGCTTTGCCAATTGCTCCCGCACGGCCGACAGCGTGTTGAGTGCGCCCGCTCCGTTCACTGCCCACTGATGCTCGAAGGCAGAAGGCTCCATTCCGTTCGCCAACCGCGCAATGCCCGCGTTGGGCACCAGATAGTCGATTTGGCCAAGCTGCCGGGCAAGGTCGGACAGCGTTTGCAGGTCTTCGCTTTTGGTCACATCTCCTTTCATACACTTCAACTTCGTAGCGTACTGAGATCGCAAAGAATCCAGGTCGCCCATCGTGCGGCTCATCGCCAATACACGCGCACCGTTCTCCAGCAAACGACGCGTAGTCGCAAGGCCAATTCCGGAGCTTGCTCCCGTCACGACAGCTAGGCGATCTTCAAATTCCCTAAACATAGTTGTTTCCTTTTCATTGAGTTCATTCTCTCGTCTGTCGACCTTTATCTGGTCGTCGCGACGGGTTTGATATAACAAGGATCGGGCCAGATAAAAAAGGCTTGTTTTTCAGGGATTTGAAATCGTGTGATGTCGAAGTGACAAGAAGCGATATGACTACTTCAGTAGTCTTATCGACAAGGGAGAGAACCGGTTTTCGATAATTCAACCAAGCCATGGAGAAGCGAGATCGGAGAACTCACGCATTGCGGTGCGCGCAGCGTCTGAATGGAACTGCGCGCTCCCCGGCTTTCGTCAAGCCGCAGCGGCGTTGCTACCAAGCAATCGTTTGACGGCCTCCTCGGTTGTCCAAAGCGCGTTTGCGATATAGCGGAAGTTGACTAGCGCCGCGTGATAACCGTCGCCCTCCGGCAGCTTCGGACCAGCCACGGCATCGCGCACCACCGCGACTTCGAAGCCCTGTTCAAGCAGATCACGCAGATGCGACTCCACGCAGAGGTTCGCCGCCATGCCGGCGAGAATCACCTGGTCCACACGCTGCTTGCGCAATTGCAGTGTCAGGTCATTGGCTTGCGGACCGTACAGCTTGTGAGTCGAGCAGATAATCGTCTTACCGTCCTCGACATACGGCTTCAGTTCCGGGACGAAATCGGCGCCTGAGCCACGAAATCCATCCACTGTCAGGGAGCCCGGACGGTCGAACATGCCTATTGCGTGCTGAAACATCTCTGCCGGGCCTTGCACCTTCCAGGTGTGGTCGTGCGGATAGTAGTAATGCGGCGAAACGGCAACAGTGATGCCCGCCTGTTTTGCCGCCTGAAAAAGACGGATCAGGTTGGAAACGAGATTCTGCTCAGTCACGCTTTCCCCGACGACGGCCCAGCTGCGACCTTCGGGGCTCATGAAATCGATCTGCGGATCGATCACAACAAGCGCCGTGCGGGACAAGTCGAGTTTCAGTTCAGAACAGGGCAGAGCGGGATCGGCGGGATCAGCATAGTGGGAGGGTAGATTGCACATGTTAAATGGCTCTCGAATTGGGCCAGAAAGGCCCCAATGACACGACTGGATAGAACCGCGGCAGGTTCGCGCGGTGCGGTGCCCGGACCATCGAATGCTTCGTCGGGTTGGCGAAGCTGACTGGTGCGGTGGCGGCACGCGTGTGTCTGTTGAACACGCTGTAAGCCGCGACCGCACGTGGTCCATTCATTCCGCCTGCTACCGTAGAGCAGGCGAAGTCAACCCGTCAGCCAAAGGACGCCAGCGGGTTGCCTGCGGCCAAAGCTTCGGCGCGATTCGGCGCGGGCGGATAGATCCATTGCGTGTTGATCATCTGTTTGCGCGTCTTGCCTTCAGCGTGCGTCAGTTTGATCTGGCGGTCCCAACCTTCCGAGTAGATAGCGCCCCATTCGCCGAGGTCGACACACGTCGCATAGAACGGCTGTGTGTAAGCGAGAGTCGGAACGCCGATCAGATCGGCGGCCACGTTGTATCCACCGAACTTCCCCATCACCATCGCGTGCTGACAGGACATCAACGCATAGCGCCCATCATCGTCGCACTGGGCGCGCGCCACATCACCCGCCAGAAACACATCCGGTGCTTCCGCCACGCGAAGATCAGCTGCCACTTCAACGCGTCCGAGCGGATCCAGGCGCGATGACACTTGTGCCGCGAGTGTGCTGGCGCGCATGCCGCCTGCCCAGATCACGGTACTGGCTTCGATACGGACACCCGACGCGGTGCGAACGCCGTCCGCATCGACCGACACCACGCCGGAACCGAGCACGGCCTCGACACCGAGCGTCTTGAACGCTTCAGCAATGAAGGGACGTGGGTTGGCTCCAAGATCGGGACCGATCTCCTCCTGAGAGCCGATCACGACGACACGAACCGCCGCGTCTGCACCAAACAGGTCGCGCAACCGCTTGGGCAGTTCGGTTGCGACTTCGATACCCGTGAAGCCGCAACCGACGACGGCGACCGTGTTGCGCGCGGGCGTTTCCGGCAGCTTCGCCAGCTGGGCGAAGTGGTTGTCGAGCACGACGGCGTCCTCGATACGATCGACAGAGAATGCATATTCAGCCAGACCCGGAATCGGCGGCCTGTTCAGCTTGCTGCCACTCGTCAACAGCAGCCGGTCATACGCGAGCGAACGCTTCTCGCCATTCGCCGACGTGACACG
Source organism: Paraburkholderia sp. LEh10 (assembly GCF_017814945.1). Taxonomy (GTDB): domain Bacteria; phylum Pseudomonadota; class Gammaproteobacteria; order Burkholderiales; family Burkholderiaceae; genus Paraburkholderia. The sequence goes on from NZ_JAGIPX010000007.1 coordinate 130,444, forward strand.
CACGCTCTTGTCGCGAACGGAAATCTCTTCGACGCTACCTTCGACATACTTGACGCCGACAGCATCGAGCAGCGGCAGCAGCGGTGCAGCCATTCGCTGCGGCTCGCTTTCGTACATCCGCGGCCGAATCTGCAATTCCGGCTTCGGCGAGATCAAGGTAATTTCCACGTCGCTGCTCCGTACGCCAGCCCCATCGAGCACGCGCGCTGCGCCTAGTGCGCCCCACACTCCGGCAAAGCCGGCACCCACTATCAAAATCTTCTGCGACATGATATTGCTTTCCGTAAGAAAGTTGCGAAGCCGACGACAAGCAACCGCAAGCGCCGCAACTCCTGCGCTGCTTCGTCACGCAGAGATCTTTCGCGATCGCCGCACGGTGCCTGTCTCCGGGATGACATTGGCCGGTTCCACTTCATCGCGAGGCGTACCTCTCTCATCGAGAAGCTCGACTGTCGCGATCGCGCTGACCAGGAATTGATCCACTTTCATCAAACTGCCTGGTCCAGTGTGGAAATGGCTGAGCATGACTCGCGGACATCGCTTGTCCGGACACTGTCAAGGCAGATTCTAGAATTGCAGGTCGAGCGCCAGTAGCCCCGCAAATCAGCTCACCATGTTGCTTCGGCGGCAACAATCAAGGACGGGCGATATCGCTTTCCGCGGACCTTTGGGCCGGTGAATTCAACGGGCGACTATCCCCTTCGAACAATCCCTGTGGATGAAGGAAAACGCATGGTCGCGTTTTGTCCCGCGTGCGTTTCGCAGCCCGGCATGTGCCGGTTGGGCGCTTCATTGCCAGATCTGTCTCGCGCAGCCGCTCGGCCTTGCGGCGGCTTGCAATCAGAAGCGGGAATCGACAGCTGGAAGCGCGACAGCAGTTCGAGCAGGTACGCTTCGAACGCTTCGTCGGTGTTTGGCGGATCTCGTCGATCAGCAGCACGGGCGCGGGCCTTGTCGTAATGGCTTCGAGCAGCGGCCGCTTGAGCAGATAGCGCTCGGAGAAGACGTGCTGCTCCTTGTCGCGCATGGGCCGCGCATCCTGCTCGAAGAGCTTGATGGCGAGCAGTTGATGCGCGTACGACCTGAAAGACATCATCCGCTTTCAGCGGCGACGGACACTACACGACGATCGTCACGAAAGACGACCGTTATCTGTCGAACCTGTCGCTGGCGGATCTCCGTTGCGCTCGACAGCAGTCTCTTTTTGCGCGTGCGTCGCAGCCATATTGTCAGCCTGCCGCATGCGCTAGCGTTGCTAAAGGCTGATCAGAGCATGAACCTCGTGATGGGCGACGCGCAGCGCAGTGTGGTGCCCGTCAGCCGCACGCGCCCCCGCTACTGAAAGAGCGGTTTGGGGTCGCCTGACTCGCGACATGATCCAGCGGCCTCGGGATAGCACCCGGCCGCGTCGTGATTAGCGCAGAAATTTCCAGAACTGCCTTGTCAACGAGTTTCATGGCAAGGCAGCGATCCGGTAATGTCCGGCAAAAAGCCGGGCCGATTACACAGATTGTTCAGGTGCCGTTCACGATGTCCTTGAATGCTTTTCCAGCCGTAAACTTGACTGTTGTCGCCGCAGGAATCGTGATGGTCTCGCCCGTCGACGGATTGCGACCCGCGCGCTCGGCGCGGGCTCCCGTCGAAAACGACCCGAAGCCGATCAGTTGCACCGTATCGCCACGCGTCACCGCCGCGGTGACGGTTTCGAGGATGGCGTCGATAGCCGCGCCCGTGCTGGCCTTGCTTTCACCCGTAGCGGCCGCCACGGCATCGATCAAATCCTGTTTATTCATATGTGAGCCCCCTTTGACGTAACGTCCGCAAATCGCGGACCGGACATCACCCTACCTTATGCATACGGTAGAAATCAACCCATAGCGCTTGTGGAAATGGCGTCGCGGCCGATATCTTCAGGCGAGGCGCTCCCGCTGGCGCGTGCGCCGGGAGCTTGAACCGACAGATTTTCCGCCTCATGAACGACCGCGAATGGTGCCTCGCGATCTTCGGCAAGCGTCCCGGCACACTGCGGCACACGACGTTCGGTCACCGCGCTGATCAGCGGGGTTTTGCTGGGCGAGCGTGCAGCAGTTCGTGCCAAAGCGACATGTGCCACACGCAAAACTCGCGGCGACTGATAAATGACGGTCGTCATCTATTGAATACATTATGATCATCATTTATTATCGCCATGTGACGAACCCGCTACCGGGACTTCTCTTTTGCATCCGCTGGCCATGTGCGCCGGCGCAATCGCACTCATTCAGGAGACAAACATGCCACTTGTCCGCATCGATCTCGCGGAAGGCCAATCCGCCGAATATCGCAGCGCCGTCGCCGATGAAGTCTACAAGGCAATGACCACCACGATGAACGTGCCGGCCGACGACCGTTTCATGGTGGTCAACGAACACCGGCCCGGCGACTTCATCGCCGATCCGAGCTACCTCGGCATCCAGCGCTCGCCTCAGTGCATCATCGTGCAGCTCACATTGAATACGGGGCGAGATGTCGCGACCAAAAAGGCGTTTTACAAGGCGTTGAGCGAAGGTCTTCACGCGCGCGTCGGATTGCGGCGCGAGGACCTGTTCATCAGTCTCGTCGAAGTGCCCAAAGAGAACTGGTCATTCGGCAACGGCCAGGCGCAATACGCGCAATAAGCGAATGATCGACACGCGCGGGCCGCGCGGGCGGTTCGCGTTGCACACGACGGAGAGCACGGATGCCTCGCGTATCGAGGGAACAAACCGACAAGAACCGCCAGCTGATCGAGGCGGCTTCCGCGCGCCTGTTCAAGGAGCGCGGCTTGAACGGCGTGTCGGTGGCGGACATCATGGCAAGCGCAGGACTCACGCATGGCGGGTTCTACGGCCATTTCGAATCGAAGGACGAACTCGCGGCGGTGGCGTGCGAGCGAGCATTCAGCGAGTCCGATGTGCGCTGGAGGTCGCTGGCGAGGGAGGATGCCGATGAGCAGGCTTTCGTCGGCGCGCTCGCGAAGCACTACCTCAGTGCGAAGCAGCGCGACGAGCCCGGCAGCGGGTGCCCCGCAGTGGGCCTCGCCGCCGATGTGGGCCGCGAGGACACGGCCAAGCCGGTGCGCGGCGCGTACGCGCAAGGTATCAAGGCGATGCTCGGCAGACTGCTGTCGTTTGCTGGTCCGCGTCCGTCGAAGAAGACACGTCAGCGCGCCATCGCCCGTCTGTCGATCCTGGTGGGGGCGGTCACGCTCGCGCGCGCGGTGCGCGGCGATCCCCTCTCCGATGAAATACTCGTGGCTGTGCGCGACTATTTGCACGACGGTTTCTAGCTGCGCGCCAGAGCAAGAAACTCAGCGCGCGTTTCACCGCGGCGAGGCGTTAGTGCGGAGTGGCTCACTCAAGAACCGACACGTTAGCCGCCCGCGCAAGCTCCACAGCACGCTCGCGCGCAGCCTGTCTGGCCACGCGATCGACTTCGGAACCCAGCAGCGTCTTCTCGACAATGATCGATTCGACATCAGTGACGCCGACGAATCTCAACCACGCTTCCATGAATGGCCGCTGAAAATCGAACGAATGCGCGGGCGTCCCCGAGTCCATTGAATAGTCGAGGCCTCGGGCATAGATCACCACGGCCTGCTTGCCCTTCAGCAATCCCGAGGCCCCTCGCTCATCGAACGAGAAGAGGATGTTCCGTTGTGAAACGACGTCAATAAAATGCTTCAGCTTGTACGGAATGGAAAAATTCCACAGTGGCACGGAGAACAGCAGCGTATCCGCGTCGTGCAGCCGCTGTGCGGGGTGCTGGATGTGCGCCCATGCGTGCTGCTGGGCAACACTTAATGTCTCCCCGCTCAGGTCCGCATACTTCGCATCCAGCGCGTCGCCATTGAATTCAGGCAATTCGGTCGACCACAGGTCCAGCACGTCGACCCCGTGATCCGGATGGATTTGGCGATACGCGTCCAGATACGCACGCGCCACTTCAAGCGAGGCAGACCGCGTTTTGCGTGGCGACGATTCGATGTGCAGCAGAGTCGGCATGGGATTGCTCCAGACTGGATGAGTTCTGCAATCAGAACATATTTCAACGCGAAATATAAATGAAGTATCATGGCGCTATTCATTTGAGATCGCACTGAATTAGGTGAGCCTCATGTTCGATACCGTTCTGTTGCGATCTTTCGTGGCGGTTGTCCAGGAAGGCGGCTTCACACACGCGGCCGCCCGTCTCAATCTGACTCAGTCCGCGGTCAGTGCGCATTTGCGGCGTCTGGAAAAACAGATCGGCCGTGATCTGCTCGCACGCACCACACGCTCGGTGACACTCACGTCGGACGGCGAGTTGCTGTTGGGTTACGCGCGCGCCATCCTCGCGCTCAATCATGATGCGCAGGCACAACTGTCGCGCGGACCTAGCGAGGGTGCGATACGTGTCGGCTTATCCGAAGATCTTGCCAATGTCAGGCTGATGAACGTGATGCAGTCGTTCGCGGTCCGCTATCCGCGTGTGGCGTTCAGTGTCAAGGTTGGCATTCCGGCCGACCTGCTGCATGCGATGGATCAGGGCGAACTTGACGCGGTAATAGGTGGACGCTGCCAAGGCGCGCGCCCGGGACGAGTACTTTGGCGCGAACCGCTCGTGTGGGCAGGAGCCGAGTGGGCATCGCTCACCCCTGGGGCTCCTGTGCCGCTCGCGCTGTTGCCAGAACCGTGTCCGTATCGTGAGGCCGCGCTGACCGCACTCGCGCGAGCCAGCGTCGATTACCGGATCGCGTTCGTGTGCTCGAGTGGCGCAGGCCTGTGCGCCGCGGCGCAGGCCGGCTTTGCGGTGACGCCGATTGTGCAGACACAACTCGCGCATGGCTTGCGCGTGGTCGCGCCGGATGCCGGTCTGCCTGCGCTGCCCGACGTCGAGTTCACGATGTTCGCCGCCGAGGGTGCTTGGGCGCATATCGTGGACGAACTGGGCAGAGCGATCGTGCAGGCATTCGCGCACAAAGGCGCGACTGCGGACGGTCAGCTGGGTCATCCAGCGACGTCCGCGCTACGCGAGTGCAGAGAGTGGCTGAAACAGGGCGCCTAACGACAATTGCGCATATTGAAGACATCGGTCGGCTACTCACGCCGGTTCCCAGCTGTACAAACCACTGGAATCTGCTTGCACCGCTAACGACGCAACGCGAACGATTCCCGGCGACGACGCCCGCATCTTTGAGTTCAGTGGAGAGAACGGAAACTGGCGCGCGCCCTCTTAGGAGAACGCTTGCGGCGGCTCCGTTGCCGCATCGTGCCCTTCCCGCGACCAACCTCTGCTTGATTTTTCTTCCGCCCACGGCGCGCGCTCCTGCGTCATTCCTATGGCGAATCGGGGGATACGCAAAGGCTCAAAATTAACTGAAGAGAACTCAGTGTGACGCGTCGTACAATGGCTGGCCGGGATCGACACAGGAAGGCATTCGTATCTGGTGGTGCGGCTGGGCTTCAAACCCAGTAGGGGGCGTCAGCCGCTCCCTGGTCGGTTCGACTCCGGCTGCCTTCCGCCCAGCGGCGGCGTGGGATTTCAGAGAACCTGAATCTTCACGCGCCGGATTCGCACACCAGCGCTTCATGCAATTGCGAATCTGGCCTCAACCAGTGAACACCGCGCTGAAAACGCGTATAACCGATGCGATCGAAGAACTCCAGAATCTGGATCGCGCGCTTGCGTCCCAAACCCGTCGTGTCGCGAAACGCCGTCGCGACCAACGCGCCCCCATGATCGTTTGCGATATCCGCGATGAGCCTTGCAAGTTCATGCACCACCGCGCGGTGATAAAACAGATCGTGGACGACCTGATACACATCGCCTTGCCGCGCAAGCTTGCGCAACACCTGGCGCACCGCGTCTTCATGTGCGTCCGTCGTCTTCGCTAGCTCGCGGACCCACGGCGGATCGTAGCGGCCCTGCGCAAGCAGCGGCAGCAAAGCATCCGCGAGAACCTGCTCGTTGGTATCGAGCGATACCGAATGCGCGGGCAGATGCAGCCACGGTCCGTTTTTCGCGAGCGTGCCTTCGTCCACCATCGAATCGATCAACGCGCGCCACATCGCATCGGCCACGAGGGGCGCGGCGATGCGGCGCAAGCGCGCGGCATCGGGTCCAAGCTCGTCCGGCGAGCGCGCATGGTATTGGTCGAGTGACGCGAGCACCGTCGAGCGCAGACGCGCCCAGTGCGAACGCAGCACGATCATCGCATCGGCCGCGTCCTTGCCGTGCAACGCAATCTCGACGACATCGGCGGGCAGCGGCAATGCGTCGGCGGGCAGGCCCGTCAACTGCATCAGCATCGAACGCGCTACGCCGCGCGGCGCCTGTTCGAGCAGCGGCCCGATGCGCCTGTCATCGAGCCACGCCTGCATTGCATCGAGCCACGCGCGCCGCTCCGCCGTCCTTCGCTTGCGCGATGGACCGAACGGATCGAGCACGCGCCCGCCACCGACCGTGCGTGTCGCCTGCGCATTGCGCACGATGAAGCGGTCACCCGGCAGCGCGCAGACGGGCCCATCGAACACGAGTTGCACCCGCGCCGTGTGCCCCGCGGCCAGCGTGCCGGCATCGAGCAGGGCGACATGCGCGACGCGATGCAACGTGCCCAGATGCACGTGCAACGGCGCCCAATGTTGCAGCGTGATGCCCACATCGGCGAGCAGTGTCAGCTCGACGTCGAGCCGCTCGCCCGGTTTCGCGAGCCGTTCATCGACGATCCAGTCGCCGCGCGCAATCGCGTCCTTGTCGATACCCGCGAGGTTCAGCGCGCAGCGCTGTCCCGCGCGCCCCACATCGGTTGCGCGGTTTTGCGCATGAATGCCGCGCACGCGCACGGTTCGATGCGCGGGTTCGAGCATCAACGAATCGCCCGTCGCCGCGCGTCCTGCGAACACCGTGCCCGTCACGATCGTCCCCTGCCCCGCGAGCGTGAACACGCGGTCGATCGCAAGACGGAACAGTCCGTCGTCGCGCCGTGCTTGCCAGGCAACAGCCATGTCATGCAGATGACGCGACAGCGTGCGCACGCCCGCATCATCGGGCGCGGTTGCGTTCGTTTCGAACAAGGGCGCTTCGCGCAGCACCGTCGAAGCGAGCCATGCACGAATCTCTTCGCGCGCTTGAACGACGCGCGCGTGATCGACGCGATCGGTTTTCGTCAGCGCGATCGCGCCGCGCGTGACGCCGAGCAGTTGCAGGATCGCGAGATGCTCGCGCGTCTGCGGCATGATGCCGTCGTCGGCGGCGATCACGAGCAGCGCGTAGTCGATGCCGCACGCGCCCGCCGCCATCGTATGCACGAGCTTTTCGTGGCCCGGCACGTCGATCATGCCGAGCACGTCGCCGTTATCGAGCGGCGCGTACGCGTAGCCGAGTTCGATCGAAATGCCGCGTGCCTTCTCTTCTTTCAGGCGGTCGGTGTCGACGCCCGTCAGCGCGCGCACCAGCGTCGTCTTGCCGTGATCAATGTGGCCCGCCGTGCCGACGATCATATTCGCAGCTCCGCGCATTGCGCGGCGAATGCGGCTTCGTCGGCGGCTTCGAGGCAGCGCAGATCGAGACGCAGCGCATCGTCGGCAATGCGGCCGATGACGGGGCGCGGCAATGCGCGCAGCGCTGCTTCGAGCTTCATCAGCGCGCGGCCGCCGCGTTTGCCGGCCGCATTGCGCACGACGAGCCCGAAGCTCGGCAACTGATCGACAGGGAATGCGCCGCTGCCGATCTGGCTCGCCATCGGCTCGGCCGTCACGCTATACGCTTGCCCGAGTGCGCGTTCCAGCACGCCTTGCAGACGCAAAGCCTGAGCGTGCATTTCGGCGGCGGGACGCGTCAGGAGACGCAGCGTGGTCAAACGCTCGCGCAACAGTTCGGGCGCGCGATAAAGCTGCAGCACGGGTTCGAGCGCCGCAAGCGTGAGCTTGCCGACGCGCAGCGCGCGCTTCAACGGATGCTTCCTGATCTTGCGGATCAGCTCCGCGCGCCCGACGACCAAGCCCGCTTGCGGGCCGCCCAGCAGCTTGTCACCGCTGAACGTGACGAGATCCGCGCCCGCGCCGACGGTCTCTCGCACGGTCGGCTCGGTCGGCAACCCGTATTGCGCGAGATCGACGAGCGTGCCGCTGCCCAGATCGACGGCCATCGGCAGGCCGCGCATATGCGCGAGCCGCGCGACTTCGTCGACGGATACGCTTTTCGTGAAGCCCTCGATTGCATAGTTGCTGCAATGAACCTTCATCAGCAGCGCGGTGCGCGCGCCGATCGCTTCATCGTAATCCTTCAGATGCGTGCGGTTCGTCGTGCCGATTTCGCGCAGCTTCGCGCCCGCGCGCGACATGATGTCGGGAATCCTAAAAGCGCCGCCGATCTCGACCAGCTCCCCGCGCGACACCACCACTTCCTGCTTCGACGCCAACGCCGATAGCGTGAGCAACACCGCCGCCGCATTGTTGTTGACGACAGTCGCCGCCTCGGCGCCCGTCAGTTCGCAGATCAGTTCTTCGATCAGGTCGTCGCGATCGCCGCGTCCGCCTGTCGTGAGATCGAACTCGAGGTTGACGGGCCGCGTCAGCGCTTCGACCACGGCACGCACGGCTTCGTCGGGCAACAGCGCGCGGCCGAGATTCGTGTGCAGCACGGTCCCGGTGAGATTGAACACGGGGCGCAGATGGGCGCGTGCGCGGACCGCGAGCAGGCGGGCCGCATCGTCGACGAGCTTCGTTTCGAAGCTGAACGACGCGTCGAACACCGCGCCTGCCAACAATTCGCGTCTGAGCGCATCGGCTGCGGCGCGTATCGCGTCGACCACCTGCGTGTGTCCGTATGCGCCCATCAAAGGCTGCGCGGCCGGCGACGACAGCACGCGCTCCACAGCAGGCACGCGCGCGAGCTTCGCACGTGCCTTGTCATGCGGCTCACTGGGCGGCTCATCGCGCGGCTCGTCGCGCGACTCATTGCGCGGCTCATTGGGCGGCGCGTTCGCCGCATGGTTGGCTGACGCCTTGCGCGACACTTCGTTCACGGCTCGCGTCCCCCGTATCGACGTTCATTCGTCGGATGGCACTTCCGGCCACAACAGCGGATTAGGACTGCTGCGCCTGTAGCCTGCTTCGTTCATCAGCAGATCGAGCGTGAGACTCGCGAGATCGTCCGCGAGCGGCTCGAAGTCGTAGTCCTTCTCCTGATAGCCGATCTTGCGGTACGTGTGGCATTCGTCGCACGATTCGGCCTTCAGCGCGTCGCTGCCGCCGTCGATCCCGTGATAGGCGATGCCTTTCGTCGAATCGCAATTCGAGCACTTGACGCGCACCACATGGTATTCGGTCGCGCACAGTCCGCATTGCAGATAGCGATAACCCTGGAACTGCCCGCCGACGCGCACGATGCTCGCCACCGGCTGCGCGCCGCAGACGGGACACGCGCCGGGCGTGTCGAGATACGGCACATCGCGCTCGTGGATGCGGCTCGCGATGTCCGTCCACAGCACTTGCAGCGCGGCCATCACGAACGGCGCGCTCGCCGGCTCGACCTCGCTGAAGCGCAGCGACAAAACGGCATCGGCGAGCGCATCGAGTTCTTCCGCGCGTTTCAGGCGCAACCCGTCGATCACTCGCGCGAGCACGGGCGTTACGAGACCCGCCGCTTCGACGCGATCGAGCAAACTGTGCAGCACGTCGCGCCACTGTGGATCGCGTTGCGGCGTGGAGGCGGGCGCAATCGGCATCGAATGCTGCTGGGCAAGTGCAATGGATTCGGCGGAAGGCATCGCCGCGCTGACCTGCGCGAGCACCTGCTGCTGCGCATCGGCGAGTGACGCCATCAGGCGGATATAACCGCCGATCGGGCTCGTGCCCGCCAGTTGACGAAGCCGCGCCGCGCGCGTCGCGAACACTGACGCGCGTTCCGGCATGCGCAGCCGCGGAATGGCCGAATGATCGAGACTTTCGATCTGGCCGGGGTCCAGTATGCGTTGCACCAATTCAGGTTCCTGCCATTCAGGACGTGGATGGCGTCAACAGTAGCAGATATGCGGGAGCAGCGCGCGTCCCGGCCCCGCGCGCGCGGCCCGGCTTACTTGATGCTCTCGCGGAACCACTTCGGATGATGCTTGCGCGCCCAGCCAAGCGTCACCGAGCCGCGCACCATCGCGCCGATCGAGCCCTTCACCCACAGCGCCGCATAGATGTGCACGATGATGCTGCAGATCAGCACGAAGGCCGTGAAGGCGTGAATCAGGGCCGCGACGCGCACCACCCCGATCGGGAAATAGAACGCGAAGTACGCGCGCCAGATGACGATGCCGCTCAGCAGCAACAGCAACAGGCACAGCACCAGCACGAAAAACAGCAGCTTCTGTCCGGCGTTGTACCTGCCCACTTCGGGCAGCTTGTCTTCGCGGTTCGCGAGCACGTCGCGATACTGACGCAGCCATTGCCGGTCGTCGGCGTCCAGATAGTTGTGATGCCAGAAACGCAGCGCAAGAATCATGAACGACACGAACATCACGATGCCGATGAACGGATGCAGGATACGCGTCCATTGCCCGCCGCCGAATAGCGCACTGAGCCAGAACATCGCCGGATGAAACATCGCGAGGCCCGACAGCGCGAGCAGGACGAACGTGATCGCCGTGATCCAGTGATTCGTGCGCTCGTTCGGCGTGTAGCGCTCGATCAGATCCGGGTTCTCATGCCGATGATGTTTCATTTGACGGGCTCCTCGGGCTTGTGCTCACGCCGCTCGCGGATGTCGTGCGCGGCGTTGCGGGCGGCCTCTTCGTCTTCATCCGTGACCTCGTTCGGGCCGACGCGCGTGTAGTGGAAGAAGCCCGCCAGCGCCGTGATCGCCATCGCCGCGAGCGCGAGCGGCTTCGAGATGCCCTTCCATATCTGCACGAACGGGCTGATGTGCGGATCGTCGGGCAGGCCGTGATACAGCGACGGCTTGTCCGCGTGGTGCAGCACATACATCACATGCGTGCCGCCGACGCCCTGCGGATCGTAGAGCCCCGCCTTCTCGAAGCCGCGCTCCTTCAGGTCCGCGATGCGCTCTTCGGCGTGCGCGATCATGTCGGCCTTGGTGCCGAACACGATCGCGCCTGTCGGGCAGGTCTTCACGCAGGCCGGCTCCTGGCCGACGCCCACGCGGTCCGAGCAGAGCGTGCATTTATAGACGCGATGGTCCGCCTTCGACAGCCGCGGGATATTGAACGGGCAGCCCGCAATGCAATAGCCGCAGCCAATGCAGTTCTCCTCGTGGAAATCGACGATGCCGTTCGTGTACTGCACGATCGCGCCCGGCGCCGGACACGCCTTCAGGCAGCCCGGGTCTTCGCAATGCATGCAGCCGTCCTTGCGGATCAGCCATTCGAGGTCGCCTTTCGGGTTCTCGTATTCGGTGTAGCGCATCACCGTCCACGAATGCTCGGTGAGATCGCGCGGGTTATCGTAGATGCCCGTGCTGATGCCGACGTTGTCGCGCAGATCGTTCCACTCCATGCACGCCGTCTGGCACGCCTTGCAGCCGATGCACTTGGTCACGTCGATCAGTTTCGCGACCGTTTGCGTCGGCGGCTCTCGCACTGAAGGAGGCTGCACGGTCGTGGCGGAGAGGCGCTTGATATCGAGCGATTGAAATGCCATGACGCCTCCCTATGCCTTTTCGACCTTCACGAGGAACGACTTGAATTCCGGTGTCTGCGAATTCGCATCGGCCACGACGGGCGTCAACGTGTTGGTGATGAAGCCCGGCTTCGTGAGCCCCGTGAAGCCCCAGTGCAGCGGAATGCCGACGGTCTGCACCTTCTTCCCGTCGATCATCAGCGGCTTGATCCGTTTCGTCACGACGGCCACGGCGACGATGAACCCGCGATTGCTCGACACTTTCACGCGATCGCCCGCCACCACGCCGATCTGTTTCGCGAGGTCTTCGCCGATCTCGACGAACTGCTGCGGCTGGATGATCGCATTCAGGCGCGCATGCTTGGTCCAGAAGTGGAAGTGTTCCGTCAGACGATAGGTGGTCGCCGTATGCGGGAAATCCGGTGATTTGCCGAACGCCTTGCGATCATCCGGAAATACGCGCGCGGCCGGGTTGCTGGTCGCTTGCGGATTGTTCGGATGGAACGTGTTGTAGCCGAGCGGCGTCTCGAACGGCTCGTAGTGCTCGGGGAACGGACCTTCGTTCATCCCGTCGCGGGCGAAGAAACGCGCGACCCCCTCCGGGTTCATGATGAACGGGCCCATGCCGTTCTCAGGCGGCTCGTCGACCTTGAAATCGGGCACGTCGATGCCGCTCCAGCTCGCGCCATTCCACGCGATCAGCTTGCGCTTCGCGTCGAACGGCTTGCCGTTCAGATCGCACGATGCCCGGTTGTACAGCACCCGCCGGTTTGCGGGCCACGCCCATGCCCAGCCGAGCGTCTGGCCGATGCCCGTCGGATCACTGTTGTCGCGCCGGCCCATCTGGTTGCCCGCCTGGGTCCACGCACCGCAGAAGATCCAGCAGCCGCTCGCCGTCGTGCCGTCGTCCTTCAGTTGCGCGAAGCCTGCGAGCTGGTCGCCCTTCTTGACCAGCACCTTCGCTGGGTCCTTCGGATCGGGCAGATCCGCCAGCGCGCGGCCGCTGTATTCCATCGCGATCTCTTCGGGCGTCGGGCTGTCGGGATGCGCGTACGGCCAGCTCAGGTTCACGATCGGATCGGGATACTTGCCGCCTTGCTCCTTGTACGCCTTGCGCATGCGCAGGAAGATGCCCGACATGATCTCCAGGTCGCTGCGCGCTTCGCCCGGCCCTTCGGCGCCCTGCCAGTGCCACTGCAGCACGCGGCTCGAACTCACGAGCGAGCCGCGCTCTTCGGCGAAGCAGGTGGTCGGCAGGCGGAACACCTCGGTCTGGATTTTCGACGAATCGACATCGTTGTACTCGCCGTGGTTCTTCCAGAACTCGGAGGTTTCTGTCGCGAGCGGGTCCATGATGACGAGCCATTTCAGCTTCGCGAGGCTCACGGCTGTCTTGCCCTTGTTCGGCGCCGCTGCGAGCGGATTGAAGCCCTGGCAGATATAGCCGTTCATCTTGCCTTGATTCATCAGCTCGATGGCCTGCAGCAGGTCGTACGGCTTGTCGAGCTTCGGCAGATAGTCGTAGCCCCAGTTGTTGTCGGCTTTCGCCGCATCGCCCCACCACGACTTCATCATGCTGACGTAGAACGCGCGGTAGTTCTTCCAGTAGCTCAGCTGGTTCGGCCGCAGCGGCTGGGCGGCGCGCTTCTGGATGTAGCCCTCGTAGTCCTGCTCGGGCTCGTTCGGCAGCGTCATGTAGCCCGTCAGCAGATTCGACATGAGGCCCAGGTCCGTCAGTCCCTGGATGTTCGAATGGCCGCGCAACGCGTTCATCCCGCCGCCCGCGATGCCTATATTGCCGAGCAGCAGTTGCACCATCGCGCCCGTGCGGATCATCTGCGCGCCGATCGAATGATGCGTCCAGCCGAGCGCGTACAGGATGGTGCCCGCGCGATCGGGCGTCGCCGTCGTTGCGAGCGTCTCGCAGACGTGCAGGAACTTGTCCTTCGGCGTGCCGCAGGTCTTTTCGACCATTTCCGGCGTATAGCGCGAATAATGCTGCTTGAGCAGGTTGTACACGCAGCGCGGATTCTGCAGCGACATGTCGACCTTCACGAAGCCGTCGTCGCCGCGCTCGTAGTCCCACGTCGACTTGTCCGTGTACTTACGCGCCTTCGCGTCATACCCGGAATAGATGCCGTCGTTGAACGCAAAGTCTTCACGGACGATGAACGGGAAGTCCGTGTAGTTCTTCACGTAGTCGTGCTGGATCTTGTCGTTCGTCAGCAGATAGTTGATCACGCCGCCGAGAAACGCGATGTCCGTTCCCGTGCGGATCGGCGCGTAGAAATCCGCGACGGACGCCGTGCGCGTGAAGCGCGGATCGACGACCATCAGCTTCGCCTTGTTATGCGCCTTCGCCTCCGTCACCCATTTGAAACCGCACGGGTGCGCCTCGGCCGCATTGCCGCCCATCACGAGAATCACGTCCGCGTTCTTGATGTCGACCCAATGGTTCGTCATCGCTCCACGGCCAAACGTCGGGGCAAGACCTGCCACCGTCGGGCCATGTCAGACACGAGCCTGGTTGTCGAACGCGAGCATCCCCATGCTGCGCACGGTCTTGTGCGTCAGATAGCCGACCTCGTTGCTGCCCGCCGACGCCGCAAGCATGCCCGTGGTCAGCCAGCGGTTGACCTTCTTGCCGTCGGGCGTGCTCTCGACGAAATTCGCGTCGCGGTCTTCCTTCATCAGCTTCGCGATGCGGTCGAGCGCGTCATTCCACGAAATGCGTTCCCAGTGATCTGAACCGGCAGCGCGATACTCGGGATATTTCAGGCGGCTCGGACTATGGATGAAGTCGATCAGGCTCGCACCCTTCGGGCACAACGTACCGCGATTGACCGGGTGATCGGGGTCGCCTTCAATGTGAATGATGCTGGAAGTCGCGTTCTTCGCACCGTCGCCCAAGCCGTACATCAGGATGCCGCAGCCGACGGAGCAATAGGGACACGTGTTGCGCGTTTCGGTAGTACGAGCCAGTTTGTACTGTCGGACCTCGGCGAGCGCGGGTTCCGGCGAGAAGCCCATCAGGGCCAGGCTCGATCCGGCCAGCGTGCTCGCCGTCACCTTCAGGAACTGACGGCGGGACATTTGCAACATGATCGCCTCTCGTTCTATTTGTGGGGAAGTGAGAAAAAGTATAAGTCGTTTCTCGCCGTTCGTAAGCAGAACAGAGCACCAGCTCCGCACGCCGCGTGCCCGGCGGCCTGGCTGACTCGCGGTTTGTCGTATCCACATGGAAAGATGGGCATGACGCTTGCGTCATACGATTGGGCATCTCGCGAATGTCCTTGCGCGCCGCGACGCGCGATGAATCCGTGAGAAGATGCATTTGCCGTCTGCCGTGTCACATCCTCGCCGAGAAGACCGCCATGGAACTCGATTCACTCTCCACCGAGAAGTTGCAATCGGTTGCGAAAAAGCAGGCGTCGTGGGCTGTCGGCGCGCTGCGGCAATTTTCCGACAACCGCTGCCCCGCGATGGCGGCGAGCATCGCGTTCTATGCGGCGTTCTCGCTCGCGCCGACGCTCGTGATGGTGATCGCGATCTCGGGCTGGTTCTTCGGCGCCGAAGCCGCGCGCGGCGAACTCTTCAGGCAGGTGCATAGCGTGCTCGGCAACGATGCCGCCGCCGCCGTCACGACGATCGTGCAGAACGCGCATCGCAGCGGCAGCGCCGGCGGCGTCGCGGCGATCATTTCGTTCGTCGCGCTGGCCATTGGCGCATCGGCGACGTTCTCGTCGCTGAACAGCGCGCTCAATATCGTATGGCCGACGCTCACGCCGCGCACCTCCAGCGTGATCGCGCTGGTGCGCGTCCGCCTGATCTCTTTCGGCCTCGTGCTCGGCGTCGCGTTTCTGCTGATCGTCTCGCTCGTGCTCGATACGGCGATCATCTTCATCGGCAACTGGATCTGGGGCGACTCGCCTTATGTGGTGATCGGCAATCTGCTGCAGTTGGCTGTCGGCTGGCTGGTGCTCGCCTTCGCCTTCGCCGCGCTGCTCAAGTTTCTGCCGGACGCGCCCGTGCGCTGGCGCGATGCGCTGGTCGGCGGCACGGCGGCGGCCGCGCTGTTTTCGGCGGGCAAGAAACTCTTCGCGCTCTACCTCGCGCATGCCGGCATGGCGAACTCGTTCGGCGCGGCGGGCTCGCTTGCGGTGCTGCTGATGTGGCTGTACTTCTCGGCGGTCGTGCTGCTGCTCGGCGCCGAGTTCGCCGCCGCGCGCGGGCGCCTGCACGATCCGCGCGGCGCATGGGGCTTCGCGCCCGCCACGCCGCCCGGCAGCCGCGCGATGCTGGCGTCCGTGCTGGCGGCATCGACGGTGGCGGCCAATGCGGCGCGCGGTTCGTTGCGGGGCATGCCGCCAGCGCCCCTCGACAAGACTGGCGCGCCGCTCCAGCGACCGCGCCCGACGGTTGCGGCGCGGCTCGCTGCCCGACACGACGCCGGAATCAGCAAGGCGGTGGCGATCGGAAAGTCCGTCGTCGACGCGGAAACGCAGGCGACGCGCGCCGCCGCCCGCACGCTGGTCCAAGCAACGCGCAAGGCGGTTGCCGCGGACCGCTATGTCCGCAAGCATCCGTGGGGCTCGATGCTGATCGCGGCGGGCACGGCGATGGCCGTCGCGGCGCTGGCGGGACGCCGCAACGGCCCGAACGATGCGGCAACGCCGCCCGCCTCCGATGACGGCCATTAAGCGTCTGCTTCAACGGCATGCACCAAAGCGATCACAACTACGCGCGTCTGTCTACCGGGCGCGCCGCTTATTTGCGCAGGCGGTCTTAATGCCTTTCCTATATAGATGCCGAATTTTTCCGATTTGACTAGACAACTACATTACTATTTGCCTTCCATATGGCGTGTAATTCCTACCGATCCGGTCGATCACTGTCATAAAAACAACAATAATGCTTAGTCAAACATTCAATATTGCTGAACTAGCAACAATTATTGACATGCTTGCGCGATAAGGCGGCGAAAGGGTTGTCACATTTTCGATACACCTTAATTTTTTTCAGTTCTTACACCAAGTGACACTGCGCTATTCTCCGATTCGCAACAACGAAACCAATCATCTGCGTGGAGAAATGGATGAAACGAATCGCACTGTCGACCCTCTCGCTGGCACTGCTCGGCGCTGCAGGCGCAGCACATGCACAAAGCAGCGTGACGCTCTATGGCTTGATCGATGAATCGATCCAGTACGTGCACAACGCGAATACGGCGAACGACCACCTGATCCAGACGTTCGCAGGGAACATCCAAGGTGACCGCTGGGGCCTGAAGGGCACGGAAGACCTTGGCGGCGGCCTGAAGGCGATCTTCCAGCTGGAAAGCGGCTTCGATGTGAACAACGGCAGGATGAGCCAGGGCGGCCGCCTGTTCGGCCGTCAGGCATACGTCGGTGTGACGCATGACGCATACGGCACGTTCACGATGGGTCGCCAGTATGACCCGCTCGTCGACCTTGTCCAGCCGCTGACGGCTGACAACTTCTTCGGCAGCACGTTCACGACGCCGGGCGACGTTGACAACAACGACAACAGCTCGCGTACGAGCAACGCCATCAAATACGTGTCGCCGGTGTTCAGCGGCTTCCAGTTCGAGGGCATGTACGCTCTGGGCGGCGTCGCTGGCGCAACGGGCGCAGGTCAGTCGTGGGCAGGCGCGGCCACGTGGAGCGGTGGCCCGTTCAGCGTTGCAGCCGGCTACTTCCGCATGGAAAACGCCAACACGGTCGCTGGCCGCGCAGGTGGCTGGGGCACGGGCGTGACCTCGGGCGGCACGTTTGACGGCTCGAACATCAACGGCGCGTACGCATCGGCGAAGCAGATCGACATCACGTCGGCAGCTGGTCAGTTCGTGACGGGTCCGTTCACGTTCAACATCCGTTACAGCTTCGCGCAATACAAGCCGGACGCATTCTCGAGCTTCGCTGCGCAAGAGAAGTTCCAGGTTGCTGGCGCGTTCGCTGGCTACCAGGTCACGCCGGCAATGCTGGTCGGTCTGGGCTACACCTACACGCACGGCGCAGGCGACACGTCGGCGAACTACCACCAGGTTTCGCTGGGCGCCGACTACAACCTGTCGAAGCGCACCGACCTGTACCTGCTCGGCGCTTACCAGCACGCAAGCGGCACGCAGCGCGATGCAGCGACGGGCGGACTCGTCGATGCAGGCGCATCGGTTGGTTCGTATGGCTACCAGGCAGGTAAGGACCACCAGGAAATCGTCAGCCTGGGTATCCGTCATAAGTTCTAATAGAACAATATGACGTACGGCCCCGAGACGTCGGGCCGCACCCTGAAGCCAGCCGGAGGCGCAAGCCGAAGGCTGGCTTTTTTCATTGGCGCGGGTACAAAGACGGCATGCATGCGCGCGCCATCCGTATTCGCGCGCGCCGTGGGCGCGCCCTCGTTCGAAGCAGAAGCGAAACGCGCGCCGATTCAGCCGCGTACTTTGGGCTTGTCGGCCTGCGCCAAAGTCTGCGCGGGCCGCACGTCGGCGCCTGCGGCTATACGGTCGGCGTCCGCGCGCAATGCGCCGTGCAACGCGCCCGGCGGCCGGTACAGCACCATCTCGCCGATATGGCCGTTCTGCGGCACTTCACCCGCGCTCTGCCAGTCGGGCTCGGGAATCTCGCTGAACACCTGCCGCAACCGCTCGCCCCATGTGCGGTGGATCATCTGGTAGTACGCGTTGTCCTGATCGATCGACACGAAACGCGTCACGCGCAGCGCGTCCTTTTCGTAGACGAGCAGATCGAGTGGCAGCCCGACGGAGAGGTTCGAGCGCAATGTGGAATCCATCGAGATCAGCGCGCATTTGGCGGCTTCATCGAGCGGCGTGGATGGCACGAGCACGCGGTCGATGATCGGCTTGCCGTATTTCGACTCGCCGATCTGGAAGTACGGATTCACGCGCGACGATTCGATGAAGTTGCCCGCCGCGTAGATCATGAACAGCCGCGGGCGCGGCTGCGCGACGCCTTCCCCGCTGTCGCGAATCTGGCCGCCGAGAATGAAGCTGCAATTGAAGTCGACGCCGAATTCCTGCAACGCGTTCGCTTCGCGCTGATGCACGTCGCGCACTGCCTGACCGACGACGCGCGCGGCATCGGCCATCGTCGACACGGTCCATAGCGTCGGCCGCGACGGCTCGGACGGCTCCGACAGTTCGTGCAACACGGCCTGCGTGAGCGACAGGTTGCCCGCGCTGAGCAACACCAGCATGCGCTCGCCCGGCTCTTCGAACACCGACATCTTGCGCGCGGTGCTGATGTGATCGACGCCGGCATTGGTCCGCGTATCCGACAGGAACACCAGCCCCTCGTCGACGCACATCGCCACACAGTAGGTCATGACAGGAATCCACACGGCTGCCGCAAACGGACCACGGGCGAGCCGCAAAGAGGCACGGGCCGCGGCGCGCCGCGGGACGCTGCCATTGTAATGCGCGCGCCTTGCGCGCTGCAGCCAACGTCAGGTGGCGCGGCGCGGGCGATGCGGCGAACGGATCGAAGCAAAATCAGGCAGACCGGCCGCGCTTACTGCGACGATTGCTCCTGCGCCTTCACGGCGACGGATACGTCGAGCGTCTCCTCCAGCCCGCCGATGCGCCGCCCGCGCACGGGCGCAGCCGCCTCGTAGTCGCGCGCCGCCGCGAGGCGGCAATACATCTCGCTCGCGAACGCCGCATGCGTGACGTCGACGGAAACCCAGCCGATGCCCGTGAGCCATACATCGACCCACGCGTGACTGGCCGCGTGCGTGACGTCGCCGGGTTCGATATAGCCGCTCACGTAGCGCGCCGGAATGTTGCGCGCGCGGCAGCACGCGAGCATCAGATGCGCGTGGTCCTGGCACACGCCCTTGCCGAGCGCGAGCGCCTGCGACGCGGTGCTCGTCACGCCCGTCGCGCCCGTCTCGAACTGCACGCGCGCGATGATCTTCTCGGCGAGCGCAATCAGCGCCGCGGGCTTGTCGAGGGAAGCCACCGCCGCGGCCAGTTCGCGGATCGCGGGATCGCAGTCGGTCAGGCGCGTCGCGCACGTGAAATGTTCGAGCGGGATCGCGCCCGCATCGTCGCCGAGCCTGCCGTCGACGAGCGGAAACGTGTCGATTTCGCCTGCTACGTGCACGCGTATCTCGTCGTGCGGCTTGTTGAGCACGAGCGTGTGCAGCACGTTGCCATAGGCGTCGAACGTCGAGTCGAGCTTGCCGGGCGCATCGAGCGTCCAGCGCCGCACGGCCTGGGAAGCCCCGCTCGACGGCGTCAGACGTAATTGCTGGATCGAATAGTGGACGGTCGATTCGTAGTGATAGGACGTATCGTGGCGGATCGAGAGAAACATTGATGGCACTCCGTCATGCAACAGGCAGCATCAGATAGGTGCGCGCGACCATGTGGCCGAGTTCGAACACGCGGGCAAGGAACTGCGTGAGCCACGCGTGCAGGCCGGCTTCGAAGATCTGGCGGATGTCCGCGTAGACCAGTTCGGCGCGCAGCTTGCCGGCAAAGCGCTCGCACTGGTTCGAGCCCTGCGTGCGCAGCATCGCGAGGTTTTCGCAGACGCCGTCGAGCGATGCGAGCAGCGAGCGCGGCATCTGCGAGTTCAGGATCATCAGCTCGACCACGCGCGCAGGCGTCACGACATCGCGATACACCTTGCGGTAGATCTCCAGTGCCGACACCGAACTGAGGATCGACGTCCAGTAATAGAAGTCTTCAAGCTGGCGGGCGGCCTCGCGCGAGTTCGGCTCGGCGTCGGTGAAGCGCACGTCGAGAATGCGCGCCGTGTTGTCCGCGCGTTCGAGGAAAGTGCCGAGCTGCGTGAAGAAGAACGCGTCGTCCTGCAGCGCCGTGCCGAGTGTCACGCCGCGCGACAGATGCGAGCGGAACTTCACCCATTCAAAGAGCGCAGCCGGATTGCTCGCAACCTGGCCGTGTGCCGTGCGCTCGTTGAATTCGAGCCACGTGTCGTTGATCGTTTCCCACCATTCCGTCGTCAGCGTGCCGCGCACCGCGCGCGCGTTTTCACGCGCCGCCTGCAGGCACGCCTGAATGCTCGACGGGTTCGAGGAATCGGCGATCATGAAGTCGAGCACGTTTTCGCGCGTCGGCTCGTCGTAGCGCTGCGCGAACGCGTCCTCCAGTTCGGAGATGCGCAGCACCGAACGCTGCGCGCGTTCCTCCTGCTCGGTCGTCTGCGGCAGCAGTTGCGCCTTCAGGTTGATGTCGAGCATGCGCGCGGTATTCTCCGCGCGCTCCATGTAACGGGCCATCCAGAACAGATGATCGGCGGTGCGGCTCAGCATGTCGGCTTTCCGTATTGATTGGGCGCGCCTGTCGTCAACGCGTGACGGCAGACGCGCCGGGTTGCCCGTTTTTTACGCCGGCCTCCACGGAAACTCGAAGAGAATCGCGGATGCCGGCCATTCAGAACATCGGTCGAACGCTGCCAGTCAGTCGACCATCCAGGTATCTTTCGTGCCGCCGCCCTGCGACGAGTTGACGACCAGCGAGCCCTCCTGCAACGCGACACGCGTGAGACCGCCCGCGCACATCGTCACCGTCTTGCCCGACAGCACGAACGGACGCAGATCGATATGACGCGGCGCAATACCCGCTTCGACGAAGGTCGGACAGGCGGACAGCGCGAGCGTCGGCTGCGCGATATAGCCGGCGGGCTTTTCGATCAGCCGCCGGCGAAACGCCTCGATCTCCGCCGACGTCGACGCTGGCCCGACCAGCATCCCGTAGCCGCCCGCGCCGTGCACTTCCTTGACGACGAGCTCGGGCAGATTCGCGAGCGTATAGGCGAGGTCGTCCGGCTTGCGGCATTGGTAGGTCGGCACGTTGTTCAGGATAGGCTTTTCGCCCAGATAGAACTCGATCATGTCGGGCACGTACGGATAGATCGACTTGTCGTCGGCGATGCCCGTGCCCATTGCGTTGGCGAGCGCGACGCGGCCCGCGCGATACGCGGTCAGAAGGCCCGGCACGCCGAGCGCGGAGTCCGGTCGAAACGCGAGGGGATCGAGAAAGTCGTCGTCGACGCGCCGATAGATCACATCCACGCGCCGTGGACCTTGCGTCGTGCGCATGAACACGTAGTTGTCGTCGACGAAGAGATCCTTGCCTTCCACCAGTTCGACGCCCATCTGCTGCGCGAGGAACGAATGTTCGAAGTAAGCGGAGTTGTACATGCCCGGCGTCAGCACGACGACGACGGGATCGTCGACGCCTTCGGGCGCGACCGAGCGCAGCGTGTCGAGCAGCAGATCCGGATAGTGCGCAACGGGCGCGATGCGGTTCTGCACGAAAAGCTCGGGGAAGAGCCGCATCATCATCTTGCGGTTCTCGAGCATGTACGACACGCCCGACGGCACGCGCAGGTTGTCTTCCAGCACGTAGAACTCGCCGTTCTCGCCGGCGCGCACGACATCGACGCCCGCGATGTGCGCATAGACGCACAGCGGCACATCGACGCCCTGCATCTCGGGGCGGTACTGCGCGTTGGTATAGACCTGATCGGCGGGAACGATGCCTTCGCGCACGATGCTGCGATCGTGATAGACATCGTGGATGAAGAGGTTGAGCGCCTGGACGCGCTGCCGCAGACCTGCTTCGAGCGTCTGCCATTCGTTGCGCGGGATGATGCGCGGAATCAGATCGAACGGGATGAGACGCTCCGTGCCGGACAGATCGCCATTGACCGCGAACGTGATGCCGACGCGGCGAAACAGAAGATCGGCTTCCGCCCGCTTACGCGCGATTGCTTCGGTGCCCTGCTGCACGAGCCAGCGTTCGAACCGCTGATAGTGCGGCCGCACGGCGTCATCGAATTGACGCATCTCGTCATAGCATCGCATGTCACGCCCCACTCTTTTTGTCGGATAGAAGGCGAATGCGCTGCGCATTCGGTTTCAACCACGATCAAGCAAGCGTTATGCCATCGGGGTTTCATGCGCGACGCGGGAGCGGATGCACATGAATAGCGCACACGGACTGGCAAGCAACCCGCTGCCATCGTAGCGCGGCGACGTCCGATGCGCTACTTCTGTGCGTATCCGTGCGCACATGGTTCGGTGTGTGCCGAGTTTGGGAATTGGGTTTGCGGTCTGCGACAGGTTTTGTTCGCTGTGTTGCGTTGCGGGGTGTTCGCTCTGGCATCCGCGATGCGGTTCGCTTTGCCCTTGCGCGGGCATCCGCGATGCGGTTCGTTTCGCCGCTATCGCTGGCATCCGCGATGCGCCTCGCGGCGCGGGCGTCGCCCCTGTGCGGGGCGGCACCTACTTTCTTTGCCGCGGCAAAGAAAGTAGGCAAAGAAAGCCGCTCACACCGCCAAACCTTGACCGTTAGCCACGGGCTCCCAACGTCCCCATGTTTATCGCGGCAGTGTGCTCGCCCACGCCCGTTGCCTGCGCACTGACCGGCGCCGCACCCGCTTCATGCACCCGCGTGCAAACCACGCCCCTCGATTATCCCGTGCCCCGCATGCGGCAAACCTATGTAGGCCTTCGCGCCATCAGAACACCTTCGCTGCGCGATGCGTCTTCATAGTTAGGGCGCAGCCCTGTGAGGCGCGACAACCAACATAGGTTTGCCGCACAAGGGCAGTGAAACATCAGGACGGTTAGCAGTTGTGCGAGCGCGTGAAGCGGGTGAGGCGTTCAGATAGCGCGTTGGCAACGAGCAAAGTCAGCACGCTGCCATGTGAAGTGCGGGGACGCCAAGAGCCCGTGGGTAAACGTCAAGCATTGACGGGGTGAGCGGCTTTCTTTGCTTACTTTCTTTGCCGCGGCAAAGAAAGTAAGTGCCGCCCCGCACAGGGGCAACGCTCGCGCCGCGAGGCGCATCGCGGATGCCAGCGATAGCGGCGAAACGAACCGCATCGCGGATGCCAGCGCAGGGCAAAGGCGAACCCTATCGCGAACGCCCACGCAAGGGGCAAAGGCGAACCGCCTCGCGAATACCCGCGACGGCCATACCAAACCAAACAGCGTCGCAGACACAAAAACAAAGTCCCCACACACTTGCGCATGTGGGGACCGCGATATCCAACAACGGCGGCTCGTGCCGCCGTCAGGAGCGCATCGATTACGCTGCTGCTGCGTCCTTCAGCTTCTTCAACGCACGTGCCTTCACACGCACGCTTGCCGGCTTGGCCGGGAACCAGCGCTCTTCACCCGTGAACGGGTCCTTGCCGAAGCGCTTCTTCTTCGCCGGAACGGCCTGAACGACGATCTTCAGAAGACCCGACAGCGTGAATTCGCCAGCGCCCTTCTTGTGGACCGAACCGAGGATCGTGTCTTCGAGTGCAGCCAGAACTGCCTTCGCCGACTTGGGCTCGACGCCCGCACGCTCCGCAACGTGTGCAGCCAGCGAGGCCTTCGTGAAGGTGTCCTTGATCGGCGAGGGAACGCCGGACGCCTTCACGGCGACCTTCTTAGCCGTGACTTTCTTTGCGGGAGCAGCAGCTTTCTTAGCAGCAACCTTCTTCGTCGGTACCGTAGCAGCCTTCTTGGCTACCTTTTTTGCGGAAGTCGCCATATTTCTCCTACCTCTTAGGGTCGTTAAATGCGAGAAGCGCGCGCGATATGCGCATGCTTCAAGGCCGGATTCTACAAGCGCTTTTGCGTTCTGAGCGAATCTTTTGTGTGTAACGGTTACGGTGTGTTGCGTGGCGCTGACTAACCCACGCATTTCGCGCCTGTTTTTAAGGGGTAAACACGATGACCAGGCGATTTCGGCACACCTGTCCAGCGCGAAACCTCGTTTGAATCGCACGAGTGTTTGCACTCGTGTCGATCAGAAGTCATGCGTCGAAGCGTCGGGAGCGCCCTACGGATGATGCACTCGCGCGCTCGCAGGCGCGCTCAAGTCCTTGATTCGACACGCGGCAGCAGCTTCGCGAGTTTCGTCAGCGCCGCGTCGATCAGCTCCGCCTCGATGCCGCCGTAGCCGAATACGAGCCCCGTTTGCGGCCTCGCGCGCACATGAAAAGGCGCGAGACCGTGCAGCGCAATCGCTTCTTCTCGCGCCGCGTCGATCACGGCGGCTTCCGTCAGCGGCGCCTTGAGCAGCGCGGCGAGATGGATGCCCGCTGCCGGCACGATCGGCTCAAACCAGCGCGCGAGATCGCCGTGCAGATGCGCGAGCAGACATGCACGGCGCGCGGCGTAAAGCTTGTGCATGCGCTTCACGTGCCGCGCGAAGTCGCCGTTCAGCATGAAGCGGGCAAGCGCCGTCTGCGTCAGCGAGCAGCCATGCCAGTCTCCGATCTGTCTGGCCTTGCGCAGCGTGTCGAACAGCGCCGCGGGCGGCACCACGTAGCCGACGCGCAACTCGGGAAAAAGGGTCTTCGAAAACGTTCCCACGTAGGCGACGAGTCCCGCGCGGTCTAGGCTCTTCAGCGGCTCCATTGGCCGGCCCTCGAAGCGGTATTCGCAATCGTAGTCATCTTCGATGATGACGGCGTCGCGCTCCTGCGCCCATTCGAGCAACTCGACGCGCCGCGCAAGACTCATCGGCATGCCGAGCGGGAACTGATGCGAAGGTGTCACGTAGACGAGCCGCGCGTTCTTCGGCAGCTTGCCGACGACAAGGCCTTCGGCATCGACGGCCACGGGCACGACCTTCGCGCCCGTGGCCGTCAGGCAAGCGCGGGCTGGCGGATAGCCCGGATCTTCGACGACGGCCACGTCACCGGGCCGCAGCGTCACGCGTGCAATCAGATCGAGCGCGTGCTGCGCGCCCTGCGTGACGATCACGTCTTCCCAGTTGCTCGCGATCGCGCGGCTAAACGCGAGATAGCGCGAAATCGCAAGACGCAGCTCCTGCTCGCCAGCGGCATCGCGATAGGTGCCGCGCCCGCGCGCCTGGACACGCAGCGCGTGATTCACGCAGCGGCGCCAGACATCGAAGGGGAAATGCGACTTGTCGGTGATGCCGCCGACGAAGTCGAACGGGGTGCCCGGCGTCGGCTGCGGACCGAGCAGGTCGGGAACGGCATGCCATACGGGCTGCGCGCGGGCGCCGGATCGTGCGGACGTGCTCGCGTCTTGAGCGGCGCGAGCATGCGCCGGACGATCGGCGGGCAAGCGCTGCAGCCCTTCGGAGACGAACGTGCCCGAACCCGCACGCGCATGCAGGAAGCCTTCGGCGAGTAGGCGCTCGAACACGTCGAGCGTCGTCTTGCGCGAGACGCCGAGTTGCGTCGCGAGGTCGCGCGTCGACGGCAATTGCGTGCCGCCCGCAAGACGCCCCTCGACAATGCCCGCTCTCAACTGCCGATAGATCTGTCCGGCCAGGTCGTGGCGGCCTTCGACGGCGATGTGGATGTCCATGTGAGCCGGTTGCCTGCTGTGATGTCGTGTGCAAGCTTACCTTGGCGTCATCTGTCCCAGCGATCGAAGCTGCGCGTCACAGCGCCGTAAACGTAAAAAGGCGTGCCATCCAGCACGCCTTTGATATCCATCGAATGCCCGACGGGGCAACGGCCTTATTGCGCCGACGCCACCACTTCAAGCTTGCGCGAGTTCTCCCGCGCTTCTTCCGCGCTGCGATGATGCGCCCGCGACAAACGCCCCATCAACGGCAGCAGCAGGATCGCCACGATCGCGCCGAACGCCGCGAGCCAGCCGAGCTCCGCGAAGAGCTTCGTATACAGCGGCAGCGAAGTCATCGGATCGAGATCGCCGGCGGGCATCTTCGCCAGATTCGCGACGACGCTCCCCAGATACTGCGAGACGCCCGTCGCGACGAAGTACGCGCCCATCATGAAGCCGCTCATGCGGGCGGGGACGTAGCGCGCGATCATCGCGAGGCCGAGGCCGCTCACCAGCAGTTCGCCCAGCGAGTACAAACCGTAGCCGCCGACCATGAACCACGACGACACGCGGCCGTTCACCGCGAAGCTGCCGCTCCATGCGTAAACGAAGAAGCCTGCCGCGACCACGGCAAAACCGAACGCATACTTCGCCGCGACGGGCACGTCCTTGCCGTTTTTCGCGAGCCTCGTATACAGCGTCGCGAGAATCGGGCTCAGCAGCATGATCCAGATCGGGTTCAGCGCCTGGAACTGCGCGGCGCTCCACGTGAACAGATGCGCGCCGAACAGCGAGAACGTCGGATCGACATTGCGCAACGCGAAGAGCGTCAGCGACGTCGACATCTGCTGATAGAACACGAAGAACAGGATCACCTGCAGCGTCAGGATCAGTGCCGCGAGCAGGCCCGAACGCTCAGAGCGCTCACACTTGATCAACATGTACGCGAAGATCGCGAGAATCGCGACGCCCGCCGTGTACACGCACGCCACCGCAATCGCCTTGTGCTGCAGCACGAACATCGTCGCCGTGCCGAGCGCGACGCCGCCCGCCGCGACAGCCAGCACGCGCTTCCAGCGGATGGGTTCGGCATCCGGCGCCGAGCCGATGTGCGACAGCGTGCGGAACATCAGGAAGTAATTTATCACGCCGATCAGCATGCCGACGCAGCAGACGGCAAATGCCGTGTGCCAGCCCCAGTGATCCTTGATCCACGGCGTCGCGAGCATCGACACCGTCGAGCCGATATTCACCGCCATGTAGTAGATCGTGAACGCGCTGTCGATGCGCGCGTCGTCGCCTTCATAGATGCGGCGCACCAGATTCGCGGCATTCGACTTGAACAGTCCGTTGCCGACCACGATCACGCCCAGCGACGCATACATGAATTCGAGGCTGTCGTTCGGCAGCGCGAGCATCAGATAACCCGCCGCAAGCACGAGCGCGCCGAAGATCATCGAGCGGCGCGCGCCGAGAATCTTGTCGCCGATCCAGCCGCCGATCGAAGGCGACGCATAGACGAGCGCCGCGAACGCGCCCCACGTGAGCGTCGCGTGGCTGTCGTCGAAACCGAGCCTGTCGATCATGAACAGCACGAGCAGCGCGGCCATGCCGTAGTAACCGAAGCGTTCCCACATCTCGATGAGAAAGACGGTCGAAAACGACCGGGTCTGGGATACGGGTGAGTTCATGCGTTCCTCTTATTGATGATGCGATAGCAGCCGCGCACGCACGCGTCGAGCCGACGCAATGCCACGTGGCGAAGCTGGAAAAACTGGAGATCGTCGATGACTTGCCGTAGCCGATGCATGCGAGCGGATCGGGCGACGGTTCAGTGCGATACGAACGACGGACAGCGCGGTCCGCGTCGAAAACGGAACAACCAGGACTTCAGCGGGAGGCCGTCAACGCGAAAAACCGCGTGACGAAGGCTCAATGATAAAGCATTGCGCGCCCGGACCCGTGCTGCGGCTGCAGGGAGACTCGCGTGCTCAATATGCGGGATCGATGTGTATACAGAAGCGGAAAAACAGCAAAAGAGATCGACATACGTGTTCACCTTCGTTCGTCGGTGGCAGCCCGGTCAGGACGTACCGATCAGGAGACCGTCACAGGATCGCTGCAGACGGAAGTGCGGGCGACCCGGACCTTGCAAGCCCGAGCCGCACGAGGCAGCGATTGTGCGTATCAACTGGCGTCTTGTCGCTTCGGGAATTTACTGAGGCGCGCAAAAAAGATTCGCGCAACGACCGGCCGTTAGTCTCAATGCTTTTTGAGATTATCTGAAGCAAATCTGTAGACACGCTGTGCAATCTGGCAACATAGCATGCTCTCTCGAAAAGAAAGAACGGGCGCCGACCATACCGATGAGTTGTCAACTTCTGCAAGGCTGCACGCCCGACGGGTAGTACGTCATCAAACAACATTTGCTTGTATCAAACTAATTTTGACGGACAAATTTGGTTTTGCTATGGTCACGACACTTGAGAAGGACACGGCACTAGAACTGGGGAGCAAGATTCGCGCGCTGAGGCAAAGACTGAAGCGCACGCTCGACGAAACAGCGACGGCAGCGGGCATCTCGAAGCCGTTTTTGTCGCAGGTCGAGCGCGGTCTCGCGTCTCCATCCATCACATCGCTGGCGGGAATTGCGAATGCGTTGGGCGTGAAGGTGCAGTACTTCGTCGATACGCCGAGCGAAGAACGTTCGGTGTGTCGCGCAAACGAACTGAAGTTTTTTGGTTTTGCAGACTCGGCGAATCTGTTTGCCCGGATGACCAATCTGTCGGGGGGCCGTCAGTTGGAAGCCATCCTTGTGAGGATGCCACCCGGGCAAAAGCGTTCCGAAGTCACGACACATGCCGGTGAAGAGTTCATCTATGTCATCGAAGGGCAAATGTCGCTGACGCTGGAAGGCAAGACCTTCGTGCTGCGTGCTGGAGACAGCGCACATTACGAATCGACGCTGCCGCATAGCTGGGCGAATACGGCCCGGAAGGAATCGGTGGTCGTCTGGGTGGGTACGCCGAGACTGTTTTAGAAGGCAGGCATTCAATCCTGGTTGGAAGCGCTTCCGCACATCGAGGAAGCGCGATGAATCGGTTGTAGGATGCCTGTAATAATAATTGTAAGGAATCCTGCATGCCGTACACCGAACAAGGACCACCCCGGTCCTCACCACGCGGATAGCCGTTAGCGGCGTCCGCGCCGCTTTCGTTTCTCTCCCGACTTTTTTTGCGAATCCAACCATGAAAACAACGTTCGTCTATACGACGGCGCTGACCGCGCTCGTCGTTGCATTTCAGCAAAACGCATCGGCCGTCACGATTCCGTCCGGCGCGACGCTCGCCGCCAGCCAGGAACTGACGCGCCAGGTCCCCGCCGAAACCGAATCGCTCGATCCCGCGCACATCGAATCGTGGACGGGCAATACGATCGGCCTCGATCTGTTCGAAGGCCTCACGCGCATCGACGCATCGGGCGCGGTCGTCCCGGGCGTCGCGCAATCGTGGACGCGCACGGCACCCGACACATGGGTCTTCAAGCTGCGTCACGACGCGAAGTGGAGCAACGGACAGCCCGTCACGGCGGCCGACTTCGTGTATTCGTGGCAACGCGTCGTCGATCCGAAGACGGGCTCGAAGTACACGGTGCTCGTCGAGTTCGTGAAGAACGCGAAGGAGATCATCGCTGGCAAGTCGCCCGTGACGAGCCTCGGCGTGCGGGCCGTCGATCCGTACACGCTCGAAGTGAAGACGGAAGTGCCCGCCGCGTTCTTCCCGCAGCTCACGGCAATGGCGACGATGGCGCCCGTCGACAAAGCCGTCGTCACGAAGTTCGGCACCGACTGGACGCGTCCCGCGAACTTCGTCAGCAACGGCGCGTTCTCGCTCACCGACTGGCAGCCGAACAACCGGCTCGTCGTCGCGAAGAACGGCAACTATTGGAACGCGCCGAAGGTGGCGATCTCGAAGGTCACGTATCTGCCCATCGAAAGCGACGAAACGGCGATGCGCATGTATCAGGCGGGCCAGTTCGACTACACGTACGCGATTCCGTCGGGCATCTACAACCAGATCGGCAAGCAGTTCGGCTCGCAGTTGCAGACGGGCCTGCAGATCGCGACCTACTACTACAGCCTGAATAACGACGACCCTGCATTCAAGGACAAGCGCGTGCGCCAGGCGCTGTCGATGGTGGTCGATCGCGATCTGCTCACATCGAAACTCACCGCGAATGGCGAAGTATCGATGTATGGCCTGATCTCGAAGGGCACGGAAGGCGCAGCCGTCTACAAGCCGGAATGGGCGTCGTGGCCGATGGCCAAACGCGTCGACTATGCGCGCAACCTGCTGAAGGAAGCGGGCTACTCGAACGACAAGCCGCTCACCTTCACGTTCACCTATAACACGAACGATCTGCACAAGAAGGTCGCGCTGTTCGTGACGTCGGAATGGCGCACCAAGCTCGGCGTGAACGCGAAGCTGGAGAACGTCGAGTACAAGGTGCTGCTCAAGCAGCGTCACGAGGGCAAGGTGCAGGCGTCGCGCGACGGCTGGTTCGTCGACTACAACGACGCGATGTCGTACTTCGATCTGATCCGCTGCGGCAGCGTGCAGAACGATCAGCACTACTGCAACCCGAAGGTCGACGCGCTGATCGATCAGGCCAACCAGCAGACGAACGACAAGCAGCGCACCACCCTGCTCACGCAGGCGCATGACCTCGCGATGAACGATTATCCGATGATCCCGCTGTTCCAGTACTCGGCCGCGCGTCTCGTGAAGCCGTATGTCGGCGGCTACGCGGCGACCAACTATCTCGACATGCGCGCGTCGCAAGACATGTACGTGCTCAAGCACTAACCGGCAGGAACCGCACCCATGCTTGCATACACGTTGCGCCGGACGCTGTGGGCGATCCCGACGATTCTGGCCGTGATCACCGCATGCTATCTGCTGCTGCATCTCACGCCCGGTGGTCCGTTCGATACCGAGAAGCAGTTGTCGGCGGCCACGATCGCGAACCTGAACGCGCGCTATCACCTCGACGAACCGCTGTGGAAGCAGTACCTGCACTATCTGTGGGGACTGTTGCACGGCGATCTCGGCCTGTCGTTCCGCTACGCCGACTGGTCCGTCACCGACCTCGTGCTCAAGGCGCTGCCCGTGAGTCTCGGCGTCGGCGGCGTCTCGGTGCCGTTCGCGGTCGTGATCGGCGTCGGGCTCGGCACGATTGCGGCCGTGCGCCGCGATAGCGTGATCGATCATGCCGTGATGGTGCTCGGCAACGTCGGCAACGTCGTGCCGCCGTTCGTGCTCGGCCCGCTGCTGGTATGGGTGTTCGCCATTCTGCTGAAGACCGCGGACGGCCACGGCTGGCTGCCCGCGGGCGGCTGGGGCGAAGGCGAGTGGCGCTATCGCGTGCTGCCCATCGCGCTGCTCACGATCATCAACGTCGCGCTGATCGCGCGCGTGATGCGCGGCAGCATGATCGAAGTGCTGTCGGGCAACTTCATCCGCACGGCGCGCGCGAAGGGTCTGCCCGCGCACACGATCGTGCTGCGCCACGCGATGAAGCCCGCGCTGATGCCCGTCGTGTCGCTGCTCGGCTCCGTGTGCATCTCGTCGATCACAGCGGCCGTCGTCACCGAATCGGTGTTCGCGCTGCCGGGTATCGGGCAGCTCGTCGTCAACGGCGCAATCAACCGCGACTACACGCTCGTGCTCGGCCTCGTCGTGCTGACGACGGCCGTCGCCGTTCTGTTCAACCTGCTCGTCGACCTTGCGTATGCATGGCTCGATCCGCGTATCCGCTATTGATATCGATGAGATCCCGATGAGAATGCCACCTGTTACCTTGAGCGTCGTCGATGCGCCGCCTTCGCGCAGCCCGCTCGCGACGGCCGCACGCCGCTTCATGCGCAACCGCGCAGCGTTTGCCGCGTTGCTGCTGCTCGTCTTCATCGTGCTCGCGTGCTTCGCCGGGCCGCTCCTGTCGCCCAACAATGCAATCGACAGCGACTGGGCCGCGATCAGTCTCGCGCCGACCTTCGCGAACATGCACTGGTTCGGCACCGACGAACTTGGCCGCGACCTGCTCGTGCGCACGCTCGTCGGCGGGCGCGTGTCGCTCGAAGTCGGCCTGCTCGGCACGCTCGTGTCGGGACTGTTCGGCGTCGCGTGGGGCGCGACGGCGGGCTATCTGGGCGGGCGCGTCGATGCCGTGATGATGCGCATCGTCGACATGATGTACGCGATCCCCTACATGCTGATCGCGATCCTGATGATGACCCTCTTCGGCCGCGCGTTCTATCTCGTCGTGCTGACGATCAGCGCGTTTTCGTGGCTCGACATGGCGCGCGTCGTGCGCGGCCAAACGTTGTCGTTGCGCTCGCGAGAGTTCATCGATGCGGCGAAGTCGATCGGCGTCAGTTCGCGCTCGATCATCGCGCGCCATATCGTGCCGAATCTGATCGGCGTGGTGGTCGTCTATGCGACGGTCACGGTGCCGGGCATCGTGCTGACGGAATCCGTGCTGTCGTTTCTCGGCCTCGGCGTGCAGGAGCCGATGACGAGCTGGGGCGTGCTGATCCAGGACGGCGCGCAGAAGCTCGAATCGACGCCGTGGCTGCTGCTGTGCCCCGCGCTGATGCTGTGCGCGACGCTTTATTGCGTGAGCTTCGTCGGCGACGGCTTGCGCGACGCACTCGATCCGAAGGACCGTTGAGATGGCACTACTCGAAGTCAAAGACCTCAGCGTGCGCTTTTCGCGCCGCGACGGCGCGCCCGTGGATGCCGTGCAGCGGGTGTCGTTTTCGCTCGACAAGGGCAAGACCCTCGGCATCGTCGGCGAATCGGGCTCCGGCAAGAGCCAGACCGTGATGGCGCTGCTGGGGCTGCTCGCGAAGAACGGCAACGTCAGCGGCGAGGCGCTCTACAACGGCGCGAACCTGCTGGCGATGAACAATGCCGAGCTCAACCGCATTCGCGGCGACGGCATCGGCATGATCTTCCAGGACCCGATGACGTCGCTCAATCCGTTCCTCACGATCGAGCGGCAGATGACGGAAACGCTGCAGTTGCATCGCAAGCTGTCGCGCCGCGAGGCGAAGCAGCGCGCCATCGAGGCGCTCGAACGCGTGCGCATTCCCGATGCCGCGCGCCGCATCGGCATGTATCCGCACGAATTCTCCGGCGGCATGCGCCAGCGCGTGATGATCGCGATGGCGCTCCTGTCCGGGCCCGAAATCCTGATCGCCGACGAACCGACGACGGCGCTCGACGTCACTGTGCAGGCGCAGATCATCGAGCTGTTGCGCGAGCTGAACCGCGAGCGCGGCACCGCAATCATCCTGATCACACACGACATGGGTGTGGTCGCGGGCCTGTGCGACGACGTGATGGTGATGTACGCCGGCCAGACGGTCGAACAGGCCCCGGCGCAACAACTGTTCGCCGCGCCGACGCATCCGTACACCATCGGCCTGTTGAACGCGCTGCCGCGCCTGACCGACGACGACGACCAGCCGCTGCAAACCATTCCGGGCAATCCGCCGCTGCCGGGCGTCGCGTCGCAAGGCTGCGCGTTCGCGCCGCGCTGCGCGTTCGCCGAAAACACATGCCGGACGACGCGTCCGGCGCTCGTACCCGTCGAAGGCGAAGCGCGCGCGCTGCGCGCCTGCCATCGTCCCGTCCAGGCCATCGCGGAGGTGCTATGAGCGCTCAGGAAACGCTACTCAAGGTCGACAACCTCAGCGTGCACTTCCAGATAGCCCAGGGCGGCTACCCGTGGTCGAAAAAGGCGACGCTGCGCGCCGTCGACGGCGTGTCGTTCGATGTGCGTCGCGGCGAGACGGTTGGCCTCGTCGGAGAATCGGGCTGCGGCAAGTCGACGCTCGCGCGCGCGATCATCGGCCTCGCGCCCGTGACGTCGGGCAGCGTGCAATGGAAAGGACGCGAGTCGGTGAACGGCGCATCACGCGACACGACGCAGATTCGCCGCGACGTGCAGATGATTTTCCAGGACCCGCTCGCGTCGCTCGATCCGCGCATGACGATCGAGCAGATCGTCGGTGAGCCGCTGAAGACGCATCAGCCGCAACTGGGCCGCGAGGAAACGCGCGTGCGCGTGCGGACGATGCTCGAGCGCGTTGGTTTGAATGCGCATCATCTGCGCCGCTATCCGCATGAGTTCTCGGGCGGCCAGTGTCAGCGCGTGGGTATCGCGCGCGCGTTGATCGGCGAGCCGCAGCTCGTGATCTGCGACGAACCCGTGTCGGCGCTCGACGTGTCGATTCAGGCGCAAATCGTCAACCTGCTGCGCGACCTGCAACGCGAGCTGTCGCTGTCGCTGCTGTTCGTCGCGCACGATCTGGCCGTCGTGAAAGCGATCAGCCAGCGCGTGCTCGTGATGTACCTCGGCCGCGTGATGGAGTTCGGCGACAAGCGCGATGTCTATCGCGAGCCGCGGCATCCGTACACGCGTGCGCTGCTGTCGGCCGTGCCCGTGCCCGACCCGGCCGCGGAGCGCGCGCGCGAGCACGTGCTGTTGCGCGGCGAAATCCCGTCGCCGCTCAAGCCGCCTTCCGGCTGCGCGTTCCGCACGCGCTGCCCCGATGCGATCGATGCGTGCGCGAACGAGCGGCCCGTTGCACAGGCTGCGGGCGTCGGCCACACACAGGTCGCCTGCATACGCGCCGTCATGAGCTGACGACCTTTTAGCTTCACGAGACCCTATTTCCACGACGCAGCCAGCCGCTGCGCCGAGGGAGGCGTTCGTTTGCGCGCCGGCGCAAACGGGCGAGAAAGCGTGGTGCGGCCGACCGCCGGGCCACTGTTTCATCAACTAGAAAAAACGGAAATGCAATGACAACCCAAAGATCCACATCAGGAGCATCGAAACTGGCGCTGCTGGCAATGGGCCTGCCCGCGCTGACGATCGCCACCGCCGCGCTCGCCGAAGACGCAGCCGCGCCAGCCGCCGCAAGCGCAGCCGTTGCCCAGGCCGCGCCCGCTGCTCAGGCCACGCCCGCCGCCAAGCCCAAAGCGAAGCCGGCGGCGACGACTGTCGCGCAAGCGCAGCCCGAAACGAACAACGCGGTCGTGAATGCCGAAGCCACGCAGGCCGTCACGCCGCCCGAACAATTGTCGAGCCAGGCCAAGAGCAACGGCCTCGTCGCCGACAGCCATCTGAACCTGCTGTTCCGCAACTACGCAGACGTGTTCGACAACGAAGGCGGCCCGCACCGTCACGCGTGGGTTCAGGGCATGCAGGCGAATTTCGAATCGGGCTATACGAAAGGGCCCGTGGGTCTCGGCGTCGATGCGTCGCTGTTCGCCTCACTGAAACTCGACGGCGGCAACGGCGCGGGCAACATGGTGCACGTGGCGAAGGGCGGCGGAGGCTCGGACCAGCTCGCGTGGGCGTATCCCGGCATGTATGACATCAAGGGGCGCATCTCCGAGACGGTCGTCAAATACGGCTTGCAGATCGTCGACAACAACCCGTTCATGGAACCGCACGACAACCGCTCGTTGCCGCCGACATTCCTCGGCGTGTCGGCTGTGAGCACCGACGTTCGCAACGTGACGCTCGAAGCAGGCAGCTTCACGAAGGTCAACGCACGCGGCCACACGAACCTGACCGACATGACGACGTCGTACGGCGGCACGACGTTCAAGCGTCTGTCCTACTTCGGCGGCAACTGGGACTATTCGCCGAACGGCACGGTGTCGCTGTACGCGGACCAGGCAGAGAACGTGTGGAATCAGTTCTACGCGTCGATCGCGCAATCGGTGGGCGACATCAACGGCATCAAGTGGGCGGGTCTCGCGAACATCTACTCGACGCAGAATACGGGCTCCGCGCTGCAAGGGCACATCAACAACAACGCGTACAGCCTGTCGCTGTCGGCGCAGCACGGCCCGCATCAGGTGCTGCTCGGCTTCCAGCAGATTCTCGGCGACCAGTTCTTCGATTACGTGAACGAGACCAACGGTATCTATCTCGTGAACTCGATGGACGTCGACTACAACGCGCCGCACGAAAAGTCGTTCCAGCTGCGCTATACGTTCGACGGCAAGCACGCAGGCTTGCCCGGCTTCAAGGCGATGGTGTGGGGCGTGACGGGCTGGGGCGCGGACGCTTCAGCCGAAGCGGCTGCAAATCCGACGTCGTCGCTGTACTTCAGAAACGGGCAGCCCATCCATGGCACGCACCATGAAATCGGCTTCATTCCGAGCTACACGCTGCAAAGCGGCCGCTTCAAGGATACGAAGATCACGTTCATCGCGATGTATCACAAGTCGACGGCGCATTACTCGGACCCCGACAACATGGAATACCGTCTTGTCGTAAACGTGCCCGTCAAGGTGTTCTAAGCCGCCTTTTTCGAGCGGCGGCGGCCGCGTGAGCGGTCGCCGCGCCCCGGTGTCGAAGCACGCGCCGGGGCTGAGCCGACGTTGAGTGGCCCGGCGTGAATCAGGAACACCTATCAACAATACCGCCGGGTGTTGATGGCAAGCCGGTGGCAAAAGCGGCGATGGCAAAAGCGCTTTCTTCGCTCAGAAGACGACCGACACCACGATCGCCAGCCACAGCGCAATCACCCCGACCAGAAACATATTCCGTGCTATGCGAATCTTCGCATCATTAGTATCCGGCTCGACGGGACTGGTCACCATCCACGGCACGAGCCCCAGAAACGCAAAGCCGACGATCGCCAGCACCGCGACGAATCTGTCCGCGAGCGTCCAGTTGCCGGCTTCCTGCAGGCCCCAGTAGCCGAGAAAGATGATGCCGAGCGAGAACATCGTCGCGGAAGCCGTGCAGAGCGCCGGCACCGATCCCTGAGGAGTGGGCATGGTCCACCTCGCGTGATTCAGTGCCGTCGATTCTACTTCAGCTTCACGCCCATTCGCGACCGATGCGCGCTCGCGTCAAACGCTCACGCGGCTTGCCGCGCCTGCCTTGCCTCGTAGGCTTTCAAATGGCTGTAGGCGACGCGCAGCAGCGACAGTGCGCCTTCCTTCTGCACATCACCGCCGCGTGCGATCAGATCGCCGACGATATGGTCCGCCTCGATGCGCGATTGCCCTTCGATATCGCGCAGCATCGATGCCGTCAATGGCGAGCCCTCCGCGAACAAGATGCCCTGCGCACGCACATTCGACGCTTCGCCCAACGGATAGCCGTTCGCCGCCGCGATTGCCTTGCATTCGCCGAACAGGCCTTCGATGATGCGCCGCCCGTCGGGCGTCTTCAGAATGTCGCCGATGGCCGCGCGATGCAGGCAAGTACTTGCCGCGAGCGTTGCGAGGAACACCCACTTTTCCCACATCTGCTGAAGGATGCTATCCGAGGCCGTCGAATCGAAACCCGCGCCTTCGAATGCCGACGCAACGGCGCGCACGCGCTCGCTGATGCCCCCGCCGGTTTCGCCGAAACCGATTGCATGCATGTCGTTCAGATGCACGATTTCGCGCTCGCGGTTGAGCGTCGCGGCGATCACGCACTGACCGCCCAACACCTTCTCTGCGCCGAACTTCTGCTTGAGCACGTCGATATGATGCATGCCGTTCAGCACCGGCAAGATCATCGTCGCTTCGCCGACGGCGGGCGTGAACGATTCGATCGCGTCGTCGAGGTTGTACGCCTTGCAGCTCAGCAACACGAGATCGTAAGGCTGCGCGATCTGATCAGCGAGCACGGTCTTCACATCGCGCAGCGTAAGGTCGCCGCGCGGGCTCTTGATGACGAGCCCCGAGCGCCGCAGTTCTTCGGCACGCTTTGCGCGCACGAGAAACGTGACATCGCGGCCCGCCTGCGCTAGACGTCCGCCGAAATAACCGCCTGTCGCACCCGCGCCCACCACTAGAATTCGCATTGCTCCTCCATTGTCCGTTCATGGCGCGCGTCAGGGATTTGCGCGCGCCATGTCTGTGCATATGCAGTATGTCGCAAGCGGCTGTTATCCGCAGTGGGCTTGCATGACGCGTTGCGAACAGCGACTCTGCAACGAGCCGCGCGTCAGACGATTTCCAGCGCGAGCGCGATGCCCTGACCGCCGCCGATGCACAACGTCACGATGCCGCGCTTGAGCCCATCGCGGCGCATCGAATGGATGAGGCGCGTCGTGAGGACAGCGCCTGTCGCGCCAATGGGGTGGCCGTGCGCAATCGCACCGCCTTCGACGTTGACGATGTCGAGCGCAAGCCCGAGCTTTTGCGCGACCGCGAGGGGCACGGCAGCAAACGCCTCGTTGATCTCCACACGTTCGACATCGCCGAGTTTCCAGCCTGCGCGCTCGAGCGCGATCTGCACGGCGGGCACAGGGCCGAGGCCGAACATGCCTGGCTCGACGGCCGCGACGCCGAACGCCGCCAGACGCGCGGACGCTTCGATGCCGTGCGTATCCGCGTAGTCGCGCCCCGCGACGATCATCGCTGCCGCGCCGCTATTGAGGCCAGGCGCATTGCCCGCGGTGATCGAGCCGTCTGGACGAAACGCGGGACGCAGCTTCGCGAGCGTTTCGACGGTCGTGTCGGGACGCGGCTGCTCGTCGCGCGCGAACTGCACGGCGCCCTTGCGTCCGGCAATTTCGACGGCGACCAGCTCCGCATCGAACACGCCTCGTTCCTGCGCGGCGGCAAAGCGCTGCTGCGAGCGCGCGGCCCATTCGTCCTGTGCCGCGCGCGTCAATTCGGCTTTCGTCACGAGGTCTTCCGTGTGCCAGCCCGAGTGCTCGTTCGAGAACGCATCGACGAGACCGTCGCGCAACATGCTGTCATGCACCTGCGCGTTGCCCATGCGGCTGCCCCAGCGGCCGCTTTCGAGCAGATACGGCGCGCGGTCCATGTTCTCCATGCCGCCCGCGACAGCCACGTCGCCGAGTCCGAGCGCGATCTCCTGCGCGGCCGACACGATCGCCTGCGCGCCCGATCCGCACACGCGGTTCACCGTCAGCGCGGGCACCGACACGGGCACGCCGCCGCCGATCGACGCCTGCCGCGCGGGGTTCATCTTGTTGCCGGCCTGAACCACGTTGCCCATCACCACGGACGACAACGCCTTCGCATCGATCCCGCCGCGCCGCAGCGTTTCGCGCACGACAGCGGCGCCGAGCTGGGTGGCAGGGACATCTTTCAACGATCCGCCAAACGCGCCGATCGGCGTGCGGACGGGATGGGCAATCACGATATCGCGAACATTCATGGCTCTTCCTTCAAGTTGAAGTGCTGCACTTCGATGCCTCGCGCAAGCGAGGCGCTTTCACTGCCGTTCAATTCGCGGCGACGTCCGTTGCCGGCTTCGTCTTCGCGACATTGGCATTGGCATTGGCATTGGCATTGGCATCGGCATTGGCATTGGCAGGCGCATCCCAGCCGCCGCCGAGCGAGCGATACAGCGCAACGGCCGCCTGCGCATGCTCGCGCTTCGCCTGGTTCAACGATTCCGAGTCGCGCAGATATGCCTCTTGTGCATCGAGCACATCGAGGAAACTCGACGCGCCGCCCTTGTATAGTTCGTTCGACAGACGCAGCGCCTTGCCCGACGCATCGAGCGCGCCCGCGAGCTTCGCGACCTGCGTATCGCCGTTGACGAGATCGCTGCGCGTGTCCTCGATTTCCTTCAACGCGTTCAGCATCGTCTGCTGCAAGCCGAGTTGCGATTCGCGCATCCGGCTTTCGTTCTGGTCGATGTTCGCGGTAATCCGGCCCGCGTTGAAGATCGGGCTGGTCGCGCTCAACGCGGCGCTGAAGAGGTTGTCCGTCAGCGTCGGCAGCCCGAGATACGACGACGCGAGAATGCCGTCGCTCAGGCTCAGGCGGAACTTCGGATAACGGTCCGCTCTCGCGACACCCACTTCCGCCGCGCGCTGCTCGACGCTCGCATAAGCGGTGCGCACATCGGGACGGCGCAGCAGCGCTTCGGAAGGCAGCGTCTGCGGCACGCTTTGCGCGGGCACGGGAATCGGCCGCGCCTGCGCCAGCAGCAGACTGTCGACGCTTTCCGGCGTGCGCCCCGAATACACGGCGATCAGGCTCATGTCGTGCTGGATATCGGACTGGATCTTCGGAATCTGCGCTTGCAGATCCTGCAACTGGTTCTGCGCGCGCGCGACATCGAGCTGCGTCGAAAGCCCGTATTTCAGGCGCTGTTGCGTGAGCTTCAACGCGCGGCTGCGGATTTCCTGGTTGTCGTTGACGATCTGCAACTGCGATTGCGCCCAACGCAAGTCGATATACGCAGCCGCTGCATTGGCAGCCAGCGCGAGCCGCAATTCGTTCAGCGCCGACTGGCGTCCGGACACCTGCGCCTGCGCCGCGAGCACGGCAAGACGCTCGCCGCCGAACACGTCCGGCTGCCACGAAGCCGTCAAGCCGATGCCCGCCTGCTTCACATAGCCAAGCGGCGGCGGCGTGTTCTGACGCTCGTACGACGCCGTAGCACCCGCGTCGAGCTGTGGCGCAAGCGCGGCACGCTGCTGCTTCGTGATGTCCTGCGCCTGCCGCACGCGCTCCACGGCGGCCTTCACGTCGAGGTTGTCATTGAGCACGATATCGACGAGCCGGTGCATCGTCGGGTCGCCGAACTGCGACCACCACTCGTCGGCGTCCACCGTGTCTTTCGGCGCGTCGACGCTCCACGCGTCGGGCGCGACGGTCTTCACGGTCTGCGGCAAATCCGCGTGCGTCGCGGGCTGCACTGCGCATGCCGCAAGCGTCATGGCGGCGGCAACGGCAAGCGCTTTGGCTACGATCGATTTCATATCGGGTCTTTTGATCGGATACGTGGGTTGGGCTTCGCGCATGTCAGTGCGCATCGGGCGGCGGAGCCGCATTGCCGAACGGCCGCGAGAACAGCACGCTGACGAGGCCCACCGCAAAGCAAGCCGACACAGCGAGGAACGTGTCGGAGAACGTCAGCACGAGCGCTTCGCGCATCAAGAGTGCATGCAACTGGCCAAGCCCCGCCGCCGCGCCGTCCAGCATGTCGCCGCCGACTGCCGCGAAGTGCGCGGCCTGATTGCGCAGCAGCGCTTCGATCACGGGGCGCCCTGCCGTCACGTGTTCGTCGAGACGTTCGTAATGCAGGTTCAGCCGGTCGTTGAGCATCGTGCTGCACACGGCGATGCCGATCGCGCCGCCCAGGTTGCGCATCAGATTGAAGAGTCCGCTCGCCGACTTGAGCCGTGAAGGCGGCAGCGATCCGAGCGCCATCGTCACGATGGGCGGCACGCAGAACTGCTGGCCGATGCCGCGCAGCGCCTGCGGAATCAGCAGTTCCTGCCAGCCCCATTGATTCGTCAGCGGCACGTACAGATAACAGCCGACGCCGAAGCAGACGAGGCCGAATACCATCAACAGGCGCATATCGAGGAAGCGCGCCAGATACGAATACGCGGTCAGCGCAATCAACTGGAAACAGCCGACCGACAGCAGCGCGACACCGATTTGCAGCGAATCGAAACCGCGCACTCGCGACAGGAACACGGGCGTCAGAAACACGGCGCAAAAGAGCCCGATTCCCGTGATGAACGACAGCAGACTGCCGATGCCGAAGTTGCGGACCGCGAGCGCCTTGAGATCGACGATGGGCTCTTTGGCCGTGAACGCATGCACGAGGAACAGGAAGCCGCAGATTGCGGAGATCCATGTGCAAAAGAGAATCGCGCTATCGCCGAACCAGTTCTTGCGCGGACCTTCTTCGAGCACGTATTCGAGGCAGCCGAGAAAACCCGACATCAGCACGATGCCGGTATAGTCGCCGCTCTTGAGCAGCGACAGATCCGCGCGGTCGACGTCGACGTAGCGCGGCACGAGAAACGTCACGGCCAGG
Source organism: Paraburkholderia sp. LEh10 (assembly GCF_017814945.1). Lineage (GTDB taxonomy): Bacteria > Pseudomonadota > Gammaproteobacteria > Burkholderiales > Burkholderiaceae > Paraburkholderia. Next base: position 172,248 of record NZ_JAGIPX010000007.1, read on the forward strand.
CCGGGCACGAGGTTCAGATAGAACAGCCAGTGCCACGACCATTGACCCGTGATCCAGCCGCCGATCACCGGACCGATCGTCGGCGCAAGCGACGCGAGCGCGCCGATGGTCGTCGATGCGAGCAGGCGCTGCTTGCCCGGAAACAGCATGAATGCCGTTGTGAACACGGTGGGGATCATCGCGGCGCCGAGCGCGCCCTGCAGAGCGCGAAACAGGATCATCGAGTTGATGTCCCAGGCGAGCCCGCACAGCATGCTCGTGACCGTGAAGCCGAATGCCGAGAAGGCGAACACCCAGCGCGTGGAGAACACGCGCGTGAGCCAGCCGGACATCGGAATCACCAGAATCTCGGCGATCAGATAGGAAGTCTGCACCCAGGACAGTTCGTCCTGGCTCGCGGACAAACCGCCACCGATGTCCTTCAGCGACGACGCCACGATCTGGATATCGAGCGTCGCCATGAAGAATCCGAGGCACAGCAGCGAGAACGCGAAGACTTTGGTTCCGGTCGGCAGATCGGCCGGATTCATCGGAGCGGATGTCGTCTTGCTCATAGTGGGCGTCGCATCCGTCGAATCAGGACGCCGCGCGGGCCGTTTCGCCGTCCGCGCGCAGGTGCACCTTCACCGTCGCCGAAAGGCCGGGGCGCAGCACGCCTTGCATTCCCTTCGGCACGGACAGACGCACACGCACGGGTACGCGCTGCACGATCTTCGTGAAGTTGCCCGTCGCGTTCTCCGCGGGCAGCACGCTGAAGGTCGCGCCCGTCGCCGGGGCGAGGCTCTCGACCACGCCTTCGATGCGGCGGCTCGATGCGTCCAGATCGACGTCGACGGTATCGCCCACCTGCATCCGCTTCAACTGGTCTTCCTTGAAGTTCGCGTCGATCCACAGGCCGTTGGCGGGCACCACCGTCAGCAGCGACACGCCGACATTCGCGAGCACGCCGACGCGCGCCGTGCGGTTGCCGACATAGCCGTCGATCGGCGAGCGGATCGTCGTGTACTCGACGTTCAGCTCGGCGACCCGCTGCGCCGCCTTGGCCGTCGCGATGCGGGCGTGCGCGTCGTTGATCTGCGCATCGATCACGGTCAGCTGACGCTGCGCGGCCGTCAGTGCGGCGCTGGTGCGATCGACGGCGGCGCGCGCTTTCAGGAGGTCCGCATCGGCGCGTTCGACGACCTGGTTCGATACCGCATCGTCCTTCACCAGCTGGCGATAGCGCACCGAGTCCGACGCGCTGCGCGTGAGCTCTGCGCCCGACGCGCGCACTTCGGCCGACTGCTCGTTGATCGTCGCGAGCTGCAGCGACTTCTTCGCTTCGAGTTCGGTCTGCGCCGCTTCCGCGCTCGCGACTTCCGCGTTGGCCTGCGCGAGCCGCGCGTCGTAGTCGCGGGCGTCGAGGCGGATCAACACTTGTCCCGCTTTCACAAACTGGTTGTCTTGCACCAGCACGTCGGTGACGAAGCCGTTCACCTTCGGCGCGAGCACGGTGACGTCGCCGCCCACGTACGCATCGTCCGTCGTCTCGACAAAGCGGCCTACGAAAAACCAGTACGACGTAGCCGCCGCAATGACGACCACCACGGAAAGCACCGCGAGCGCCATCCACGGAATGCTGCGTGTCTGTTTCGCGGCGCCGGCGGCGCTCGGCGGAGCAATGGAAGGTGAAGTAGACATGGCTAGTTGTGCGTATGCACTGAAAAACGTTGAAAAAAAGCGCCGATGAGCGCCCGTCGATCTGCCTGCAAAAATCCGCTGTTACCGCTTCGTCATATCGAACAGTTCGGTTCGCAGATCCGCTGCGCGCTTCGAGCCGAAGCGCTGTTCGAATTCGGTCTGCGCGGCGAACCAGTGGTCGCACGCGTTGATCAGGCGCTCTTCGCCGGCCGTCGTCAGCATGACCGTCAGCACGCGGCGGTTGCTGCGCGACGCCTCCGTGTAGACGAGTCCGTCGCGCTGCAACGGCTGGATCGCACGCACGAGGGTCGTGCGCTCCATCACCATCGAGTCGGCGAGTTCCTTCATCGTCATCCACTTGCGGCGGCGCAGGTGGTACATGATCGAAAACTGCGTCGTCTTCAAACCAACCTGCGCGAGATGACGGTCGTAAAGCTGCGTCACGTACCGCGCCGCCTGCCGGATTGCAAAGCAATCATCTTCGGGCGAAACCTTCATTTCTTCTGGTTCGGCTTCAACGTGCATATGCACACCAATGAGTCGAATTATTGAACCGTCCTGCGACGGACGAAAACGGAGTCTGATTACGATGACGTGAGATTGAACAGTTCGGCGCGCAATGCCTTCGCGCGGCTGCGTCCGAACTTGCTCTCGAATTCGTCCTGCGCGGCGCGCCACGCGATGGCGGCCTGCTCGAACGTCTCCTTGCCAGTCTTCGACAGCCTGAACAGATACGTGCGGCCATCATGCTCGGACGGCTCGCTGATGACGAGACCATCGCGCTGCAGCGGCTTGAGCGCACGCACGAGCGTGGTGCGTTCCATCACCATCGAGTCGGCGAGATCCATCATCGTCAGACCGGGCTTGCGCGACAGCTTCGCGACGATCGTAAACTGCGCCGCCGTCAGACCGACCTCGCCGAGATGGCGCTCGTAGATCTGCGTAACGTACCGCGCCGCCTGGCGCAGCGCGAAACAGTTGCAATCGTCATGGGAAAGGGGCTTGCTCATAAGAACGAAGTCTATATGTGTGTATGCACGGTGTCAAATCGCACCGCAGCATAGCAATTGAAATTCATTGTTGCTAAAGCGCGAGCACGCTGACGGCGACGTCGACACGATGCGCGCCCCCTCCAAGAATCATGCCGCGCAGAAGGGACACATCGCTGTAGTCACGGCCGATCGCGAGCGTCACGTGGTCCATATCGGCGAGCACGTCGTTGGTCGGGTCCAGATCAATCCAGCCGCTTTGCGGGCAATGCACCGACACCCACGCGTGCGACGCGTCGGCGCCGATCAGGCGCGGCTGCCCGGGTGGCGGATCGTTGCGCAGATAGCCGCTGACATAGCGCGCGGGCAGTCCGAGCGCGCGCAGGCAGCCGATCATCACCTGCGCGAAGTCCTGGCACACGCCGCTTCTCATATCGAACGCGCGTTCGGCGGGCGTATCGAACATCGTCGCGGACGGCTTGTAGTCGAAGTCCGCGTGAATGCGGTGCATCAGGTCGATCGCGCCCGCGACGATGGGCATGCCCGGCCGGAAGCTGCGCAGTGCGTACTCGCGCAACGTCGGCTTGAGCGCGATATTCGGCGACGCAAAACAGAACTCGACCTGCTCCTGACAGACGCCGCCCGCGCGAAAGCGCAGCGAGTCCGCGACTTCTTCCCATGCGGGCGTCGCGCCGGGGTCGAGACGGGTCCAGCGCGGCGCAAGCTGCACCGTCGTTTCGCTGATCATTTGCAGGCGCTCGTGCGGCGCATCGAGCGCGAAATAGAGCACGTCGTTGCCGAATGCATCCGTGCGGCTATGCAGGTACGAAGGCGTGGGCTCGATGCGCTCGCTGTGCGCGACCACGCGTTGCCACGCGCACGCGAGCGGACGGATCGTCGCCAGATGCTGCGCGGTTTCGACGAGCGTCGAGTAGTGATAGGTCGTGCGATGCGACACGGACAGCAGCGTCTGCGCGTCGCTCATGACGACACCTGCGCCGCGAACGTGTTCGCATGGCTGAAATAGCGCGCGCTGATTTCGTTGGCGGCCGCCGTCATGCTGATCGCGAGGCGATCGCACAGCGCAATCACTTCCGCGTACAGGCCGTTGCCGTCCGTCGTGCACAGTCGTTCGAGCGAAGGCAGCGAACTCGCGGGCGGCAGCAGCTCGCTGAACGGACGATGCCACGTGCTGCCCGCCGCCATCGAAATATCGTCGAGCTTCGCGCACAGCCGCGCGTACACGCCATACAGACCGCGCGGATTGGTCGGCTCGATCACGAGCAGATCGAGCAGCGCGGGCACCTCGAAGCGGCCCGGATAAAGCGATCGGTACGTGAGCGTGCTGTCGAACAATTGCAGCAGCAGATCGAAACCTGCGGGCGTCGCAAGCTGCCGCGTCAACGCGACGACGCGCAGTATCGACGTCATCGCCCACACGCGCTCGATGTGGCGGCCCGCGAACATCAGGCGCCACGCTTCGTCGCGCGTCATGCGGTCGCCTTGCGCGCCGCTGATCGCCGACAGTTGCGTCGCGAGATGCTCGAGCGCGTTCATCAGCGTGACGCGGTTGTAGCGCGCCTTGCCGCGCGACGACGCATGCGACGACATCGCGGCGGCAGGCGTCAGTTCGTGCAGCGCATCGCGGAAGTCGTTGCGCGCGGCCAGAATGATGCGCCAGTGATCGTTCGACAGACGCCCGCGAATCTCGCCGCTCGCGCGCGCCTGGCTCGCGAGGTTCTGCCCGATGCTGTAGGCGCCCGTGCTCTCATGCAGATTCGCGACCAGCGTGCGCTCGAAGGCCTGCAACGATTGCCCGGCCACCATGTCGCCCGATTGCACGAGACCGAAATGCAGCGCGAGTTCGGCGAGCGTCGAGAACATCGTGTCCGCGCCGTTGCTTTCCAGCGAGCCGAGTATCAGCCGCAACACGCGCACGTTGTTTTCCGCGCGTTCGCCGTAACGCCCGCTCCAAAACAGGTTCTCCGCCGCGCGGCTCGACACCGTGCGGTGCTTGCGCGCGAGATCGGCGGGCTTGAGCGGCGACGGCAGCAACGTGAACGTCGAGTTCGGATGGCTCGACAGCACCCATGTATCGACGCTGCTGCCGCCGAACTGCATCGACACCGACGCCTGCCGTTCCGCGGCGAGACGCGTGAAGCCGCCGGGCAACACGTGCCAGCCGCCGCTCGCATCCGCGACGGCGACCGCGCGCAGCACACTGGGCCGGTTGCCGAGCGCGCCGTCCTCATAACGCGGCGTGCACGAATACGGCAGCGGCTGCTGGATCGTGAACGCATCGGGCGAGCGCTCGATGCGGCTGCGCCAGCTTTCCAGCCGCTGCGCGCCTTGCGCGATGCCGGGCGGACCATCGGACGTGCGCGTGGGCCATGTCGGCTGAAGAAACGCGTCCGTCATGGTCGCGAACGCGTGCTCGCGCGCGGCATCCTCGCCGCACCACCATGTCGGCACGCCGTTGAGCAGCAGCGGCTCGCCGAGCAGCGCCTGCGCGATGCCGGGCAAGAAGCCGTGCATCGCCGGCGATTCGAGAAAGCCCGAGCCCGGCACGTTCGATACGATCACATTGCCCGCGCGCATCACCTGCAACAGCCCCGGCACGCCGATCGTCGAATCGGCTCGCAGCTCGACGGGATCGCAGAATGCGTCGTCGAGCCGCCGCAGCACGACATGCACGCGCTCGAGCCCAGTGAGCGTCTTCAGATACAGCATGTCGTTGCGCACCGTCAGGTCCTTGCCCTCGACGAGCGTCACGCCCAGATAGCGCGCGAGAAACGCATGCTCGAAATAGGTCTCCGCGAACGGCCCCGGTGTGAGCAGCGCGATATGCGGCGCGCTGTCCGTCTTGCCGTCGCGCATGGTGGCGCGTGCGCTCGCGGCGAGCATCGCGATCAAAGTCGAAAACGTCGGCGCGAGGCGGCTGACGCGCAGTTCGCGGAACGCATCGGCGAACACGCTCGAAACGATCATCCGGTTTTCGAGCGCGTAACCGGCGCCCGACGGCACTTCGGTGCGATGCGACATGACCGTCCATGTGCCATCCGGCGCGCGCGCCAGATCGACGCCGATCACTTGCAGGAACTGGCCGCCCAAGGGGAGAAAACCCTTCACCGAGCGCAGGTAGCCCGGATGTCCATAGACGAGCGCGGGCGGCAGCTTGCTCTCGCGCAACAGCCGCTGCGGCCCATACACGTCCGCGGCGATTGCGTTGAGCAGTTGCGCGCGCTGCTTCACGCCGCGTTCGATCTGCGCCCATTCATCTTCAGCGATGATGAACGGCAGCAGGTCGAGCGCCCACAAACGCGGCTCACCCTTGTCCGCATACACGTTGTACGTGATGTCGTTGTCGCGCACCTGCTGCGCGACGGATGCGCGCCCAGCCTCCAGTGCCGCGATGCCTTCCTCGCCGAGCAGTTCGAAAAAGCGCCGCCACGGCTCGCGCAGCGCGCCTGATGCGTCGCGCAGCTCGTCCCAGTGGCCTTCGCGCACGTCCAGCAGCGGCAACGTGCGCAGCAGCGCCAGCGCGTCGGGATGGCCTGCTGCCGCTTCGAACGGAAAGGTCGATTGAAAGGCCAAGGTTTGATCGCGAATCTGTTGTCGTGGGTTTGGCTTACCAGTGCCGCAAATCCAGCGTGAACGGAAACTCCGCGCTGCGCGGCGGTGCCTGCGTCACCAGCGGGCCCGGCGTGTGGCCCGTCGTGAAGAAGCGCGCACGGCGCCGGCTCTCCGCTTCGTACGCATTCACCGGGAACGTCTGGTAGTTGCGCCCGCCCGGATGAGCGACATGATACTGGCATCCGCCGATCGAGCGTCCCGTCCACGTATCGACGACATCGACGGTCAGCGGCGCATTCACGCCTATCGTAGGATGCAGCGACGACGCCTGCTGCCATGCGCGGAAGCGCACGCCCGCGACGAATTCACTGATGCGCCCCGTGGGCTGCAGCGGCAGCCGCACGCCGTTGACGGCCACCTGATGGCGATTGTCGTTGAGACCCAGCACCTTCACTTCGAGCCGCTCGACGGACGAATCGACGTACCGCACCGTTCCCCCCGCCGCGCCCTCCTCGCCCATCACGTGCCAAGGCTCCAGCGCGCCGCTGAGCGCAAGCGCGATGCCGTTCGCGTGCAGCTCGCCGATGGGCGGGAAACGGAACGCAACATGCGGCGCGAACCATTCGGCTTCGAACGCGAAGCCAGCCTCGTGCAAGTCCGCGAGCACGTCGTCGAAATCCATCTGCACGAACGTGCCGAGCAGGAAGCGGTCGTGCAGCTCCGTGCCCCAGCGCGTGAGGCGCGTCGTGTACGGCGTCTGCCAGAACTTCGCGACCAGCGCGCGCAGCAGCAGTTGTTGCACGAGACTCATGCGTGCATGCGGCGGCATTTCGAAGCCGCGCAGTTCGAGCAGGCCGAGGCGCCCCGTCGGGCCATCGGGCGAATAGAGCTTGTCGATGCAAAACTCGGCGCGGTGCGTGTTGCCCGTCACGTCGATCAGGATGTTGCGCAGCGCGCGGTCGATCATCCACGGCGGCAGTTGCCCGCCACCGCTGCGCTCAATCTTGCCGCCGAGCAGATCGACCTGCCGTTGCAGTTCCTTGAACGCGAGCTCGAGTTCGTAGACCTGGTCGTTGCGCGCTTCGTCGACGCGCGGCGCCTGGCTCGTCGGCCCGATGAAGAGCCCGGAGAACAGATACGACAGCGACGGATGGTTGTGCCAGTACGCGACGAGGCTCGCGAGCAGATCGGGGCGGCGCAGGAACGGACTGTCGGCGGCCGTCGCGCCGCCGAGCACGAAGTGGTTGCCGCCGCCCGTGCCTGCGTGGCGGCCGTCGAGCATGAACTTTTCGGTGCTCAGATAAGACTCGTGCGCGGCGTGGTACAGGAACTCCGTGTGATCGACGAGTTCGTCCCAGTTCCTGGCGGGATGTATGTTCACCTCGATCACGCCCGGATCAGGCGTCACTTGCAGCACTTGCAGGCGCGGATCGCGCGGCGGCGGGTAGCCTTCGATCACCACTGGCATCGCCAGCTCGGCGGCCGTCGCTTCGACGGCGGCGAGCAGCTCGAGATAATCGTCGAGCGCGGTCTGCGGCGGCATGAAGACGTGCAGCAGCGCGCGGCCGTCGCCCGACGTGCTGGCCTCGACGCCGGGCCCTGCCGCACGCGCCGGATTGCGCGCCTCGACGCACAGCGCGGTGCGAATCACCGACGACGCCGATTCGCCGCGCCCGGGCATGCGCTGTTGCGGCTCGATGCCCGCGGCAAGGCCACTGCCCGCCGCGCCTGAGCCTGCGCCACGGCCATTGCCGACTTCCCCGCCGCCGCGGCCTTCAGGCGACACACCTTCATACTGCATCCGCAATTGCGCCGATGTGCGCAGCGGCACGGGCTCGGCAAACGGATCATGCGCATGCTGATACGGATAATCGCCCTTCGAAACCCACGGCAGCGAATCGAGCGGCAAGCGCAAGCCCATCGGCGAATCGCCGGGAATCAGGTACATGCGATCGTCGCGGAAGAACCAGGCGCCGCTCGCCCAGCCCGGTCCGTCGCTGGCGCGGGCGAGCGGCAGCACGTAGCCCGTCACGCTCGACAGCCCCGCATCGAACACGCGGCGCAAGCGCATGCGCTCCAGTTCGTCGTCGAGACGCGAATCGAATGGATCGACGTTGACGGGCAAGCGTCGCTCGCGCCACAGGTAGTACCACGTGTCCTCGTAGCCCGCGTGCACGTACTGGCTGCCGACGCAAAGCTTGTCGGCGAGCCGCGTGATGAAGCGGCGCGCGTCGTCCGACGTATGGCGGCCCGGATCGCGCTCGTCGGCGAACAGCGTGGGATCGCGCCAGCACGGCTCGCCGTCCGCGCGCCAGTACAGCGACAGCGCCCAGCGCGGCAACTGCTCGCCCGGATACCACTTGCCCTGGCCGACATGCAGAAAGCCGTTCGCGCCGTAGTACGCACGCAGCTTGTCCATCAGCGTGACGGCATAGCCGCGCTTGGTGGGGCCGAGCGCGTCGGTGTTCCACTCGGCGGCGTCGCGGTCGCGCACCGACACGAAGGTCGGCTCGCCGCCCATCGTCAGACGCACGTCCATCGCGTCGAGCCGGCTGTCGACTTGCGCGCCCATCGTCAGCACGCGGTCCCATGCGGCTTCCGTGTAGGGCTTCGTCACGCGCGGCGTTTCGAGCACGCGCGTGATGGACATCGCGTGCGCGAACTCGACTTCGGATTCGTCGACGGCGCCCGAGATCGGCGCGGCGCTGCCCGGCTCGGGCGTGCACGCGACGGGAATGTGCCCCTCGCCCGCGAGCAGCCCCGAGGTCGGATCGAGGCCGATCCAGCCCGCGCCCGGCAGGAACACTTCGCACCACGCGTGCAGGTCGGTGAAATCGTATTCGGTGCCGCTCGGGCCATCGAGCGACTTCGTGTCGGGCGCGAGTTGCAGCAGATAGCCCGACACGAAGCGCGCCGCGAGCCCCAGCTGACGCAGCGTCTCGACCAGCAGCCAGCCCGAATCGCGGCACGAGCCCGACGCGTTGACGAGCGTTTGCTCGGGCGTCTGCACGCCTGGCTCCATCCGGATCAGATAGCGGATCTCGCGTTGCAGCCGCTGGTTCAGATCGACGAGAAAGTCGGATGTGCGGCGCGGCGAGCGGTCGATGCTCGCGACGAACTCCGCGAAGCGCGGCGTCATCTCGCGCGTCACGCGATACGGCGCAAGCTCCGCGGCGAGCTCGGGCGAGTAGTCGAACGGAAACTGCTCGGCGGCCGGTTCGAGAAAGTAATCGAACGGGTTGTAGACGGCCATCTCGGCAACGAGGTCGACCGTGATCTTGAACTCCGGCGTGCGCTCGGGAAACACGAGCCGCGCCTGATAGTTCGCGAACGCGTCCTGCTGCCAGTTGATGAAGTGCTGCTCGGGCTCGACACGCATCGAGTACGACAGGATCGGCGTGCGGCAATGCGGTGCCGGCCGCAGCCGCACGATCTGCGGCGACAGCCCGACGAGCCGGTCATAGCGGTAATGCGTGACATGGTTCAACGCGACACGTATGGACACTCGAGGCTCCTCAGCAGGAAGAGGCAATAAGGGGGCAGCCGCGAAAAGCAAGCTTTATGCCGTTGACCGGCCGGTCTGCTGGCTGAACTGCGTTTTGCATCTGTTGCGCGGTCACGCCCTGGCTTCATGCTTCGAGTAATTGCATGACATCGTTGCGCGCCCGGCTGCGCGCACCAAAGCGGCGCATCGCGTGAAGCGCTGCGCACGCAATGTGCGCAAGACCTGCGACGTCATAGCGAAGCGGCATGAGGATTGCGGGACGCTCGCTCGTATGCTGCACCGACTTTCATGCGGGACACGGACAGCCCGCTCACCGACAACACCCTGGATTGAAGCGATGAAAGCCTTCCACTGCAATCGATGCGACCAGCGCGTATTCTTCGAGAACGTACTGTGCGAGCGTTGCGAGGCGCTGCTTGGCTACGTGCCCGAGCTCGGCGAGATCAGCGCGTTCGAAGAGACGGGCGAAGGCCAGTGGCGCAGCCTGCATCCCGATGCCGACGGCAAGCTGTATCGTCAATGCCACAACTACGCGGTCGAAAACGTCTGCAACTGGATGCTGCCCGCCGACGACCCCGCAACGCTGTGCCGCTCATGCCGCCTCACGCGCACGATTCCGAATCTCGCCGAACCGAACAACCGCCTTTACTGGTATCGCCTGGAGACGGCCAAACGACGGCTGCTCTATACGCTTTACGCGCTGGACCTGCCAATCGAATCGCGCAAGGCGGACCCGCACAACGGCCTCGAATTCGACTTCCTCGAAAACACCGGCGAAGACGCGCCCGTGATGACGGGGCACGACAACGGCCGCATTACGCTGAACGTCGCCGAAGCCGACGACGCGCACCGCGAAAAAGTCCGCAACGACATGCGCGAGCCATATCGAACCTTGCTCGGGCACTTCCGTCACGAGTCGGGGCATTACTTCTTCGAAAAGCTGATTGCCGGCACGCGCTGGCTCGAGCCGTTCCGCCAGCGTTTCGGCGACGAGCAGGCCGACTACCGCGAAGCGCTCGACAACTACTATCGCGACGGCCCACCCGCCGACTGGACGGACAGCTTCATCAGCGCATACGCGACGATGCACCCGTGGGAAGACTGGGCCGAAACCTGGGCGCACTACCTGATGATCGTCGAGGTGCTCGACACGTCCACGGCATATGGGCTCGCGCTGTTGCCGCCCGCGCCGAACGAGCCGCGTCTGACCGACCAGACGCCCGTCGAGGAAGCGAGCTTCGATAACCTGATGAAGCGCTGGTTTCCGCTGACGGATGCGCTGAACAGCCTGAACCGCAGCCTCGGCATGCCCGACGGCTATCCGTTCACGCTCGCGCCGCCCGTCGTCGACAAGCTGCGCTTCGTGCATCGCGTGATCGCGCAAGCGCCGGGGCCGGCGCGCACGTAAGCCCGCGCGCCCGACCCGCCCGTCTTGCGTCGCGGCGCGCTACTTCTTCTGCAACAGCGCCTTGAGTTCCTCGACGTTTTCTTCGACCCGCTTGGCGATCACCGCATACGAGTCGGCTTGCGTGCGATAAGCGGCTTGCGTGAGTTGCTGCATGTCGGCGAGCGCCTTGTGCAGCGTCTGCTGGACGAGCTCCGCCGTTTGCGCCGACGGCATGCCGCCCGCCGCCGCCTGCTTCTGCACGAGCGTCTGAAGCTCGCCCAACGTGGAGCGCAGCATCTCGGCCTGCTTTTGCGCGAGCGACTGCATGCCCTGCACGGCCGTCTGATTCGCGGCGATCAACGCCTCGACGTCCTTGCGGCGCGCTTCCATCACGGCGGGCACGTCGAATCCGGGCAGCTTGAACTGTTCGAACAGCTTGTTGAATTCGGCGAACGGATTGGCGGCGTCAAAGGGTTCCATGCGAGATCTCCTCAAGGCGCGTCGGTGGGGGGAAATGTGCAGCGAAGGGTTTGAGCGCGCACATGGCTCGATCATGCCCGTTAATGCGGCGATGCGCCAGCGCAAGGCAAGCTTCTTCGCACAGCCGTTAAGCGTGCGCCTACAAGCGCGCGCCGCCATCGCCGCGCGCCGGGCGTCCTGCCGCGAGCAGCCCGGGTCGGCGTCGGAACTGATGCGCGGATGCACTATGCTTGTCGGCGTATCCGCTGCGCGGGCGCGCTGCGATGCGAGCCCGGCGGGACGGGATGGACGGGAGCATGAACACATTGACGACGGCGACCGCGCGCACGCGCCGCATCGCCGACCTGCCGCATCCGAAGGGCTTGCCGCTGATCGGCAACGCGCATCAGTTGAAGCCGGACAGGCTGCATCTGATCCTCGAACGCTGGGCCCAAGAACTCGGCGTGCCCTATCGCCTGCAGATTTGCGGACGGCCCGTCGTCGTGACGACGGACGCCGAGCTTGCGCAACGGATGGCGCGCGAGCGGCCGCATCGTTACCGGCGGATGCGACAACTCGAATCGGTGCTGGAGGAAATTGGCTGCAATGGCCTGTTTTCCGCGGAGGGTGTCGCGTGGGAGCCGAACCGCCGGCTCGTGATGCAGGCGCTGTCGATGCCGCACATCAAGGCGTTTTTTCCGACGCTCAACGCGATTACGGGGCGCCTGCGCGTGCGCCTCGCCCGCGCCGCGAGCGAAGGCCGCACGCTCGACATGACGCAGGAACTGAAGCGCTACACCGTCGACGTGACGAGCGCGCTCGCGTTCGGCGAAGACCCGCACACGCTGGAGCAGGAACGCGGCGTGATCCAGGAACATCTCGCGCTGATCATGCCGATGCTGATGCGGCGCATCAACGCGCCGTTTCCGTACTGGCGCTACGTCAGACTTCCGCAGGACCGCCAGGTCGACCGCGCGCTCGTCGAGATCCATCGCTATGTGCGCCGGATGATGCAGCGCGCGCGGGAACACATGCGCGACGATCCGCGCGAAACGCCGCGCCATCTGCTCGAAGCGATGCTCACGATGTGCGATGCGCCCGGCTCCAGCGTCACGGAAGACCAGGTCGCCGCGAACGTGCTCACGCTGCTGCTCGCGGGCGAGGACACGACCGCGAATGCGCTCTCGTGGGCACTGTTCTATGTCGCCACCGACCGGGCATTGCAACAACGCCTCGCCCGCCATGCACGGCGCGTGCTCGGCGAGTCGGCCGTCTGCCCGGACTTCGAATGGCTGAAGCATTTCGATCTGTTCGAGGCGGTGTGCACAGAAGCGGGGCGGCTGCGGCCGGTCGCGTCGATCAGTTCGTTCGAGCCGCTCGAAGATGTTCAACTGGACAATCTGTTCGTGCCCGCCGGCACGACGATTTTCTTCGTCCATCGCCCCGCGATGCTCGATCCGCGCCATTTCGCGAACCCAGAACGTTTCGACCCTGACCGCTGGCTGCATCCGCGCGATGCCGGAGGGCCCCATGAGCCGCGCGCGTGCATGCTGTTCGGCGCGGGACCGCGCGTATGCCCGGGACGCTATCTGGCCGGTGTCGAAATGCGGCTCGTGCTGTCGATGCTGCTGGCGGGCTTCGAGGTCGAACTGACCGTCGATCCGGCGTCGATAGAAGAAGTTACCGCCTTTGCGATGGTCCCGAACGTAATGCCCCTCAGATTGAGGCCCCGCGCGTGAAGAACGGCACCCGTTTTCGCGCCATTCGTATCACGTCATGATGCAGAGGGAATACGGCTGCCGTGCGGGTTTTCCCTGTATTTTGCGCCCTCGCAGAAGTATGCGGATGCGCTTGCGGGTGCGATTTATATCACGTTGGCATATATCCATGACGACAAGTTGTTTCATTTCTGACAGCTTTTCCCTTAACGTAGCCGTGCGGTTTTCCCTCGTCACCTACTACACAACAAGACCTTGTCCCGTTCCCCTATTGTCCCGTGGCTCGCGCGTTTCTATCCCGCCGCGATGAACGTCAAGTGGCCCGAGCGCCTGCGCTCGGCACTCGGCGCGTTAATCGGCATTGCGTTCACGGGCGGCAGCATGCAGCTGCTGCTCGGGCCGAACGCGAACATCCCGATGCTGGTCGCGCCGATGGGCGCGTCCGCCGTGCTGCTGTTCGGCGTGCCCGCGAGTCCCCTCGCGCAGCCGTGGTCGATCATCGGCGGAAACCTCGTGGCGGCGACCGTCGGTGTCGCCGGCGCGGCCCTCGTCGCCGATCCCGTCGCGGCGGCCGCGCTGGCCGTGTGCGTGGCGATCGTCGCGATGTTCGCGTTGCGCTGCGTGCACCCGCCATCGGGCGCGGTTGCGCTGACTGCCGTGCTCGGCGGTCCCGCGATTCACGCACTCGGCTTTCGCTTCGTGCTGGAGCCGATCCTGATCCAGTCGGCGGCGCTGCTCGGCGCGGCGCTCGTTTACCATGCGGTGACGGGCCACCGTTATCCACACGCGACGCGCGCAGCACCCGCCGCGCCGCAAATGCCCACGACCGCGAGCAGCATTACGCGCGCCGACCTCGAAACGGTGCTGAACCGCCGCGGCGAGCTGCTCGACATCGATCCCGAAGACCTCGAAGCCCTGTTCCGCGAAACTCAACTGCAGGCATACGCACGCACGTTCAGCGAACTGACTTCGCGCGACATCATGTCGTCGCCCGTCGTTAGCATCACGCCCGACATGACGCTGCGCGCCGCCGCGGAGCTCCTGCAACGGCATTCGATCAAGGCGCTGCCCGTCGTCGATCCGCGCCAGCGAGTAGTGGGCATCGTGACGCGCGCCGATCTCGTGAACAAGCCGAAAAGCGCGGACCTACGCCTGATGGAAGCGCTCGCATCGCGTCTGTTCAAGCGCGACGCGACGCGTGCACGCGTCGTCAGCACCGTCATGACGACACACGTGCGCACGGTCGAGACGGACACGCCGATCGCCGGCCTGGTGCCGTTCTTCGCTGACGACGGCCATCACCACATTCCCGTGATCGACGCGCATGACAGGCTGGTCGGCATCATCACACAATCGGATCTGATCGCGGGGCTCTACCGGCAGACCCGGATACAGGCCGAGATGCAGCAGCGGCCCGCCGCCTGACCTCGCTTCCGACGCGCGGTCGGCTCGACAATATCGATCGATTCCTCCGGCGACGCGCAAGCGTCGCCGAATATATCATTTTGTGATACATTTTGCGTTCACCCCGGCGCGATCATCGACATGAAAGTACTCACACGCACGTTGAACAAGGCGGACTTCGAACAGCTGTCGGAGTTTCGCTACCAGATGCGGCGCTTCGAGCGCTTTTCCGAACAGGCCGCGCAGGGCGAAGGCATTACGCCGCTGCAATATCTGTTGCTGCTGCATATCAAGGGCTATCCCGATCGCGAATGGGCGACCATCGGCGAGCTTGCGGAGAGGCTGCAGGCGCAGCATCACGGCGTCGTCGCGCTGGTGTCGCGCTGCGAGGCGCTCGAACTCGTCAAGCGCAAGATCAGCGAAACCGACCGGCGCCAGGTGGAAGTCCATCTGCTGAAAGCGGGAGAAAAGGTCCTCGCGCGGCTCGCGGAATTGCATCGCGCCGAACTGCGCTCGCTCAAGGGCGCATTCACGATTCCACAAATCGACCTTGAATCCTGACTTGACGCAGTGGCGCAGACATGAGCGACAACTCTCACAAGCGGGACTTTTCCAGCAACGCGCGTTTGCCCGGCATTTCCGCGCTGGCGGCGGGCATCGGCTTTCTCAGCACGCTTGCGGCATACGTGCTGCTGAGCCTGATTCATCTGTTCACGAACCTCTTTTTCTTCGGCAGCTTTTCGTTCGCCGACCGTTCGCCCTCCGGCAATACGCTCGGCGCGTGGGTGATTGTCATTCCCGTGCTGGGCGGACTGATCGTCGGCATGATGGCGCGCTTCGGCTCTGAAAAGATTCGCGGACACGGCATCCCCGAAGCCATCGAGGCCATTCTGTTCGGCAAGAGCCGCATGTCGCCGAAGGTGGCCGTGCTCAAGCCGTTGTCGTCGGGCATCGTGATCGGCAGCGGCGGCCCGTTCGGCGCGGAAGGCCCGATCATCATGACGGGCGGCGCGCTCGGCTCGCTGATCGCTCAGTGCGTGAAGGTCACGTCGGCGGAGCGCAAGACGCTGCTCGTCGCGGGCGCGGCGGCCGGCATGACGGCCGTGTTCGGCACGCCCGTTGCAGCCGTCCTGCTCGCCGTCGAACTGCTGTTGTTCGAATGGCGGCCGCGCAGCTTCCTGCCCGTCGCGCTCGCGTGCGCGGTCGCGGGCTTCGCGCGCGCGATCTTCTTCGGCACGGACCCGCTGTTTCCGCTCGAAACGGCAGCGCCCACGGCAATCTCGCTCGTGTCGTGCGTGATCGCGGGCCTGCTGTCGGGCGCGCTCGCGGCAGGCCTGTCGGCGGCGCTCTACAAGACGGAAGACCTGTTTCACAAGCTGCCCGTGCACTGGATGTGGTGGCCCGCAATCGGCGGGCTGGCGGTGGGCATCGGCGGCTTCATCGAACCGCGCGCGCTCGGGGTCGGCTATGACGTGATCGGCGATCTGCTGCATCAACACATCGTGTTGCAGGTGGCGATAGCGATTCTCGTCGTGAAGGCGGTGATCTGGGTGATCGCGCTCGGCTCGGGCACCTCGGGCGGCGTGCTCGCGCCGCTGCTGATGCTGGGCGCGGGCCTCGGCACCGTGCTCGGCCACGTGCTGCCGGGCAACGAGCCCGCGCTGTGGCCGCTCATCTGCATGGCCGCGACGCTCGGCGCGACGCTGGGCGCGCCGCTCACCGCGATCATGTTCGCCTTCGGTCTCACGCACGACGCCAACGCGCTCCTGCCGCTGCTCGCTGCAACGCTCGTCGCGCACGGCTTCGCAACCGTCGTCATGAAGCGCTCGATCATGACCGAAAAGATCGCGCGGCGCGGCTATCACATCTACCGCGAGTACGGCGTCGATCCCCTCGAACGGCACTACGTTGACGAAGTGATGACGCAGAAGCTCGATACGATCGACGCCGCGCTCAGCGTGCGCGATGCGCTCACCGCGTACTTTGGCGTGACGCAAAAACGCCGTGCGTATCCTGTCGTGCGCGGCAATGGCGTCGTGCTGGGCATCGTCGATCGCGCGACGCTCGATGCCGTCCGCGATGGCGCGACGCAGCACACGCTCGATTCGCCGCTTGCCGATGTGCTGAAGGACGCGTCGCCCGTCGTCGCGCTGCCCGACGAAACCTGCCGTCTGGTGGCCACGCGTCTTGCCGTGCACGAGCTCGAACGGCTGCCTGTGGTTGCCGACCGCGATTCGATGCATCTGCTCGGCGTCGTGTCGCGCAGCGATCTCGTGAAGCCTTCGTTCGCGCACTTCGAAGAAGAGCACAAGCGGGAGCGTTTTCGGCGCCTGAGCTTTTCGTCGGGCAACAAGCATTTTCCTCCCGTGCGCAAGACACCGACGCACACGCAAGGCTGAGCGCCGCACCATCGCATCGACAAAAAAGCCGCGTCCCGACGCGAGCCGGAACACCCTTCCGGCACGTGACATCTAACTCCCCGAATCGTGCCCAGAGCGCCCGCCGTCCGTGAAGACGGGCGGGGCGCACATCACGTCGAGGAGGCTTCAGATGAAATCCGCACGCTGGTTCCTGCTTCCCGCGCTCGCACTCGCAAGCGCTTTCGCCTGGGCCCAGGGCTCTGGCCCGACCGATCCTCAGATTGCCGCCATCGTCGTCGCCGCGAATCAGGCAGATATCGACGCGGGCAAGCTCGCCGAATCGAAAACGCATTCGAAAGACGTGAAAGCGTTCGCACAGCAAATGGTCACGGACCATACGGGCGTCAACAAGGCGGCCGCCGATCTCGTCCACAAGCTCGGCGTCACGCCCGAAGCGAATCCGACCAGCGACAGCCTCAAGCAGGGCGGCGCGGAGAACATCGCTAATCTGAAGCCGCTGCAAGGCGCGAAATTCGACCGCGCCTATATCGATCATGAAGTCACGTACCACCAGACCGTGATCGATGCCCTCGACAAGACGCTGATTCCCAGCGCGCAAAACGCCGAACTGAAGGCGCTGCTCGTGAAGGTCAGGCCCGCGTTCGTCGCGCACCTCGAACACGCGAAGATGGTGCAGTCGTCGCTGCCGCAAGCGCAATGAGGGCAATGAGGGGTGCGCGCGACGCCGCGCTGCGAGCGTGCGCGACGGCGCTATTCGCCGCCGCCGCGCCTGCGTGGGCCGGAACCTATGTCGTGACGATCGAGCAGATGCGCTTCAATCCGCCGACCTTGACCGTGCATCGCGGCGACGAGGTCGTGTGGGTCAACAAGGACCTCGTCGCACATACCGCGAGCACCGACGCAAAGGGCTTCGACTCGCGCAGCATCGCGCCCGACGCTTCATGGCGCTACCACGTGAGCGCGCCTGGCCGCTATACGTACCGTTGCATCTTTCATCCGACGATGCATGGCACACTGATTGTCGAACCGGCACCATGACGACATGACAACGACAGGGACAAGACAATGAACGGCATGACGGCCGACGCGCCCACCACACAAATGTCCGGCGACGACGATGCGGAAATCGTGCGCCGCATCGTGGCGGGCGACCGCGCCGCGTTCGAACTGCTGATGCGACGCCACAACCGGCGTCTCTATCGCCTCGCGCGCGCGACGCTGCGCAACGACGTTGAAGCGGAAGACGCGCTGCAGGACGCGTACCTGAACGCATACCGCGCCATCGGCCAGTTTCGCGGCGATTCGCGGCTTTTCACGTGGCTCTCGCGTCTGGTGCTGAACGAATGCTTCGCGCGGATGCGCCGCGAAGCGCGACGCCGGAACGTGCTGCCGATACTGCACGATTGCCCCGACGACGAGCAGATGTCTTCCATCATGGACACGACGAACGACTACTACAGCGCTCCCGACCAGGCAGCGGCACGCGCGGAACTGCGCGTGCTGCTCGAACGAAAACTCGACGCGCTGCCTTCAGGCTTTCGCACGGTGTTCGTGCTGCGCTCGGTGGAAGAGATGAGCGTCGAGGAAACGGCGCAATGTCTCGCAATTCCAGAAGCGACCGTGCGCAGCCGGCATTTCAGGGCGAAAATGTTATTGCGCGAAGCGCTTGCCGACGAAGTCGAGCAGTTGGGAACGGAGATCTTCGAATTCGGCGGCGCGCGTTGCGACCGCATCGTCGCAACGGTGCTGGCGCGTTTGCGCGACACATAGCGGGAGAGACGTCATGGCGCGAAGAATCAGCTTGCTCGTCTATATCGCCGTTGCCGGTTTCACTGCCAGCGCGGCAGCGCAGACACCGCACATCCGGATCGAATCGGGCACGTATGGCGCGAATTGCGGCGCGCGCGAAGGCAACGTCACGCGCGATCTCGCATCGCGATGCAACGATCGCGAAACCTGCCGCTACATCGTGAAAGCGAAGCTCGACCGCACGCAGCGCGCGTCGTGCGCGGCGGACTTCAGCGCCGAATGGTCGTGTGGCAGCCGCGAATTTCATCGCGCGATGCTCAGCGCCGGGGCGGGCAACGGCAGCACGCTGGTGCTGACCTGCGTGCCTTCCACGGGCGCCGGCAAATAACCTGAGCGTCGAATCAAAGATCCAGCGTTGCACCGGTCTCGTTGTGGGCGCGCACATTCAGTTCGTGATGCAATATCGCGATCATCGGCGTGATACCGATGCCGGCTGAGATCAACACGGCGGGGCGCGTGCTCGCGGCGTCGTAGACGAATGCGCCGCGCGGCGCCATCGCTTCGATTTCCATGCCCGCCACGAGATGATCGTGCAGCCAGTTCGACACCACGACGCGTCAAACCGTCTTCAGCACACGGGGCTTCGGTTCGGGTGCATGGGCAGGCCCGCTGGCTAACTCGCTTTTGCCCGCCACGATCGACAGATATCGCAGACAGCACACGCGCAGGAACGACGCGAAATTGCTCGGCACTTCGCCGCGCAACGTGATGAGCTCGTCATATAGCTTGACGGCGAATTGCGTGGTGGTCATGTTCTCGCGTGACGCGATTTCATGCAGCACGTCCCAGAACAGATTCTCGAGCCGCACCGTCGTGATGACGCCATGGATGCGCAGCGAACGCGTGCGCGATTCATAGAGAATCGGGTCCGCGTTGACGTACACGTTGCACATGATTCGTCTCCTTTGTGGACACGAGGCGACGCTCCTCGCGACCCGGGCCCATGCAAGTTGCCCGCTTTCGTCAGATGAGTGCGGCACCTGTCCGGGTGCCGCACCCGCGCCCCGATCAGATAGTGCGCCTGTTCATCTGCGTCGCGATGTAGTCCGCCTGACGGATCGCGAGCGTCACGATGGTCAGCGTCGGGTTCTCCGCCGCGCCTGTCGTGAACTGGCTGCCATCGGAGATGAACAGATTCGCGACGTCATGCGTCTGGCCGAAACGGTTGCACACGCCGTCCTGCGGCTTCGCGCTCATGCGCGCGGTGCCGAGGTTGTGCGTCGACGGATACGGCGGCACGTGGTACACGGTCTTCGCGCCCGCCGCCTGATACACGGCGCCGCCCTGCCTGAAGGCGTGCTCGCGCATCGCTTCGTCGTTCGGATGATCGTCGAAGTGCACATTGGGCACGGGCAAGCCGTACTGGTCCTTGACATCCGTGTTCAGCGTGACGCGGTTCGTCTCGCGCGGCATGTCTTCGCCGACGATCCACATGCCCGCCGTGTACTGGTATGAGTCCATCGCCTGCGTGAAGTCCGGGCCCCATGCGCCTGGATTGAGAAACGCCGCGTAAAACGGCAGCCCGAGCGACAGTGTCTCCAGGTGATAGCCGCCCGCGAATCCGCGCGACGTGTCGAAGCGCGCTTCGTCTTCGATGATGCCCGCCATCGTCGTGCCCTTGTACATGTCGACCTTGTCGTTGAACACGGCGTAGACGGAACCCGTCGTGTGGCGCATGTAGTTGCGCCCGACCTGCCCCGACGAATTGGCGAGGCCGTCGGGGAAGCGGCTCGAATGCGAGTTCAGCAAGAGGCGCGGCGTTTCGATCGCATTGCCCGCCACCGCGACGATGCGCGCTTTCTGCCGTTGCAGCTTGCCGTCGGCGTCGTAATAGACGACGGCGCTCGCCTTGCCCTTCGAGTCCGTTTCGATCTTCACGACTTGCGCCTGCGTGCGCAGTTCCATGTGGCCCGTGGCCTGCGCGCGCGGAATCTCGGTGTACAGCGTCGACCATTTCGCGCCCGTGCGGCAGCCCTGGAAGCAGAAGCCGCGCTGGAAACAATGCGCGCGGTCGTCGCGCACGATGCTGTTGGTCGCCATGTGCCCCGTGTTGCATTGCTTGTAGCCGACCTTGGTCGCGCCGTTGTACATCACCTTGAAGTTGTTGTTGCCGGGCAAGCCGGGCAAACCGTTCGTGCGCGTCACGCCCATCTTCTTTTCGGCGCGGTCGTACCACGGGGCCATTTCCTCGCTCGTCACGGGCCAGTCGAGCAGGTTCGCATCGCTGATCGCGCCGTAATGCGTTTTCGCCTTGAATTCATATGGCTGAAAGCGCAGGCTCGCGCCCGCCCAGTGCGTCGTCGTGCCGCCTACCGTCTTGCAGATCCACGCGGGCAGATTCGGAAAGTCGGTGGCGATGCGCCATGTGCCCGATGTCGTGCGCTTGTCGAGCCACGAAAGCATCGAGAACGAGCCCCACTCGTCGGTCGTGAAATCGCCTTGTGTATGCATCTTGCCCGCTTCGAGCACGATCACGTCGACGCCCTTCTGCGCGAGCTCGTTGGCGAGCGTGCCGCCGCCCGCGCCGGAGCCGATGATGACTACCGCATGCGCATCGTTGTGCGAAAAGTGCACCTTGTTGTTGTCGTCCATGTCAGGTCTCCCGTTGCTCAGCTGTCGGTCGGAATCGGGCCGCTCGCGGCGGCAGGCGGATTCGGCAGCCAGGCGAGATCGTTGAAGCCCTTGTTCAGATAGCCGCCGTCGCCTTGCGCCGCGCCATAGCCGAAGTGCGCGTACGCCATGTCGTTGCTGTACAGCGAGACGATGGCCGTCGTGCGCACGGTCTTGAAGAACGGCGTCTTCTCCATCGCGGCGACGTCGCGCGCCTGATCGGCGGGAGAACGTTTGGTCCAGTCCGAACCGTTGATCGCATCGAGTTGCTTCACGCCATCAGCGAGCTGCTGACGCACGGCCGGGTCTTTCTGGGCCTTCGCATCGAGATCCTTGACGACGAGGGCATACACGGCATCATCGAGCGTCTTGTGCGGATACTGCTGCTTCACGAATGCAAGCAGCACTGCACCCTGATGCGTATCGAGCGCCTGCATTTCGAGCGCCCATACGCGGCTCGGCGCAAGCGTCGCGAGTATCGACGGGAACGCGAGCGTGCCGATCAGCACCCCGGTGCCCTTCAGCCACTCTCGCCGGCTGAGCGCGTGCGTCCCATGCGGCGCGTGAGCGCCGGCAGACGTTGCGGCAGGCTCCGCTTCGATTGGAATCACTCTGCGATTCATGCCTGTCTCCTTGGTGGTTGCGTTGTGGGGCACGGCGTCTTGCGCGGCTTTCTATTGATAGTGCCCGTGCCGTTCGAGCACTTCGATCTTGTAGCCGTCCGGATCCTGAATGAAGAAGTAACGCGCGAGCAGCGCGCCGTCGTCGTTGTGAAACTCGCGGACGTCGTTGGGTGTCATGCCGAGTTGAATGAGGCGCTCACGCTCCCGCGCCACGTCATCGACGACGAACGCGACGTGGCCGTAACCGTCGCCATGCGAGTAGGCGTTCTCGCGGCCCTTGTTCCAGGTGAGTTCGATTTCGTTGTCCGACTCGCTGTTGCGCAGATAGACGAGTGAGAAGTCGGGGAAGTCGAGCCGATGCGAAGGCTCGAACCCGAAGGCGCTTTGATAGAAGTTCAGCGAGCGGTCCAGATCCTGAATGCGGATCATCGTGTGTATCAGCTTGGCCATGTCGTCACCCCTCCTTCGATCTTGAGTGTAGGAGTGCGTTTTGCGCGGTGGTAATGCTGGGCTAAATGCGCTTAGGGACTTGCCCTATGTTGCGCATGCGTATGCGTGGCGGGGATGGGGCGGCGCCAGGGGCGCGGCGATGAGGCGATGCGCCGTCCGGCAAATGAAGTGCGGCGCAGCATGCGCGCATCGGCCGGGCAGCCTTTGAAGGGAGATCCAGGGTAAGCGATAGGCTCATGTGCGCGTTGAGGCTCATGACGGCCGTGACGGCCGCAGCGCGCGATCATGTTCGTCTACACCGTGCCCACCTCATGCGGCGGCGGGGTCACGCCCGCAGCCGCAACCGCCTCGTGCAGCGTGTCGTAGACGTTCGACGCGCCGATCGCCTGCGTGATCCCGTGCCGGTCCATGTCGGATCGCAGATAGGGGTTCACACGGCCGAAGATGACGGTGAGGTTGCGTTCGTGCAGGTCCGCGATCAGGTCGCTCAACGTGCGCGCCGCCGAATAGTCGAGCGCCGTGATCGCGCCCGCATCGACGATGAAGGCGCGCAGTTCGCCCGACGCCGCGTCGATCAGCTTGATCACTTCCGACGTGAAGAAGTGATCGTTGGCGAAGAACAGATCGGCGCCGAAGCGGTACACGATGAGGCCCGGCGCCGTCATGATCCCAGGGCTCGCGGGAACGGGCAGCCACTTTCCGTTCGCTGGCGAGGGCTCCAGCACCATCGTATGCGGATGGTAGCTGTGCCGCACATGCCGCAGCAGCGACAACGCGACGGCGAGCAGGATGCCGTGCTCGACGCCCAGCATCACGACTGCAGCCGCCGTGACGAGCGCCAGCGTGAACTCGCCGGGGCTTTCGCTGCGGATCGCCGCGAGGCTCGGCACATTGATCAGGCCGACGGCGATCGTGAACACGATTCCGGCCAGTACGCAATGCGGCAGATACTGGAGATACGAGCTCAGAAACAGCAGCACCACCATCACGACGGCTGCAAACGCGAGTTGCCCGATCTGGCTGCGCGTGCCCGCGCGTTCGGCCATCGCTGTCTGCGTCGGGCTGCCGTTGACCACGAACGTGCCGCTGAAGGCCGCCGTCGCATTGGCCGCCGCGAGCCCGAGGATGTCGGCATTGGTATCGATTTCTTCGTGATACTGCTGCGCGAACACGCGCGCGGCGGCGGCGCTTTGCGCGATGATCATCACGAAGCACGACGCCGCCACCGGGACGAGATCGAGAAACTGCTGCCACGTAACAGCCGGAAAGGCCAGCGGCGGCAAACCGCCACTGACGGGACCGAGCACCGCAATGCCGTGCGCGGCGAAATCGAATGCCTTGCTTGCCGCGATGCTGCCCACCACGGCGATGAGCGGCATCGGCAAGCGCGGCCAAAATCCCTTGCAGATGAGAATGGCGCCCACCACCAGCACCGTGAGCGCAAGGGTCGGCAGATGGGCCTGCGCGCCATGACCGATCACATACAACAGTTGCGCGAGACTTCGCGACGAAGGATACGGCACGGTCATGCCGAACATGTCGCCGAGCATTGCGATCGACACCTGCAAGCCCACGCCCGTCAGAAAGCCGACCAGCACCGTGCGTGACAGGAAATCGGCGAGAAAGCCGAGCCTGAAGATGCGCGCGAGCAGCAGCAGCGCCGCCGTCAGCAACGCGACCATGCCTGCCAGCGCAACGTATTCGGCGCTTCCCATCGGCGCGATGGTCGACGCGCGGCTCGCGAAGATCGTCGCGGTGGCCGAATCGGCGGCGACGACGAGATGCCGCGACGCACCGAAGAACGCAAACGCGACGAGCGGCAGGAAGACGGTATAAAGGCCCGTCACGGCGGGCATGCCAGCGATGCGCGCATAACCCAGCACCTGCGGTATATCCATCGACGCAAGTGAAATGCCGGAGAACACGTCCCGCCATGCCGTCGCCCGGTCGATCGGGAGGATGCCCTTTAGAAGGCTCAGTCGCGCGGAGGGCTTTTCTTTCGGGGTGTGCATGCTGATCAGGGGCTTTGAAGAATTATCTGCGCATCGTGCCCTGAATGATCGAGCGATGGCAAGACGTTCCGAACGCGCGTTTCCGTACCGGAAATCATCTATGAATCTGTATAGGTACTGTACCGGCGCAGATCGATACACTGTCGCAAATCGGATCAATTGACTTTGCGGAGCCGTCCATGTCATTCGACACGTTGAGCGCCCTGCCCGCCGGCATCCTGTTCGCGCTCGTCACGACCATCACCCCCGGACCGAACAACACGATGCTGCTCGCGTCGGGCGTCAATTTCGGTTTTCGCCGCACGCTGCCGCATATTCTCGGCATCAGCGCGGGTGTCGCGTTGCTGATGCTGTCGGTCGGGTTCGGTCTGGGCGAGGCGTTCCGCCGCTTCGAGGTGCTGTACACGGTGCTCGAAGTGCTGAGCGTCGCGTATCTGCTGTATCTCGCATGGAAAATCGGCACGTCGGGCGCCATGCAGGTGAAAAAAGGCGAGCGCCGGCCAATGCGTTTTCACGAAGCAATCGCGTTCCAGTGGGTCAACCCGAAGGCCTGGATGATGGTGCTGACGGCCGCGACGACCATTCACCTGAGCGCCGACTTCGGCACCAACGCGCTGCTGATGGCCGTGCTGTTCTACGTGATCGGCCTGCCGTGCATCTGCCTGTGGGCGGCTTTCGGCACGGCGATGCGGCGCGCGCTGTCGAAGCCAGTCTGGCTGCGCACCTTCAATATCGCAATGGCGTTGATGCTCGTCGCGACGCTTTACCCCGTCGTCTTGCGGCTTTTCGCGTGATGGCCAGGGCCGCCCGTTCGCGCGGCCCACTGCACTTTTTTTCTTCTGATGCGTCGGTTTTTATCCAACGGTCATCCAACTGTCGCGCACTTCGAATGTCTGCTTCCTCGCAGATCCGTCCGGCGTTTTGCCATTAGAATAGCCGTTACTCCTCATCAGCGCGGCCCGCGCTGTTCGCGCCGATCGATGCAGTCGAATCGGCAACCGCCGGGCTCGCGAATTGCTTTGAGCCCAAAGGTTATCTGCGAGGCAGATCACACCGGCAGCGTGGCGCGCGCCGGTTCTCGTCATTGACGAACGCAGACCGCAAGGGTCGGAGGCGTTGCACATGGACGCACAGGAATCGCCGGACCGCGCGCGCGGCCGCCGGCTACAACACGACGACAGCGCGTTTGCGCCCGACAGCGACGATCAGCAAGCACGTCATTACAACTGGGTGCAGGTCTGCCTGATTTCCGCGATGGGTCTGGCCGTCGGCGTAATGGGGACTGCGGCCTACATCATCTGGTTCAGCCGCGATCAACAGGCGTACGCCGACGCGATGCAAGCGGCGCGACGACCGCCGCCCAATTTCATCATGTCGCGATCCGCTGCCGATCTCGCCGTCCCCGCGCATGCAGCCGTGCCCACGAGCGCCGTCACGGGCCGCGTGACCCCCGCCCTGCCGTCGTCGCAAAGGCGAGGCCTCGCCGCAAATGCCGCGCTCGATTCGGACCAGTCGTCCGACGACGATGCCGCCATCGCCGATGCGTCGGACGACCCGCCGCATAACGCGCGTCCCGCGGCGTCGGGCGCGGCCAACAACAGCGTTCGCGCCGATCGAAGCAAACAGGCAGCCGCGAGCCGGCATCCGCCACAACGGGCGAAACCGAAGGAAACGCTGGCGTCCCGCCTCACCGCGATGTTCCGCAAAATCGGCTTTCACCGCCGCGGCCGTGAACCAGGCAGCAATCCTGATCCGTACTCGCATCCCTGATCCGTCGGCGTGAAGCGAAACGTCGCGCCGGACCGCCGTCTTCGCCCGCAATGGCGGCCGCAGCCCATCGCGGTCGGCGTCGTCGCGCTGATATGCCTCGTGATCGGGCTGCTATACGTCGCGGTACAGGTCAAGGCGCTCTTCTCCGATCATTTTCAGTTGCAGTACGCATCGCTCGTGCTGGAGGCGGCCGAGCGCGCCGAGGGCGCGCGCAACGCCGCAAGCCTGTCCACGCAGCTCGCGCCGAATCGGCCCGCGAAGCCTGCTGATCAGCCTTCCATCCCGCCCTCGAAGCAATCTTCGAATCGCCCGCCGAATCGTCAATCGAACGCGCCGCCCGGCGCGAACGGCGCGAACGGCGAGGTCCAGCGCGCGCTGACCGATCTGCAGACGCATATCGTCGAACTCGACAGACTCCTCGGATCGAGTCCGATCCCGGCGCAGCGCGTGCCGCAGTCGGATGCCACGACGCAAAGTACCCGGAGCCTCTATGATCTGAAGCATGCGCTCGCCGCCATCGCGGACGACTGGCGCGAACGCCGCGACGCGATCAGCGCCGATGTCCACCGGCGGACGATGCGCATCGCGAGCGTACTCGCGGTGCTGACCGTCGTCGTGGTCGGCGCACTGCTGGCGGCGCTCGTCGTGTTCGCGCGGCGGCACCGGCGTCTTGCCGGTCTTACGCATCAGTTTCGCCACGCCGCTCAGCACGACGCGATGACCGGCTTGCCGAACCGCCAGCAACTGCTCGCGCAGCTCGACCGGATCGCAGCAGAGCGCGAGCAACGGACATGCGCGGTGCTGTATATCGACCTCGATGGCTTCAAGCAGGTCAACGACACGTGGGGCCATGCCATCGGCGACGATTTTCTGATCGCGGTCGCGCAACGCTTCCGCCAGTCGCTGCGTCCCGGCGATCTGGTCGCCCGCATGGGCGGCGACGAGTTCGCCGCGCTCGTCTCCGGTTTCCGCGGCGACGCGGAACTCACGGGCATCGCCACGCGGCTGATGAACTGCGTCGGCGACACCGACGCCCACATGGGACTCGGCCTCGTACGCGCGAGCGTCGGCATCGCGACATTCCCGGACCGGGTGCCCGATCACCGGCTGCTCGTCGCCGCCGCCGACGGCGCGATGTACGAAGTCAAACGCAGTGGCAAGAACGGTTACGCGTTCGCCGCCCGCTCCATTTGACCGGCGTCGCTCCGGCACTAAAATTCGGCTTTCGTATGATCTATTCGCATTCCTTCAGTACGACTGTACTGTTCCTTCCGAATCTGGAAATTGCGGTCAACTTTCGCGCAGCGCTGCCGTTATAACGGACCAGCAAGGTGACGGGCGCCGCAGCGTCGTTCCGTCGTTCATGAACGGTAGAAAGACGTGCCCAGGCGTCAGTCATCAGCCAGTGAAGAAAACAGCGCCCGCATCGGGGTCGCCCATCGGCGGACTTCCGGCCTTCCTCAAGCGCATGTGGCCGTCCGGCTTCGACCGTGGCCGCTTGCCTCATCGCGCGTTCATTTTGCTGCCCGCGCTGACCGTGCTGATCCTCGCCGTGCTCTGGGTCACGATCCTGATGCGGCTGCGCGTCGAGAGCGCGGCCGCGATGCACGACGCGCGCGTCGCGGCCCGCACGGTCGCCAGCGCGCTCGACACGCACACGCTGAAAACGATCCACGACGTCGATACGATCGCGCTGCTCGTCAAATACGGATACGAAAGCTCGCCAGAGACCTTCGACCTGAAGAAATACCAGGCGTACGGCCTCATTACGGCTGACACCGCGCTCCAGGTCACGCTGGCGGGCGCCGACGGCCACGTGATCGCGTCGACGATTCCCTTCACGGGCGCGGTCGATCTGAGCGATCGCCAGCATTTCCGCGTGCATCGCGAGCGCGCCGACGTCGGCCTCTTCATCAGCCAGCCGCTCATCGGACGGATCTCGCGGCAATGGTCGATTCAGGCGACGCGGCGCATCAACCGTGCCGACGGCAGCTTCGGCGGCGCGGTGATCGTGTCGGAAGATCCTGCATGGCTCACCGGCGGCTTCTACACGAGCGCGGCGCTCGGCGAGCACGGCATGATCGCGGTGCTGTCCCGCCACGGCTACATGCTGTCGCGCCGCGCGGGCGATATGCACAGCCGCGCGGGCGGCGCATTGCCCACCGCCTATGTCGGCCCGCTCCCGACCGACGATGTGTTCGTCGATCCCATCGACCACGTGGAGCGCATCGTCGCGACCCGCGAGGTCAAACGGTATGGACTCACGGTCATGGCGGGCCTGTCGGTCGCAGAGGCGCTCGACGACTACTACAAAATGCGCCGCGTCTACGTGACGATGGCGGCCGTCGTCACCGTGATTCTCGTCGGGCTGTCCACGTGGATCGGCGCGCTGATCCGCAAGCTGCTGAAGGGCAAGGAAGAACTGCGGCGGCTCGCGCACATCGACCGGCTGACGGGCCTGTCCAATCGCGGCTGCATCATGGATCTGCTCGAAGAAGCCGTCGCCGCGGCGGATGCCGCCGGCCGCGTCGGCGTGATCTTCGTCGACCTGAACCGCTTCAAGGAACTCAACGATACGTTCGGACACCATCTGGGCGACGCGATTCTCGCCGAGATCGCGCGCCGCCTGAAGGACGTGACGCAGGGCCGCGCGCAAGTTGGACGGCTGGGCGGCGACGAGTTTCTGGTCGTGATCGACGACGAGGCCGCATCGACGTCCGCGCCGGCGATCGCCGCCGACATCACGGCGGCGCTCGAAGCGCCCGTCAGCGTGCACGGCAACGATTACCGCGTCTGCGCGAGCCTCGGCGTGGCGGTGCTGCAGTCAGGCGAGCGCGCCGCCGATCTGGTGAGAACGGCGGACCTGATGATGTACGGCGCTAAGGAGCGCAGCCGCACGAGCCGGGCGGCATCGGCATCGAACGCGCTCGTCGCGTGACACCGGACCCGATCGCATTGCCGCCGACGCGCGATTGCGGGGCAACCGGCTCAAGCTTTTCAACAGGCTGTCGATAGCGCAAGGTATGGAAAAGAAACTCGCACAACGGATTGTCAGTTCCGCGCACCGCGCGGCCGAAGCGATTGCCAATGCGCGCGCTGACCTGTCCGAGCTCGAGCAGGATCAGCTGTATAGCCGCGTGTTTATCGGACTGCTCGAAGACAACGTCGGCGCGCAGAATATCGGCGAACTGATCGACGCGCTCGCGAAGCCGTAAGCCTCGCTTCGCGCCCGTGCATGATCCGTCGTCATCGGCTGGACATCAAATCCCGGACCCGCGCCCTACCCGTTCGATGAAGCGCCACAACGCGTCGTCGGTCGAATGCGGGACGTTGAAGCGAAACCACGCGCTCGGCGCATCGTCGGGACGGAAATACGAGCCGGGCGCGAGCCAGATGCCGTCGGCCAGCGCCGCCGTCGCAATCTCGCCCGCGCGCTCGGCCTCGACGGGCAAACGCGCGAGCAGGAACAGCCCCGCGCGCGGCCGGTGAAATGCCTCCAGGCCCAGCGCGTCCAGCCGCTCTTCGACGACGGCATGGGCGGCGCGCAGGCGCTCGTTGACCTGCTCGACATGGCGCGCGTAGCGCCCCTCGTTCATCACCTTGTCGACGATCCGCTCGATCGCCTCGGACGACGTCAAGCCCACCGCCATCTTCGTGCGCGCCAGTTCGCGCAGCACGTCACGCTCGGCGACGATGTAGCCGCAGCGCAGCGCAGGCGTCACCGTCTTCGAAAAGCCGCTGATGTACAGCACGCGCCGCAAGCCTTCCATCGCCGCGAAAATCGGCGCGCCCGGCGGCGCGAGCTCGCGGCTGACGTCGTCCTCGATCACCCACATGCGGTTGCGCTCGGCGATCTGCAGCAGCCGGTACGCGGACGCCATGCCGTA
Organism: Paraburkholderia sp. LEh10; assembly: GCF_017814945.1. GTDB lineage: Bacteria > Pseudomonadota > Gammaproteobacteria > Burkholderiales > Burkholderiaceae > Paraburkholderia. Next base: position 202,505 of record NZ_JAGIPX010000007.1, read on the forward strand.
CGTTGCGCCCGTCGGATTCTGCAGCGTCGTGTTGACGAAAATCGCCTTCGGACGATGCTCGTCGACGATCTTTTCGAGCACGTCGGTATCGACGCCCGCCGGTGTGCGCGGCACGCCGATCACGGTGAGCCCCGCGAGCTTGAGGATTTGCAGCAGATTGCAATAGCCGGGATCTTCGACCACCACGGCATCGCCCGCGCGCAGCAGCGTGCGCACGATCAGGTCGAGCGCCTGTGTCGCGCCCTGCGTGAGCAGCACGTTCGACACCTCGACGGGCAGGCCGCGCCGGTCCATCTGCTCCGCGATCTTCGCGCGCAGCGGCGCAAAGCCGTACGGATGCCCATAGTCGCCGAGGCGCGCGGCAGGCACGCGGCTCATCGCGCGAAACGCGTGCTGCATGCCTGTCTCGTTGATCCACTCGTTCGGCAGCCAGCCGCCGCCCGCCTTGATCGGCACGGAATGATCGGCGAACACGTCGGACAGCAGCCAGGTCGCCGTCAGGCTGGGCGGCTGCCAGTCGACGACGTTCGCCTGCGCGTTGCGCGAGGTCGGCGCGACGCGGTAGCCCGAGCCTCGCCGCGCGATCACGAGCCCCATCGACACGAGCCGGTTGTACGCCTCCGTCACCGTGAACGTGCTCAACGAATGCGACTGCGCGAGCTGCCGCACCGACGGCAACAGCGCGCCCGCGCGCAGCGTCTGCGCGTCGATCGCGTGCGCGAAGCCCTGCACGACCTGCTCGACGAGCGTCGGCGCGCAACGGCGGTCACGGTCCAGTTCGAGTTCGATCATCTTCGGTATCCAGGCGGGTACGGACGGAAGCGGTGGCTCGCGCTGTCGGCTGCGGCCAAAGACCAACACAGTCCAGCCGATTCGGCCAGCACAGTTAGCAGCGCAGTGAGTCAACTGTTTATGTCCGCCATTTAACCTCGGACGCTACAGTTTCGCTACCCATTGGAGGAGAAACCATGACTTCGCGCCCTGTCATCGACGATCTGTCGAACTTCTGGATGCCGTTCACCGCCAACCGCCAGTTCAAGGCCGCGCCGCGCCTGCTGGAATCGGCGAAAGGCATGTACTACCGCTCGACCGACGGGCGCGACGTGCTCGACGCGTGCGCGGGCCTGTGGTGCGTGAACGCGGGCCACGGCCGTGACGAGATCGTCGCCGCCGTGCAAAAGCAGGCCGCGACGCTCGACTTCGCGCCGACGTTCCAGATGGGCCATCCGCTCGCGTTCGAGGCGGCGTCGAAGGTCGCTGAACTGATGCCCGAAGGGCTGGACCGCGTGTTCTTCACGAACTCGGGTTCCGAATCCGTCGACACCGCGCTGAAGATCGCGCTCGCCTACCACCGCGCGCGCGGCGAAGGCCAGCGCACGCGCCTGATCGGCCGCGAGCGCGGCTATCACGGCGTCGGGTTCGGCGGCATTTCAGTGGGCGGCATCGCGCCGAACCGCAAGACGTTCTCGGGCGCGCTGCTGCCGTCCGTCGATCATCTGCCGCACACGCACGACCTCGAACACAATGCGTTCTCGAAGGGCCAGCCGGCCTGGGGCGCGCATCTCGCCGACGAACTGGAGCGCATCGTCGCGCTGCATGACGCGTCGACGATCGCCGCCGTGATCGTCGAACCCGTCGCGGGCTCGACGGGCGTGCTGATTCCGCCGCAAGGCTACTTGCAGAAGCTGCGCGACATCTGCACGAAGCACGGCATCCTGCTGATCTTCGACGAGGTGATTACGGGCTTCGGCCGCCTCGGCGCCGCGACGGCCAGCGAATACTTCGGCGTGAAGCCCGATCTGCTGACGATGGCCAAGGCGATCAACAATGCAGCCGTGCCGCTGGGCGCCGTCGCCGCGAGCCGCACCGTCCACGACACGATCATCAACAGCGGCGCGCAAGGCGCAATCGAACTGTTCCACGGCTACACGTATTCGGCGCACCCGCTCGCGGCCGCCGCATGCGTCGCAGCGCTCGACCTGTATCGCCGCGAAGGCCTGTTCGAGCGGGCGGCGTCGCTGGCACCGAAGTTCGAGGCGGCCGCGCACGCGCTGCGCGACGCGAAGCACGTCAAGGACGTCCGCAATCTCGGGATGGTCGCGGGCATCGAACTGGCGCCGCGCGACGGCGCGCCGGGCGCGCGCGCTTACGAGGCGTTCGTCAAATGCTTCGAAGCGGGCGTGCTGATCCGCTTCACGGGCGACATTCTGGCGTTCTCGCCGCCCCTCATCATCGACGAAGCGCAGATCGATCACATCTTCCAGACGGTCCGCAACGCGCTCGCGTCCATCCAGTAAGCGTTCCGCGTTGTGCCGCCGCGCTCGTCGTCAAGACGGGCGCAGCGGCGCTGCCCCACCTTTGCCTAATGATGCGCACGCGCGGCCCGCGTCTGCGCAGCCTTCTTCGCCGCTGCCGAGCGGCCCGCCGCGCCCTTGGTGGCAGCCGCCTTCTTTGCCGAGGCCGAGCGGCTTGCCGCCGGACGGCGCGCGGCCGCCGACTTCGTCTGCTTCGACAACGCTTCCTTCGATGCGCCGCGCCCACTTTCGCGCTTCAGCACGGCCTCGCTGACTTGCGAGCGCTTCGCCGTCGATTCGCTGCTCGGGCGGCGTGCCGCCGTCTTCGCGCCCGTGGTCTTTGCAACGGCCTTGCGGGCCGCTGTCCGTTTCGCGGCAGGCGACTTCTGCTTGCCCGCTGCCGTATCGGCGGCCGCCTTCTTGCGCGTGGCTTCGCTCGTCGTCCCTGCCTTTGGCTGCTTCAACGCGACGCCCGCGCGCCGCGCCTTCGACAAACCAATCGCAATCGCCTGCTTCGCCGATTTGACGCCGTGCTTGCCTTCGCGCACGTGGTCGATTTCTTCCTTCACGAACTCGCCGGCCTGAGTGCTCGGCGACTTGCCGGCGCGCTTGTCCGCGGCGGCACGCTTGAGGGTTGCTTTTTCAGGCATGTCAGTGCTCCCGTATGTGACCGTTGGCTTCATTAGCACAGCAACGGATGTGCCTCACCCGTCTTTCAACGGTACGCCGCGTGGAAGTCGGGCGGCTTCCGGGCGTTCCGTCCCGCTGCCGGTCGGGAGCATGCGTAAATCCGCGCTGCCTTGCAGTATCGACACATGCAACGCCGGGCGCCCGCGAATCACGCCCGCAGCCGCCATTCGATGCACAACGAAGGCTGCGCGATGCGCGCATAGCGTCTATGGTTTACGACAAGGGCCCGCACGACGAATCCGGCCCGGGAGACGCCTCATGAATACATCTACAGTCAGGGCAGGCACGCATATCGAAGGCATTCACTGGGTGGCGGAGTACGCGGAGACGATGCACGAGATCCGCATCTTCCGCGAAGGACAAGAGGTGGATGTCCACGACGCGCCATCGACGCTTTTCGGCGACGAAGAGAACGCCGGTTCAAAAAGCTGCGCCGATCATCGCGCGGCGGAAGCGGCCGTGCTCGCGTATCTGCGGCACTTCGTAGCCGAGCACGACGCGGAGGAATGACGCGGCGCGCAGCAAAAAAGGCCAGTCACGCAAGCTGCGCGGCTGGCCTCGATGCGCGTGCGCTCGACACGTGGAATCAGTCGGCGGGACGCAGCTTCTTCACTTCCGCATCCGACGGCTGCACGCTCGCGCCGTCGATATATCGATACGACGTCATCACACCCTTGCCGTCCTTCAGCGCCGTCACGCCGACGAACGCGCCCATCGTCGACTGGTTGTCCTGCGGGCGATACGTGATCGGCCCGAACGGCGTATCGACATTCAAGCCCTTGAACGCAGCCGCGAGTTTGTCGGGGTCGGTCGAACCGGCCTTTTTGATGCCGTTCGCGATCGACATCAGCGCCGTGTAGCCGACCACCGAGCCGAGGCGCGGATAGTCGTGATACTTCGCCTCGTAGTCCGCGACGAACTTTTTGTTTGCGGCCGTATCGATGGAGTACCACGGGTAGCCCGTCACGATCCAGCCGACGGGCGCTTCCGCGCCGAGGGGATCGAGATAATCCGGCTCGCCCGTCAGCAGCGAGACGACGCTGCGATCCTTGAAGAGCCCGCGCGTATTGCCTTCGCGGACGAACTTGCCGAGGTCCGCGCTGAACAGCACATTGAAGATCGCGTCGGGCTTCGCGTCGGCGAGCGCCTGCACGGTCGCGCCGGCGTCGAGGTTGCCGAGCGGCGTCGCCTGCTCGGTGACGAACTCGACGTCGGGCTGCGCGGCCTTCAACAGTTTCTTGAACGTCGCGGCCGCCGACTGGCCGTACTCATAGTTCGGATAGACGAGCGCCCAGCGCTTTTTCTTCAGCTTTGCTGCTTCGGGGACGAGCATCGCGACCTGCATGTAGGTCGAAGGACGCAGCCGGTACGTGTACTTGTTGCCGTCGGCCCAGACGATCTTGTCGGTGAGCGGCTCGGCGGCGAGGAAGAACATGTGCTTCTGCTTCGCGAAGTCGGTCAGCGCCAGGCCCGTGTTCGACAGATAGCCGCCGAACAGCAGTTGCACCTGCTCGCGCGCGATCAGTTCCTGCGCGACGCGAATGGTGTCGCCGGGGTTCGCGTTATCGTCGCGCGACACGACTTCGAGCTTCTTGCCGAGCACGCCGCCCGCCGCGTTCACCTGGTCGAGCGCGAGATTCCAGCCGTTCTTGTACGGCATGAGGAACGCGGGCTGCGCCTTGTAGCTGTTGATCTCGCCGATCTTGATCGTCTGCTGCGCGGATGCGCCGAGCGCCGTCAGCGATAGCGTCAGTGACACGGTCATGCGGGAAATCCAGGCTGAGCGCGAGATCATGCGTAACTCCGTTTTGTTGTCGGTTGAATGGTGCGGCAGCGCTGGCCGCCAGACGCTGCATCGTACCGGAGTTTAGCCGCCGCGCCCGGCAGCGCGCCGCCGCGAAACTTCGCGGCCAACCATCAAACGCTCAGATACGCGCGCCGGACGGCATCGTCCTGCGCCAGTTCGGCCATCGTGCCGCTGAAGCGGATTTGCCCTTTTTCGAGCACATAGGCGCGATCGCTGACCAGTTCGGCGAAATGCAGATTCTGCTCGGACAGCAAAATCGACAGCCCTTCGCGCTTGAGCTCGACGATCATGTTCGCCATCTGCTCGACGATCACGGGCGCGACACCCTCGGACGGCTCGTCGAGCAGGACCAGGTACGGGTTGCCCATCAGCGTGCGCGACACCGTGAGCATCTGCTGCTCGCCGCCGCTCATCTGGCCGCCGGGACGCTCCGGCATTTCGCCGAGGTTCGGAAAGAGCTTGAAGAGCTTGCCGGGTGTCCAGCAAGGCGCGCCCTCGCGCATCGGCTGGCGGCCTGTGTCGAGGTTCTCCATCACCGTCAGCGCCGAAAACACGCGGCGGTCTTCCGGCACGTAGCCGAGTCCCATGCGCGCGATCCTGTGCGGCGGCAGCGCGGAAATATCGGCGCCGTTGAAATGGACCGTGCCGTCGCGGCGTGGCAGCAGGCCCATGACGGCCTTCATCGTCGTCGATTTGCCCGCGCCGTTGCGGCCCATCAGCGCGACGACTTCGCCGCGCCCCACTTCGAGACTCACGTCGAACAGGATATGCGCGCGCCCGTAGTACGCGTTCAGCCGCTCGATTTTCAGCATCGGTGCGTTCATGCGCGCGGCCCCGCAGGGGTTTCGCCGCCGTCCCGCCCGTACATCGATAGCGCCGCGCGCGGCTGGAACGTCTTGCCCGTGCCGAAGTACACGGCTTGCACGTTGGCGTCGTTGCGGATCGTGTCCGCGTCGCCTTGCGCGATCAGCTTGCCGCGTGCGAGCACGATCACCCGGTTGGCGTATGAGAACACCACGTCCATGCTGTGCTCGGTGAACAGCACCCCCATCTTGCGCTCGACGACGAGACGCTTGGTCAGCGCCATCAGCTCGTTGCGCTCGCGCGGCGCCATGCCCGCGGTCGGTTCATCCATCAGCAGCAGCTTTGGACGGTTGGCGAGCGCGATCGCCATTTCGACGCGCTTCACGTCGCCATACGCGAGCACGCTGCACGCGCGCCGCGCGTGCGCGGCCATGCCGACCTGATCGAGCAGCGACAGCGCTTCATCCGTGAAGCACGACGCGGCCGGCTTCCACAAACCGTATAGACGCTTCTCACGCGACACGAGCGCCATTTGCACGTTTTCCAGCACCGTCATCGAATTGAAGGTCGCCGCGACCTGGAACGTGCGGCCCACGCCGCGCCGCCAGATATCGCGCGGCCGCATGCCGACGAGTTCCTGCCCGTCGAGCAGGACCGAGCCGCGCGACGGCCGCAATTGTCCATTGAGGATATTGAAGCACGTCGATTTGCCCGCGCCGTTCGGGCCGATCAGCGCGAGCAGTTCGCCGGGCTTCACGTCGAATGACACGTCGTCGACGGCTTTCACGCCGCCGAACGACATCGACAGGTTCGCGACGCGCAAGAGGCTCATCGTCCGCCTCCTGCCGTTTGCGTGGTCTCGCTCGCATCGTCGCGCCCGAAGCGCTCGCGCACGAAGCCGACGATGCCCTGCGGAAATGCCATCACCATCAGCAGGATCGCGACGCCGAGCAGCGCCTGCCAGTAGTCGGTCTGACGCGCGACGGCGTCCTGCAGCCACGTGAAAAGCGCCGCGCCCGCGACGGGTCCCGTCAACGTCTGAACGCCGCCGAGCAGGACCATCACGAGGCCATCGACGGAACGGCTGACGCTGATCACTTCCGGCGAAATCGTGCCTTTCGAAAACGCGTACAGCGAACCGGCGAGCCCGCAGAACAGCGACGCGATCACGAATGCCGCCCATTGCACGCGCTGCGTGTCGATGCCGATGGCTTCAGCGCGCAACGCCGAATCGCGTGACGCGCGCATCGCGTATCCCAGCGGCGAGAACAGCATGCGCCGCAAAAGCCACACGCCCAGCACCGCGCACGCGAGCGTCATGTAGTAGTACGCGACGGGCGACGACAGCCAGTTCGACGGCCACAAGCCAAGAATACCGTTGCTGCCGCCCGTCACGTCGTCCCACTGATACACCACCGACCACACGATCTGCGCAAACGCGAGCGTGAGCATCGCCAGATACACGCCCGACAGGCGCACGCAGAACCAGCCGAACACCAGCGCGCCGAGCACGGCGAGCAACGGCCCGAGGAAGAGCGCCGCTTCCATCGGCAGATCGAGCACTTTCAGAAAGAGCGCCGCGCCGTATGCGCCGAGGCCGAAATACGCGGCATGACCGAACGAGTGCATGCCGCCCGGTCCCATGATGAAGTGCAGGCTCGCGGCGAACAGCACGGCGATCAGAATTTCGACGAGCAACACGGGCATGTACGGAAACGCGCTGGCCGCGAGAGGTGCGAGAACGAGCATGGCGAGCACGCACGCGGCGAGCCATTTGACGCGTTTGCCGGCCGGCTTCAATGGCGGTTCGGCTGCGCCTGCCGTGCGAAGCGCGGGCGTCGCGCGCCCCAGCAGACCCCAGGGCCGCACGACGAGCACGACGGCCATCACGACGAATTCCGCGACGAGCGTGAAGCGGCTCAGCGACAAGTCGATGCCGAACAGCGACACATGGCCGATGCCGATGCACAGCGCCTTGATCTCCGCGATCAGCAGCGCCGCGATGAACGCGCCCGGAATCGAGCCCATCCCGCCGACCACGACGACGACGAACGCATTGCCGATCGTCTCGAGATCGAGCGACAGATTCGCGGACATGCGCGGCCCCTGCAACGCGCCGCCCAGCCCCGCGAGAAACGCGCCGACGAAGAACACGCCGGTGAACAGCCACGCCTGGTTGATGCCGAGCGCGCCGAGCATCTCGCGGTCCTGCGTCGCCGCGCGCACGAGCGTGCCCCAGCGCGTTCGCGTCAGTGCGGACCAGAGGAGCAGAAGCACGAGCGGGCCGATGACGATCAACGCGATGTCATAGGTCGGCAGCTGGTGGCCGAGCAGTTCGACGGCGCCTGCAAGGTGCGGCGCGCGCGGACCGAACAGGTCCTGCGGCCCCCAGATCGCGAGTGCGGCGTCGCGCAAGATCAGCACGAGGGCGAAGGTCGCGAGCAGGTGGAACAACTCGGGCGCCTGATAGATGCGCCTTAGCACGACGAATTCGACGAGCGCGCCCAACATGCCGATCACGAGCGCCGACGCGAGCATCGCCAGCCAGAAGCCTGCCGTGCTCGCACCGAAGCGGCTCGCGATGCTGTAGGCGACGTAGATGCCCAGCATGTAGAACGAGCCGTGCGCAAAATTGACGATGCGCGTGACGCCGAAGATCAGCGACAGCCCCGCTGCGACGAGGAAGAGCGCGGAGGCGTCCGCGAGTCCGTTGACAAGTTGGACCAGCAGGTTCGGGAGCATGGTTGCCTGGTGGCGGGATTTTTTGCGATGGGCAGCATCATATAGGTTTTGGCTGGTTTTGCTTTGCGGGCATCTGCGATGGGGTTCGCTTTTGCTCTTGCGCGGGCGTTCGCGATGGGGTTTGTTTTGCCGCTATCGCTGGCATCCGCGATGCGCCTCGCGGCGCGGGCGTTGCCCCTGTGCGGGGCATTTAACAGCACCATAAACAACAAACCCGGCTCGAAGGCCAGTTCGTTGTTATTCCCTATTTGGCGGCGCTGCGTTTTCTTCTCTCGATAGCGCTTTACATACCGCTTCCTGCCAGTCTTGCCACGCCCCAGGGTCGGCAGGGCCGTGCACGCTCCGGATAGCCAGGTTGCCGCGCACATCGGCCGTCACCTGTTTTGCGTTGACCTGCGAACCCGTGATGTTCGTATCACCGCCGCTGATGATCGTCGCGCTGCTGGCCGCGTTCACATGCGAGGCGTTCTGGAATGGCTTACGTTCAACTCTTCCGTCTGCCCATGAGCTTCCCCGAACGCCTGAGCGCTTACCGGAAGGAATGCGGCCTGACGCAGCAACAGATGGCCGACAAGATCGGCATGCATGTATCGCAGTACAAGCGGTACGAGGCTGGAACGTCGCAGCCGACCATTGAGGTCTTCCGACGCATCGCCCTTGCATTGAGTGTGAGCGCAGATACGTTGCTTTTTGAGGAGAGTGAGCGTGGCCCGGACGAACGGCTCAAGCTTCAGTTCGAAGCCGTCTCCCGGCTTGATCCGAAGGAGCGTGAAGCCATTGAAACCGTGATCGCCAGCGTCTTGCATATGCACGACGCCAAGCGATGGGCGCAGCTTGCAGCCGCACCAGCTACACCGGCGCCAACGCAGGGCACCGGCAAGCGAAGCCGCTAAAGAAGGGGGACGCAGTAACGTAAACGAAGCGCGGGCCGCATGGGCGGCAACCCATACGACCCGCTGACCACCACCAGTTCACACGGAGAACTGATCATGGCTGACGCCAATCTTAAACCACGTTCACCACGCCAGCGAACACATGCATGTGTCACGCTGCGCGATTCGCCCGACTACGGTCCAGCGCAGCACGCGCGCCCATCCGCGCCATTCATGCCCTGGATGCAGATCGCCGATGTCTGGCTCAGACAGGCCGGTTTCACGCCTGGCCAGCGCATGCGTATTACTTTCGATTGCCGCAATGCGTCTCTCACCATCACGCCTGATTTCGGTTAGGCATACCACAAACAGCAAACCCGGCAAGTGCCGGGTTTGCTGTTTGTACTATGTAATTTCCTGTGCCTCCAAGGGATCGCGAACCACGACCTCGTTCACATCGCCTCCTGGCCAGATCCACTTCTGCCAGTTATCAATAAGCCATTTTGTTGATAGCTGGTATGAAGCCGCCTCTTCAGGAAACACAACGTAGCAGTTTATTCCCGCTTTATAACCACTGATCGCCATCAATCCGAGTCGCCCAGATTTATCCGGTGCCTCGCAGACCATCATTACCACATGATCCTCGAATGGCTGACCCGCAGCGAACCGGAGTAAAGCACCTCGCTTTACCTCCGCTTCCGCGTAATCAACAAGTTTTGTCCAGTTCATCATTTCAATTTCAGATCGTGTCGCCCAGATGCATCCGCCGGTTTCGTCGGCTGAAGTCCCATCATGCTGACCTCACCCATATGTTCGCCAGTTTTCGCATTGACTTGCTCGAATCGGCCGTGCTGCGTGTCAACTGCATATAGGGTGCCATCGTCGGCGCGATATACATCACGGCCATTAATACGGCTAAGCTGAGAGTCCTTTTGCCAACCATTATCAACTGCCACTGTTTGCGCAGTCTGCTTGACTTGCGCGACCCGCTCACCTGGTGGAAGGTTAACCAGAGACTTTTCGAATGCCTGTGCATCTGCTGTAAGTTCCGCCGCGGTCCCTTTGCCGATCCCTCTTGTTGCCAGAGCAAATTCGACACCTTCACCAATTTGATCCCCGGGCGTATAAGGCAGCTTCAGTCCATTCGCCGAGATATATCCCGGATCACCAGGCGAAGCAAACGGCCCGCCATTCGGGATATTGGCAACCATCTCGCCAAGGCTGACCAGACCATTCCACGCGCCAGCCGCTGCGTTCTTGACAGTATCTACAGCTGTATTCGCCGTGCTGCCCTGGCCGTCACCGTTACCCGTGCTCCGGTTGTAGAGATCGGCATTACTGGCCGAGAACGCACCGGTCGTCCCGCCGATCAGGAACCCGCCCGCGCCTGCAACGACGTTAGCCAGCACGTGACCCGCCGTCTGCGCCGCGTCACCACCACCCAGCGCATTACGCGTGCCGTTGGCCAGCCGGTTCAGGTCGCCCGCAGCCCACGCCGCGACACCCGCACCCGCTGCGCCCTGTGCCGCGCTGCCGATACTGCCACCACCCAGTCCCGCCACCAGCGCACCGCCCGCAACATGCAGCGCAATCCGGTTCGTCCCACCCTCATCCCATGAATCCGCCTGCGCCTGGTACTGCGCAGCAAGGTCGGTATTACCTGCCGCCTTTGCTGCGTCGGCCTGACCCTGTGCCGCCTTCTGCTTGTCATTCGCATATGCGGCAATCCCCTGCGCCACCACCTGACCCGCCGCCTGTGCCGCCTGCATAGTGTCGGCCTGCTGCGAGAGCATGTCGTTCACGTCCGGCGTCTTTGATACCGTGCCGTTCGTGTCCGTCGTGTCGCGGCTCAGGCTGGCAATGTCCTGCGTCTGATGCGCGCCGTCCGTGACGTTGATCGTGCCCGCGCTGATCGCACTGCGCGTGGTCGCGTTCTGGTCGCCGCTCTCGTTCTGGGCCATCGGCATCCCGCCGCCCGAGCCGCTCACCGAACCCGTCCCCGTCGCCTTGCCCGTATTACCGACTCCCACCCCCGCACTGATCCCCGCACTGTTGGCGCTGTAATGCGAGCGGTTTTCGATGTCGCTGTACGTCAGCGTGCCCGTCGTCAGGCTGTTCTTTTCCGCATCCACGGTGCTGGATATCACCCGCGCCCTTCAGACCCGTATTGCCCTTAATACGCATCCCCGACACACTCGCCGTTCTCGAACCCACCCAACCCCTGACGGGGCAAGGCTTGCCGAAGCGGTTTTCCCTGACGCGCACCTGTACCTGCAATTTTTTGCCCCGACGCGGGTTTTGCCCTGAAGGCGCGAGTCTGCCAGAGGAGGCACCTGCTTCATCTGGATTTACATCGCATGCCGAACCTTCAGGCCACCAGGTTTGCCGGCGGAACAGGGCCGTCGTGTCCCACGGCTCCATGACCTCGCAAGCCTTCGCGTACCGCTCCGGAGCCGAACCCGTCAAGGCCGCGCAACGCGCGCCGAAGGGCAGCCTTGACGGCGGGCGGTGTGCCACGCTCGGACATGCGGTGCAAGACGACTCGGCGGCTCGCGCGGGCCATGGGCGTTACCAGCACCCACGGCCCGCTGACCACCACCAACTCGACCAAGGAGTTGATATGGCTGATGCCAATCTTAATGCATTGCACGCTCATCCCGAGCGACACGCCACCGTCCAGCAACTCATGCGCTGGCGGCCCTCACCCAAACCCGGCAGGGACTGGCGTACACCCGCGTTCTTTCCGTGGCTTCGCATCGCCGGTATGTGGCTTGAATAGGCCGGCTTCGAGCCCGGCCAGCGCGTCAGGGTCGAGGTCCAGTACGGCCGCCTCGTTATCACGCCAGACTGAACAACGCCATAAACAACAAATCCAGCTTGATGGCTGGGTTTGTTGTTTGCGCCTTAACTACTTTTGATCAGCTCGACTCCGACCTTTAATCGTTGTCGAACATCACGCGAATGCCGCTTCTTCTGGTAAGCATCAAGGGCCACTATTTTTAACGAAGGCGAATTGCTCTCCGCGCCTATCACTCGCGGAATCTCAATTTCTGCGACCTCTGTTGAGCTAACCAGAACCCAATAGATATCTTCACCCTGTTCCGGTATCCAGTTCATTACAAATGCACGTTTCAACTCCGGGAAGAAACGGCGCAGAGCAAGCCCCAAAGCATCGTTACTAACAAGTAGGCTTGCCGAGCTTTGAAGCAAATGCTGCCGAATTGCTTCCACTGCCATCTGTCTACCTACACTCATTTCAGTTTCCCTGGAAACGCTGTTACGAGATTCCCATACTTATCTGTAAGAACAGTCAGAACAGATGTGGGCTGCCCGTTACTGTATTTGTCGGTCCCAATAGTTTTACCTACGTCGATCTCTCGCACGTATCTAATACCGTCTGCACTCGGTATCTCCCGCGTAATCGGAGTTGATATCGTGTTCGGATCTTGCAACAAACTGCGAAGATCACCTTCACCAATCGAGAACTGGCTCGCGTTCACGCTCGGATCAAGGTGACGATCATTTATATGTTCCATGCCGTCGTTCGTCACGTTAATGCGCGATTGAGCGCGGCCGGGAACCGAACTGCTGCCATCGTTTGCTGACTGCCGATCGTTGCCGGCGCTATTCCCGCTATTGAACGTCGCATTACCGGCCCCATACCCCGCCACCGAACTGCCAGATGATATCCCGGCACCCGCTGCCTGGCCCACCGCCGAATCCACCAGCACAGCCCCCGGACTCGCCGCAGGTGGCTTGCCCCCTCCCATGCCCACAACCGCATTCAGACCGTTGGCGATACCCATCAGGAACAATTCGCCCAGCGAAGGCCGTTTGCTCCCGGTTTCCCCCATCGCCTGCGCAATCTGCTCATCCGCATATGCGCCCGACTTGTCGTTCCACTGGTTATACAGGTTCACGTTCGACGCCGTCGCCGCGCCCGCCGTCCCCCCTACCAGGCCGCCCCCCAGCGTTGCCACCACGTTGGCCACCACCTTGCCAACTATCTCCGAACCTGTCTCGCCTGCCACCGAGTTCGCTATCGCCCGGCTCTGACCCGCAAGGTACGACGTCAGCCCCGCGCCTAACGCCCCGCCCGCTGCCGTAAAGACACTGCCGCCGCCCAGTCCGCCGATCAGGCCACCGCCCGCCATATGCAGTGCGATCCGGTTGGAACCGTCGTCGGCCCACGACTGCGCCTCGCTCCAGTAGCCCTGCGCCGCCTGCGTGTCGCCGCGGTCCTTTGCTGCCTTCGCGTTCTCTATGGCCGTATCGCGCTTGCTGTCCGCATACGCCCCAATCCCCTGCGCCACCACCTGACCCGCCGCCTGTGCCGCCTGCATCGTGTCGGCCTGCTGCGAGAGCATGTCGTTCACGTCCGGCGTCTTTGATACCGTGCCGTTCGTGTCCGTCGTGTCGCGGCTCAGGCTGGCAATGTCCTGCGTCTGATGCGCGCCGTCCGTGACGTTGATCGTGCCCGCGCTCACCGCAGTGCGCGTCGTCGCACTCTGGTCGCCGTTTTCGTTCTGCGAAATCATCGGCGAGATACCACCTGCATTGCTCACCGAACCCGGCCCGACCGACTTGCCAGTGTTCTGCATGCCGACGCCCGCACTGATCCCGTTGCTGTTCGCGCTGTAATGCGAGTGGTTTTCGATGTCGCTGTACGTCAGTGTGCCGGTCGACAGGCTGTTCTTCGACGA
>NZ_JAGIPX010000080.1 GCF_017814945.1 Paraburkholderia sp. LEh10
TCGTCTCCAGCACACATGACTCGATCATAGAACATGCTGGATTTACGTAAAGTTATTTCTGGGACGGAACACTAGGATGCGCTTTGAGTCACCGTCGGGGTGTAACGATACCTCCGCTCAGAGGTGGCCGACGCCTCGATCAGGCTATCGGTCCGACGGGCGAGGTCAACGCTTCACCAATCCGAGAATATAGACGCAGTGGTCATCGGTCTGATTGGCGAAGGTGCAATCAACAGGTGGGCCAAGCTGCAGGCAATCACCTGCATTGAGCGTATGTGTAGTCTCGCCTTCTTCAAAAACCAGCGTCCCGGATGTCACCAAGATCTGCTGATGCTGGAAGGTGAACGCGGACGGCGGGTAGGAAACCCGCACGCGCGGCGGCAAGCTTACTTCGACTAATTCGAGTACCGAACCCATTCAGCGGCGACAGCACGCGCCGTGTGTAGCCCGTTTCAGGATCTTTCCAGACGGGCTGCGAATCTGCGCGGCTGATTCTCTTAGTCCGGCCTGTTCCGCCAGCGCCATCAACGTAGACAGTTGCAGGCCGAACGCGCCGGAAAGCCGACCGAGCACCGTCGCGGTCGGACTGGCCTCGCTTCGCTCGATCTTGCTGATCATCGCTTTTGATACGCCAGACCGCTCCGCGAGCTCAGAAAGCGACCAGTTTCGCCGTTCACGTTCGATCTTGACACGGGTGGCGATGGCGTCAGTGGGGTCACTCGTCACTAAGAAACCTCGTGGTCAGTTGGATACCGGAGCGACGCATTATAAGCGGCGGCCATTTCTGCACGCGCGCATGTTAGCCGCAACCGAGCGCAATGCCACGTGTCAGACACTCGTTGATCCAGACCTTCTGGCCACCGGACATCACCGACACCGACTTGGTGCTATCGGCTTCGGCGTCATGCACAAGAATCTCGAAACCCTCCCGCAGTTCGCCAGTTGCTAGCGCGCGCTGCGTGCGGATCTCGACCGTGAAGCGTGTGCCGTAACAGGCAAGCAGCAGCCTGTTGACGGTGTCAGCCAGTGCGGGACCCGCGTCGTCGATCGTCAACGCAATGACGCCGTCGTTGCCGAGCCCTTTCGCGAGCAGCTTCCACTGCGCAATTTCATCGGAGAGCCGGTCGGCGCGCCGCTGCGTAGCAGAGAACCCGTTCAGTTCTGCATCCAGCCCGTTGGCTTCAGCCTGTAGCACTGTCTGGGCGCGGATCGCACCTTCGATCCTGCCCTCGAGCGCGGCGACTGCTTCGCGATTTGCGGACAGCTTCCGGTCGGTCTCTGCAATTGCGGCCGTCACATCGACGGCTGCAAGCTGCTTCGATTCCTGCTGGATTCTGACCATCTCCGCCGTCATACGGGCCTTTTCAGACTCGTATCGGGCAGCTCGCGCAGCCGCTTCTTCCGCGACTTCCCTCAGTTCCGCGTTGGCGGTTTCAAGGCCCGTCGCAGCAGCATCAAGGAGTGGCTTGCTGGCAGCGAGTTCAGTCGCCGCCTGCAGATCACGTCGAGCGTCGCTCAGGGTGCGGGTCAACACGGCAAGTTCGCCGCGCTTTGCCGCAAGCTCCGCGACAACCGGAGCCAGCAGGTCGGCCTGCGCTTTCTTTTCGCGATACTGCGCACGAAGTTCGGCCACCGACACACGCTGCTCTTCTGCCTGCGATCTGGCCTGCAGCGCCTGACTGAGCAGCGGACACGTGGCATGCATCGCATGCCCCACGCACGGCACCTGGTCGACGACTGCAGCCTGCTTCGTCAACGTCTCGAAGTGGGCGGCTTTCGTCTGACCCTGCGTCATGAGGCCCGAAAGCGCGGTCTGAAGCGTCGCATGACTGACCTGCTTCGCTTCGAGATCGGCGATCACACGCTGCAGGGGCTCCAGCTTTGCCTCCTCGCGACCGATTAGCAGTTGCGCTGCATCGCGCCTCGCCGCCGCTCCCAGAATCGCCTCCTTGCGGGCAAGCGTCGCCTGATGAGTCGTCACCGTCTGGTTCAGGGCATTCACGCGCTGCTGGGTCCGGGCGGCTGCTGCCCGCTCATCCCCATCGAGCGTCTGCACGCCCTTGACCAGTTCTTGCGCGCGGACCGACAGTTCGCGCAGACGAGCTTCGGCAGTTGCCGATTCGCCCGCCTTCGCGGCCAGCGTCGCACGCTCCTGAGTCAGCTTCGCACCCTGGGACTACCCGAGTGCATTGGGAGGCTGGCGGCAACGCGAAGAGCGCGAGCGCATCGTCGTTGATACCGTGACGTTCGATCTTCTGGCAAGCGATGACGACATTGTCGCCGAGTATTCATCCGCGATTCGTCCCGCCACGCGCGTCATGCATCTGACGCACATGATTCACTGGACGGGTCGAGTGCTGCCCGTCGCGCGCCTGATCGCGCTCGCGCGGCAGCACGGCATCGTGACCATCGTTGACGCGGCGCAATCGTTTGCGCAGTCACCCGTCAGCGTTCGTCTGCTCGGCTGCGATTTCTTTGTGACCAGCCTGCACAAATGGCTCGGGGCGCCCGTCGGCAATGGCATGCTGGTGGGGGACCTCGTGATTCCGATGCAAGATTCCGGTTAGAAGGATCTAAGCACCATTTGACCGAGCGGTCTGTCACCAATATATTGTTGTTTTAAATCATAGGGTTGTTGTCTGAGTGTGACGCCCGCGCATTATGGAAGCGCCGATCATTGACGACGAACTGTGGATACTGATCGGGCCATTGCTGCCACGCGTGAAGCCTCGTGCGAAGGGCGTTCCTGGTCACCCGCGCGTGTCCGATCGTGCGGCGGTCAACCGCATCCTGTTCGTGTTCAAAACGGGAATACGGTGGAACCACTTGCCGACTCGGCTGGGCTTCGGCTCAGAGGTGGCTTGCTGGTCGCGATTAAACGACTAGCAAAGGCTGGTGTGTGGGACCAACTGCACGGGTTGCTGGTGCGGCCGGCCAGATCGATCTGTTATACGCTGCGGTAGATTCGTCCTCAGTGCGCGTCGCTGTGACGGACGAAAAACTGGCCTAAACCCGCGAATAGTGCGCGACCCGGTTCCAAGCACCACATCCCCGTAGACGCCAACGGCGTTCCTGTTGTCACGATCCTGACTGGCGCGAACGCCAACGAAGTCGCGCAGTTGCTGCCGCTCATTGAGCAATTCCGCCAATTCGCGGCGTCCGTGGTCAACCACTTCTGAAGTCTAGCGCCGTCTACGCCGATTGCGGCTACGACTCCACACGACACCGACGTGCGCTGCGTGAGCGCAGCGTCAGGCCCATGTTCGCGAAGCGCCGGAGCGAATATGGTAGCGGGCTCAGCAAGTATAGTTGGGTGGTCGAACGCACACACTCCTGGGTCCATAATTTACGTCGTGTGCGTACGCGCTTCGAGCGACGCGCCGCAATTCACGAAGCATTCTTGAAACTCGGCTCCTCGCTCGTCTGTCGGAACATCCTCGGGCGAGCTGAGCAAGGTTTTTGAACTTCCCTCTAAGAGGAGTTAACAAAATGAGCTCTGCAGTTTTCGCCAACAGATAATGCAGCAGGCGAGTTTCATGAAGGCTTCGTGGATAAAAGCAAGGCGTTCGAAGCGGATGCGCAGTCGTCGGAAGTTGTGAAGCCACGAAATGGTTCGCTCGACGACCCAGCGGGTCTTGCCAAGGCCGCTGCCATGAGGCTGGCCACGTCGTGCGATTTCGGTAGCGATGCCGGCTGCGTGCAGCGGACGGCGGTATTTGTCGTGATCGTAGCCCCGATCGCCCTGAACGATGCGAGGCTTCGAAAGCGGTCGGCCGCGCTTGCCGGCAATGGGCGGGATCGCGTCAACCAGCGCGTGAAGCTGGGTGACATCGTGGCGGTTGGCGCCGGTGAGGATTACCGCGAGCGGGATGCCCTGCGCTTCGGTAATGAGGTGGTGCTTTGAACCAGGTCGCGCGCGGTCGGTGGGATTCGGTCCCGTTTTTGACCTGCACCCACCGCGCGGATCGAGGAGGAGTCAACGACGACTCGTGACCAGTCAATCCGGTCGGACTCGCGTAGCTTCGCGAGCAGCACTTCGTGCAGCCGATCCCAGACGCCGGCGGCCTGCCAGTCCCGTAGACGGCGCCAGCAACTCATGCCGCTGCCGCAGCCCATCTCGCGTGGCAGCAGGTCCCAGCGCAGGCCCGTCTGCAAGATGAACAGGATGCCGGTAAGCATGGCCCGGTCATCCAGTGGTTTGCGTCCGGGATACCGTGAGCGGCGAGGTTTGGGTGGGGGCAGCAAAGGTTCAACGAGTGCCCACAACTCATCATCGAGTATCGGTTTGGCCATGGCCTCCTCGCGACCGAAACAATGATGAGGTTAACAGCAATCGTTGGAAGTTAACAGACCCAAGCAATCATTTTGTTAAAGGTTCTAAGTGATGTGTTCCGTTTTGCATGGAGGCACTGACATCACGCGGACCGTTCAACCGGTGTCGCTGCTGACCTTGCATCAAACTGCCGGGCCAACGCGAGAAAGCCGGCGATATAGGCCACGTCCTCTTCTCCGCGCCGCAGGCCGAGGTGGATGCTTTTGTGAATGCCGTCTCGACCGAGGCGCACCGTGCGAATCGGCATCGCCGCGCCTTCCTCGATCACCAGCCAATCGGGCAGCACGGCCACGCCACGGTGTGCCGCAACGAGTTGCAGCATCAGCTCCGTCTGCTCGGCCGTGCGATGAAATTTGGGCCTGCAATGGGCGGGAAGGAGGAAGCGCGTATAGATGTCGAGCCGCTCCTTGCTGACCGGCACCGTGATCAGTTCCTCGGCGAGCAGGTCATGCGGCAGCGCGAATTCGCGCGCGGCAAGCGGGTGCTGCTCGTGTACCACCAGCATCAGCTCGTAGTCGATGACCGGTTCGAACACGACGTCGGGCAGGTCGATCGGATCGGGTGTGACGAGCAGGTCGATTTCATAGCCGAGCAGCGCCGCCACGCCATCGAAACCGAATGCGGTCCGGACGTCATAGTCGACATCGGGCCAGCTTGCGAGATAGCGTGAAGTCAGCCGCGTCAGCCATTTCTGGCACGGATGGCACTCCATCCCGACACGTAGTGCACCGCGTCGTCCTTCCGCAAACTCGACGAGCGTGCGCTCGGCATGTTCGATCTGCGGCAGCACGCGCTCGGCCAGCGCAAGCAGGTATTCGCCCGCGTGCGTAAAGCGCAGGCCGCGTCCGTTCTTGGTCCAGAACTTGACGCCATGGCGCTCCTCGAACTTGCGGACCATATGCGACAGAGCCGACTGCGTGACGTTGAGGCGTTCGGCGGCCGCGGTCAGGCTGCCGAGTCGCTGGACTTCCTTCAGGATCGAAAGATACTGGAGATCGAGCATCGTTGAACTCCCCACATTGCTTGAGACGGGCGAGCACGAGCGCGGGTGCTTTGGCCGCGCATGGGCTGGCCCGCGGCACCAGGACGCCGTTCGCCCATGCGGATCATGCCGTCGCCGTGCCCCGGGCCGAAGTCCACAGGAACGCCGCCAGTCCCAGCACGGGCCCGGGCACCAGCAGCCAGATCGCGTCGAGCCCGATCTTCTCGAGCAGCGCGGTGGTGGCGGCGATCGAGACGACTGTGATGGCAAAGCCGATCGAATTCTGGATTGCCAGCGCGCCTCCGACCCAGGCAAGTGGGCAGGCGCGTGCCGCCAACGCCGAGAATTGCGGTGAATCGGCGACGACCGACGCACCCCAGGCGACGAGCAGCACCTCCATGGCCATCGGCGGCAGCACGCGCCACGCGAGTGCGAAAGTCAGTGCACATAGTCCCGAGATGGCTAATGCTCCGAGCGCAACCTTCGCGCTACCCAGCGTTCGCGACAGCATTCCGCCGACGAGCGAGCCGAT
Source organism: Paraburkholderia sp. LEh10 (assembly GCF_017814945.1). Taxonomy (GTDB): domain Bacteria; phylum Pseudomonadota; class Gammaproteobacteria; order Burkholderiales; family Burkholderiaceae; genus Paraburkholderia. Next base: position 5,848 of record NZ_JAGIPX010000080.1, read on the forward strand.
TGCGCCTGTGGCGATGACGCCAAAGGCCAGGCCCGAGACGCCGAAACGGGGAAACTGCGACACCAGCGTGGTATGTGCGATCAACAGCGGCACAGCAGTCCAAAACGTGTAGAGCTCCCACATGTGGCCGAAGTAGCCGAGCGTCGCGGCACGAAATGCGCGGATCCGGAACGCCCCGAGCACGGCGGCCGGGCCGCGTTGCTGCCCGACGGTTGTGTTCGTCCGTGGATGGATGCCGTCACCGAGGACGCCGATTACGCCGGCGCCGATCAGCGCGAGGGCCGACGACGCGGTGATGACCCACTGCCACGGCAGGCCGGTACCGACGACCCGCATCGCGTGCGGCAGTGCCGTGCCAAGCGTCAGCATGGCGACCAGTTGGGCCAGCGCGGAACCCGTGCGATCCGGCGCCCAGCCGACGATCAGCTTCATGCCCATCGGATAGATGCCCGCGAGGCAGATGCCGACGCCGAACCGGAACGCCGCACCCGTGGCAAGGCCGCTCGACAGCCATGCAAAACCGAGGTTGAAGGCAGCACCGAGCACGGCGCTGCACACGAAAATCCGGCTCGCGCGAAACCGGTCCGCAGCACCGCTCGCCGAGATCGCAAGCGTGCCGAAGATGAAGCCCAGCTGTACGGCGCTGGTCAGCCAGCCGATGGCGGCGGCACTCGCGTGCCAGAGCCGCATCAGGTCCGGAGCTGTGCTGTTCGCGCTGAACCACAGCGCCGTGCCGAACAGCTGCGCTATCGCGATCGCGGCGACCGGGCCGATTCCGTCGACCAGCCAGCGCCGCAACCCGGTGCGCGGTTCCACGATGCTTGAACACATATGACTTCCTTGGCGGTTGCGCGATGGCCCGCTTTCTCGCACGCCGTCCTCGCGCCGAATTGGACTGCATTGCCCGTGCGAGTCGGCAGGGGCACCGGCTTGGACGGGCGGGGACGAATGAAGGGCGCGGGTCGCGCCGCTGTCGGGTCACGTCGACCAGAAAAGATCGACTCAGGCTGTGACGAGCTGACCCAGCCAGCACGTATCGCGCGGCGACGGTCGACGATGCAGGCGCTGCTCGAGCAGCGCGCGCGCCTTGCCGGCGTCGCCGCTGCGCATCCACGCGACGAGCAGCGTGTCCTGCACGATTTCGCGTTGCGCGCCGCTGCCGCCGATGCGTACCGCTTCCTGCGCTACGGGCTCGAGGAGGGCCGCGCATTGCGCGTATTGCTCGTCGGCGAATGCAAGCGCCGCACGGCAGATCGCCGGCACCACGGCACCGGCCCGCAGCGTGCCGGCCGCGACGAGCGCGTCGAGCGCACCCGCACGCTCGTCGAGCGCCGCCTTTGCGCCGGTGGCCGCCGCGATCAGTGCCATATGGACATCGGCGAACGGGAAGCCTGCCTGCCGGAAGTAGTCCGATGCATACCGGGCCGCATCGTCCCATTTGCCGTCGGGAACGGTGTGACCGTAGGCCTGCATGCGCCACAGGAACGAAGCGGTATCGCTGACCACGTTGATCGGCACGCCCAGCGACGCCGCCGGCGCAACCTGCGCGTCGTAGATCGCGAGCGCGCGCTCCGTATCGTCGCGCTCGAGCGCGATCAGCGCCGCATGCCACGCAATGTGGCTGTGAAGGATGCCGCTGCGGTCGTATTCGGGCAGCCAGCCGGCGATCATCGCGTCGGCCTCGTCGTTCGCGCCGGCCTCGTACAGCACGTGTGCCACCGCGTGCGCGGCATTGACGTTGTGCCGGCGCAGTTCGAGCGCACGCTGCGTCAGCGAACGGCCGAGCCGGACGTCGCCGTTTTCGCCATGCGCCCAGCCGCGATACGTCAGGAACCACCAGTCGTCGTCGGCAAAATGCCTTGCATGGCGCTCGCAAAGATCGACGCGTGCCTGATCGTGATCCGCCATGCCCGAAAACGCGAACAAGCCAAACGCGCCAAGTGGGAGCGACAACACGACCACGTCGCGCGGCCAGCTATCGGCATGTTCGAGCGCGGCCGCCAGTGCCTGTGCAGATTGCCCGTGGATCGCGAGCGACAGCACGTTGACGTGGCTGCGCTCGCGCGGCGTGCCGTTGCGGGCAGCGAGTGCGACCGCGTTCGTGATCATCGCGCGCGCCTCGCCGACTTCGGCGCGGATCGCATGCAGGCGTGCCCGGGCAGCCTGCGCCAGCGCGAATTCCGGATCGGCCGCGATCGCCTCGTCGAGCGTTTCGGCTGCGCCTGGCCACAGGGACAGAAGCAGGTCGACACCGGCGCGATAGCGCTCGGCCGCAAATTCGGAAGTCGTCGAAAGGGGCAGGCTGTAGCGGTCGAAACAGGCCATGAGGCGGGACACTCCGTTAAGAATCGTTGGCGTTCGGGGCGTGGCGGTCAATTGCGCGCGTTGCCGCGAGACAGGCATGACGATGATTAGACCAAGTTTCTCCATGTCTGTATTTCGATTAATGGACAAGATGTATAGAATATCTGTCAACTGGAGAATCATCATGATCTGGGAGACGATCGAGGCGCCGGCTAACGCGGCGCCACCGGCACCCCTCAGGGTGCGCGCGCAGTTCATTCCCGCCCGCCACTGTTTTCCCGAACATCGTCATGGCTGGCATCAGGTGGTGTACGCGATCGCCGGCGCGCTGACGGTAATCGCGGAAGGCGGTTCCTACGTCATTTCGCCGGATCAGGCCGTGTGGCTCGCCACCGGCGCGCGGCATCGCGTCGGCTCGCTGCTGGGGGCGGAATTCCGAAGCCTGTGGATCTCGGACGACGCGGGGCCGGCGCTGCCGGGCACGAGTCCGAGCGTGTTCACTGTCTCGCCGTTGCTGAAGGCGCTGATCGTCGAGGCGAGCGAAATCGAAGGGCAACCCGACGAAGACGGCTATGCGGGGCGCATCACCCACTTGATTCTCGACCAGCTGCGACGTGCGCCGGCGCTCCCGTCGGCATTGCCCTGGCCCCGCGACGCGGCGCTGATGTCGCTATGCGAAGCGCTCTACGCGGATCCAACCGACCTGCGCGGCCCGCAGGAGTGGGGGGCGCTGTTCGGCATGTCGTCGCGCACGCTGGCCCGCCGGTTCGTCGCCGAAACCGGTATGAGCCTGCGCTCCTGGCGGCGTCGCATGCGCCTGTTCAGGGGGATTGAACTGCTTGCGGGAGGGCACGGCGTAACACGCGTTGCGATGGAACTGGGCTACGGCTCGACGTCGGCTTTCGTCTACGCATTTCGGCTGGAGATGGGAAGCAGCCCGCAGGCCTACATGCGCGGCCGCGGCACCGAGTTCGGCGAACGCGCACCGGCGCCACGTTGAAGGCGAAAGGAATCGGGGTCGACCGGATCCCGGCAGGCGCCATGCCAGTCGGGATCCGGTCGATGATGCTCACGCTTACGCAGGAAGATCCTTCGGACCGCACGATTCGCGCGCGGCATCGGTGCTCGCGGCTTCGTTTCGGATATAGAAGCGATACACGCCATACACGAACGCGACCCAGACCGCCGACACCGCCAGCGACATCCGCATGTCCGGCAGGATCGCGATACAGGCCATCACCGAGGCGACGAAGCAGAGCGCAATGTAGTTGCTGTACGGATAAAACGGCAACTTGTAGGTGAGCTTGTCCGCTTCGCCGTTCGCGATCCGAATCTTGCGAAAGCGCAGGTGGCTGACGACGATTGAACCCCACGCACAGACGAGCGCGAACACGGTGACCGACGAGAACAGCTCGAAGGCCTGCTCCGGCATCACGTAGTTGAGCAGCACGCCCGCAAACATCGTCGCGAACACCATCAGGATCGCGCGATACGGCACCTTGCGGTTGTTGACGACGCCGAGGAACGCCGGCGCGTTCTTTTGCAGCGAAAGGTTGTAGAACGTGCGGCTGTTGGTGAACACGCTCGCGTTCACGGCCGAGAGCACCGCCATGATCACGACGAGATTCATGATGCCGGCCGCGGCGGGAATGCCGATCTTCGTGAACACCTCGACGAAGGGGCTGCCCTTGGTGGTCAGCGAGGTCCACGGGAACACCATCAGCAGGACCGCGATCGCGCCGACATAGAAAATCAGCAGGCGCCAGAACGTCGCGTTGATCGCCTTCGGCATGGTCGTGCGGACATCCTTCGCTTCGCCGGCCGCCAGGCCGAGATTCTCGACGCCGCCGAACGAGAAGGCCACCATCACGATCGCGAGAAAGGTGCCGCCCACGCCTTTGGCGAAGAATCCGCCGTTCGCAACGAGGTTGTAATAACCGATCGGCACGCCGTGGTTGCCGAAGCCGAACACGATCATGCCGGCGCCGAAGACGATCAGTGCGACGATCGCCGCGACCTTGACGAGCGCAAACCAGAACTCTGCCTCGCCATAGAACTTCACGCCGATGACGTTGACGCAGAACATGATCGACACGGCCGTGCCCGCCGTCACCCAGATCGGGATGCCGGGGAACCAGAAGTGCACGTAGTTGCCGAGCGCGTTCAGGTCGGCCGCGCTGGTGGCGAGCAGGAAGATGAACGCGTTCCAGCCGTTCAGGAAGCCGACGAAGCGGTGAATGTAGCGGTTCGAGTACGAGACGTAGGAACCGGATACCGGCTCCTCGACCGCCATCTCGCCCAGTGCGCGCATCACGAAGTAGATCGCGATGGCGGCGAGCACGTAGACGAGCAGGATGGCCGGGCCGGCCGTGCGGATGGCCCAGGACGAGCCGTAGAAAAGCCCGGTGCCGATCGCGCCGCCGATCGCGATCATCTGGACGTGCCGGTTCGACAGGTCGCGCTTCAGGTCTTCCTGTTCGTAAGTCGTGGTTTGAGGGGTCTGTGTCATGTCGCCTCCGAGAGTGTCTTCATCTGTCTTTGCAGTTGCATGGGAAATCCGGATTTTTATCTGTATTCCTGATTAATGGACGTGATCGTTCCGGACGATCGACATCCTTGTCGTGCTGCCGGTGAACGTAGGCGAAGCGGGCGCTAGTTCAGCCTCGCGCCGGCTTGCGTTGCTGAAGTCAGAGTGCGGCCAGTGCCTGGCTCAGGCGCTCGACCGCCTCGTCGATCAGCACGCGCGGGCACCCGAGGTTCGCGCGCATGTAGCCGTGCCCTTCGACGCCGAATTTCTGCCCCTTGTCGAGCCAGAGTCGGGCCTGGGTCAGCATGAAGCGATTGAGTACGTCGGGGTCCATGCCGAGCCCGCGGCAATCCATCCAGGCGAGATAGAGCGAATCGGCCGGCAAGACCTCGATGCGCGACGTGATGCCGTGGATCGCGTCGCGAAAATGGGCGTGATTGCCGCGCAGGTAGATCAGCAGCGCGTCGAGCCACGACTCGCCGTGGGTATACGCGGCTTCGGCGGCCACCATGCCGAGCGTGTTGACCGACTGGTACATGTTCCGGTCGAACTGTCGCCGTAACTGGTCGCGTAGGCGCGGGTCCGGCACGAACAGGTTCGCGCTCTGCAGTCCGGGCAGGTTGAAGGTCTTGCTCGGCGCGGTGCAGGTGATGCTGTTGCGCGCGAACGGTTCGCCGAGCGATGCGAACGGGACGTGCCTTTTGGCCGGATTGAGGATCAGGTCCTGGTGAATCTCGTCGGCGATGACGATCACGCCGTGACGTGCGCAAATTTCGCCCATCGTCCTCAACTCGCCCTCGGTCCAAACATTGCCGGTCGGATTGTGCGGGTTGCTGAGGATGAAGAGCCGCGTGTTGTCACGTATCGCCGCTTCGAACGCGCGCGCGTCGAAACGATAGGCGGTGCCGGCGCGTTCGAGCGGGGCGAAGGCGAGGTGCCGCCCGTTCAGCAGGACATCATCGTGGAAATGCGCGTACACGGGCGGCTGGATCAGGACCGTATCGCCGGGCGACGAGAAGGCCTGGATCGCCGTCTTCAATGCGGTAATGATGCCGCTCGCCTGCATCACCCAGGAACGATCGACTTCCCAGCCGAAGCGACGCGCCTGCCAGTCGACGACGGCCTTGACATAGCTTGCGGTCGCGCCGCACGAATAGCCGAAGACGCCGTATTCGACCGCATCGTGCAGCGCATCGATGACCGCGCGCGGCGCGCGGAAATCCATGTCGGCGACCCACATCGGCAACGGATCGGCGGCATGCTCGTCGGGTGACAGCAGCGTCGCGCCGAACGCCCATTTCAGCGAGTTCGACGATCGGCGGTCGATGACTTCGTCGAAGATCGAGGCGGTCGTGTCTGCCGCGCCCCCGCCGGCAGGAAATTCAGAATGAGACTTCACGTTCCCTTCCATTCACGATAAAACGGCACGCCGGTGGCGTGACCACGTATGGCGAATAGAGTAGCAGCGCGAAATAATGAGCAACAATGGTATCTCCTCATGGAGCCGTGAGCCCGGCTCATGGATGCAGGTTCGCGGCAAGCGTCAGATCCCCAGTGCCACGAGAAAGCGCGAGACCATGTTATAGGCGGCCGCCGTGGCAACAGCCTCGACCGTCTCCTTCTCGCCGAAATGCGACTTCAGTTCGGCGATCACATCGGCATCGACGCGCACCTGCCGGGTCGATTGATCGGTCAGACGAATCAGCGCGCGTTCTGCGTCACTGAACAGCCGGCTGTCCATCCCGGCGGCCTTCAGCGCTTCGCCCTGCGCGCGCGTGCCGCCTGCCGCGAGATAGGCCGGGTAGTGAACGTCCCATTCGAAATCCGCCCCGTTGAGCACGGCCACACGCAGCATGATCAGTTCACGGTGCACGAGCGGCAGGCTGAAATCGGCGCGCACCCGGCGCAGCAGTTCGTTCCATCCTGTCGCCAGCGGCTCGCTCCTGAGCAGGATGCGGTCGATGCCGATCAGTTCGCCGCCCGGACGACGCGCGCGCATCGCGGCAAGCAATGCTTCGGGGGCCGGTTCTCCGTCCTGCCAGGGGACGACTCTTGTTTCCGCCATCTTCATCTCCAGTGGAATTGTCGTTGCGATACCGTCGCGAGAGGCGGCGCCCGACCGTCACGCGGCACGGGCGCCTGGCCCCGACCGGTGTCAGGGTTTCATGACGTCGCCGTCGTAGAGCATCTCGTAGTGCTTTTGCCCGCCAGCCTTGAACGAATGGAAGCCGTTCTGCAGGAAGGCCGAGACAAGATTGGCGCCCACCAGCGCGATGAACAGCACCATGGCGAACGAGCGAATGGCCGGATGTGGACGCTGCGACGTACCCGCGGCTGATGTCGCACGGGCCTGCGCATGCAGGCACAGCATCAGCACGCAATGGACGATCGCGGCCGTGAAGATCATGTAAGTCCACGTGTTTACATGTGCAGGCCGAGAATCGCCGAGCCCGTCGGGACCGTATAGGCGGGCGCCTTGGCGAACATGAACAGGAGGCTGATCAGGCTGCCGATCAGCGCGCCGATGGCACTGAGCAGATAGTTCCAGGCCTGCATTCCGAAACGCAGGTTCAGCAGCAGCCCGCTGCCGAGGAGCATGAAGCCGACGCGGATCAGGTTGCAGAACGCGCACGGGAGTTCGCCCATCGCCAGCTGGAAGTAGAAGGCGGCGAGCAGCGTGATGGCGATGCCGAGCAGCGCGGCCGTATCGAGTCCTTCGAGGTGTCGTGGTTCGAGCTTCATTACCACGACCCCAGCGTCATCAGGTCCTTCATGTGATGGCTGCCGTGATGAACGGTCCACACGACGACAAGTGACGCGCTTGTCGACCACAGGAGCCGGGCGGCAGCCAGGTTGCGCAGCGATGCCAGTGCCGCGGCGAACGCGAACAGCACCGGAATGAAGCCGATGAACATTCGGGACATCTCCTTTTCCAGGTAAACCAACGGAATAATCGAACAGGAAATGTATCGTCGGGCGGGCGCGTTGTATGTCGATCGGTGGTCAACCTGTATCGACAAATGGACAAGCATAAAAATCGCGACGCGGCATGCCGATTTGTCGATGCTCCGCTAACCAGTCGAGGTCAGGGGCGCCCGATGCGGCGTGCGCATTCGGAATCCGCGGTCGGGTCAGTCGTGCGTTCCTGGGGGCGACACACGCACCTGCCGTGACGCAAGCTTCCCGATGAAGAGGGTGGCCGTCCGGATGACGAGATATCCGATCAACAGATTCGCACCGACGAATACGGGCAGGGCCAATGCCTGGGCTGACCCCACACCCGCGTGGGCCAGTTTCAGGCTGGTCACCGACGCGGCGTCGACGCCGAACCTATAGGCCCAGTACGCAGGGACGAACGGTTGCGCGCGCAGCCACGCGGCGAGCCGCAGGCCAAGCAGCAACTGAAAGAGGCCGTAGCCCCACAGCATGAGAATCCAGTGATCCGCGCTGCCGGGCGACAAGGTCAGCCAGGCCATCGCGCACACGGTCGGCGGTGCGAGCTGGATGCCGATCAACGGGCGTTGCGATGCCGGCAGCGTCGTCGGGTGCCACAGCCGCTGTATGACCAGCGACTCGAGCGCCACCCACGAGAACAGGCCGGCACCCAGAAACAGCCACCCCCAGTCCGGGTGACCCAGCGCGCCGAGTACGGCCGCACTGGTGAAGTTGCCTGCGACGTTCGGCAGATATACGGTCGGCAGCGTGTCCTGCGCATTCCGCCCGCCTTGCCAGAGCGTGCCCGTGTGCCACAGGCTGAACCCCAGGTGCCACGCGATGCTGACGACGCACAGCATCCACGCGATGGTGATCGAATATGGCTGGACCGCCATCGCAACGAGCGAAGTGGCTGCGGACACCAACGCCGGTGTGCCGCCCTGAACGGGATGCAGGCATTCGGCCTGCACTTGCTCGAAGCGACGCACGGCTTGCCACGCGTAGCCGGCGATCAGGATGGCCCAGGTCAATCCCGCCACTGCCAGAATCGTTTCGCCCACGAGCGGCGGCAGGGGCCATAGCAGCGCGGCGATGCGCCAGGCCTGCCCGAGGCCGGCTAGGCCCAGCACCATGCCGAAATGCGACGCCGGAATCGTCACCTGTCCTGGGCGTGCCATGCCTGTTCCCGCAGCGGGCCATCGCTTGTTTCATCCGAAGACTCATGGTTCATCGTGAGCACCATGCGGAACCTGACGTCGCCCGATTTCATTCTTCGATAGGCTTCGTTGGCCTGCTCCAGCGGCATGACTTCCATCATCGGGCGGATCCCGGTGAGCACGCTGAAATCAAGCGCTTTCTCGCTCTCGTACGGCGAGCCGGTAATCGATCCTTGTACCGTCCGCTCGCCAACGACCAGTTGGCCGGACGAGACGGACAGCGGATCCTTGGTCACACCGAGCACGACGAGGCGGCCCGCAGGGGCCAAGCCGTCCAGCAAACCGGATACCGCGTCTGCATTGCCGATGGTGGTCAGGATGGCGCGCGCCCCGCCCATGTTTTGCAGTCGGATGGCAGCATGTTCCTGGTTGGTATCGATGTAGACGTGTGCGCCCAACGCCAGCGCATCCGCTGCGACCTCGCCGCGGCGGCCGATAGCGACGACCTTGAATCCCATGTGGCGCGCATACTGCAATGCCATGTGCCCCAGGCCGCCGACACCGAGAATGGCTACGACATCGCCAGCTTCGGCGCCGCACTTCTTGAGCGCGTTGAAGGTCGCGATCCCTGCGCAAAGCAGCGGAGCGGCTTCCGCCGCGCCTAGCTCGTCCGGGATCGAGATGAGCGCCGTGCTGCGTGCGAGCATCATCTCGGCGTAACCGCCGTCGCAGGTTGCGCCGACGACCGGCTGGTTGCGGCAAAGCTGAAAGTGTCCCTGGCGACATTGAACGCATTCATTGCAGTAGCCGCCAAGACGGCCCACGCCGACGCGCTGCCCGATCGTCCAGCGCGACGGCACACCGGCACCGAGCGCGGCGATCCGCCCCACGATCTCGTGACCCGGAACGCGTGGTGGTTGCAAGGCCGGATCGGCGCGTTCGATGTCGGCGGCGTCCGCGCCGCAGATCCCGCAAGCCTCGACCGCAATCAGCACTTCGCCGGCTGACGGCGTGGGCGTCTTGCGCTCCACCAGTTCGAGAACGCCGGGGCGGGTTATCTGCATGGCCCGGTAGTGGTTTTTCATGATGGTTTCTCCAGAGTCGTGAATGGAACCTGATGTGCCGAAGCGATGCATCGTCATTCGCCCGATTCAGGCAGGGCCTGCACACCCGCGTGCGCCGTTTCGATGGCGCCGGCGACATAGCCGGGAAACTGTCCTGACCATTCGCTCGCGATGCCGGTCAGGCGTCGATGCCACGGGCCGGACAACGCGGTGGCGGCAGGGGCCTGCGCGTGACGGCCGTTGTCGTCGAGATCGGCGGCGGTGGCCGTGAAGATGTCCTGCGCCCAATCCTTGATGACCTCGGCTACGGGCGTCGCGGCCTTCGCGCCGAACAGGCGCACCAGCTGTGCGCGGCACTGTGCGCGTAGCACGTCGTCACGCATGTTTTTGCGAATGTGTGCGGGGATGTCGAGGAAGCCGAACAGTGCGGCGCTCCCGCCCGGCATGGACGCGTCGTGGATCTCGCCGAGTGGCCCGCGTGCGCTTCGGGCCTCGCCGGACAGTCCCTGTTCGCGCCAGAACGGCGCGTCGTAGATGGCGACGTACTTGGCATGCGGCGCCATCCACGTGCTCGTGTTGCGCCATTGCCGGGCCAGTGCCGTTGGCAATGGCGGGAAGAACGCGATGTGCTCCTCCGCCAATCGTGGTGGTATGGCCAGTAGCACGTGTTCGACGCGCCAGGTCGTGACGCCATTGGCGGCGCTTTCGCTTTCCAGTTCCACTTGGACGTCGACGCTGCGGATGCGCCGCACGATCTGACCGGTGACGATGCGGGGCGCGTGCAGGCGGTCGCGCAGTGCATCGATCAGCGCGCTCATTCCGCCTGCCACGCGCATCGACGCCGGTGCGCTGGCGTAACCCGGCATGCGCACGGCCGGCGCATCCGGCGAGCGCTCGATCATCATGTCGCGCGCTTCGTATTGCTCGAAGCACTGCAGACCCAGATCGCGGATCAGCCGGTCCAACTGGGGCTGGAGGTGTGGCCAGAACCACGTCGGGCCCAGATCGAAGCGATCGATGTCGTCCGCCGAAGTCGCAGTGCCATAGGCCGCGTGCCGCGAAACGGATGCGATGCGGCCGCCCGGAACATCGCGTGCCTCGAGCAGCACGTAGTCGTTGATGCCTCGCTGCTCCAGCAGGAAGGCTGCGTACAGGCCGCTCAGGCCCGCGCCGACGATGGCGATGCGTGCCGTCTGCATGGCTACGCCTCCACCGTCATGCCGGCGGGGCGGCTGGTCTTGAGATAGACGGTGGCTCCGTTATCCCCGGCGACGATCTCCGGATATTCGCCCTTCGGCAAACGCATCCAGCTGCCGTGTCCGTGGGACCTGGCTTCGTCCTCGACCGCTCCGGCCAGGACGAGCATTTCGGCGCTGTCTGTCGGCGCGGAGAACAGTGCTTCGCGCGGCGCCAGCCGTTGCAGGCAAACCTGTTCGACATCGTTCACGAACAACGGGCAGGTTTCGCGACCGTCGCGCCGCTGCCAGGCCGCCGGGTCGTTGGTATCGACGCGTACCCGCTGGTGCTCGCCCGGGCGCATCTGCCGGAGCTTGACGAAGATGATGGCGCCCTCGCGGCTGGAAGGGCGGTGGCTGGAGCCGGGCGGATTCCGCAGATACCAGCCTGCCGGATAGTGCACGCCATCTTCCGAGAAGGTGCCGGACAGCACAAGAATCTCCTCGCCCTCGGGATGCAGGTGGGACGGGAAGCAGGAAGCGGGCGCATACCGGACGATACTGGTGGCGCGGGCTTGCTCCCCACCCAGCCGATACAGCATCACGCGCTCGACGCCGGCCTGCGGGGAGGCCACCCATCGATACTGGTGCGATGCGACGACGACGCGCCGCGAGAAATCTGCGTTGACGAGCATGGGGGTTGTTCCTGGGCTTGATGGGCACGCGGCCGGCCGATCGGGAATCCGCAGCCAGCCGAGCTCGATGCGAATTACTGACTGGACAGTTGGGCGTGGGCTTCGATGACGCGCGCCGAGTATGTCAGCGCGGCCCCCGCGTTCAGCGCGATCGCGACGCCCAGCGCTTCGGAGATTTGCCCCAGCGTTGCGCCGTGCTCGACGGCCTTTTGGGTGTGCACGGAAATGCAGCCGTCGCAGCGGGTGGTTACGGCCACGGCGAGGGCGATCAGTTCGTGGATCTTGGGATCCAGATGGCCCGTTTTCGCGGCGGCACCGTCGATCGCCGTCAGGCCGCGCACCACGTCGGGGCTGTGTTTCGCATAGTCGCCGACGCGTTCCAGCAGGGCAGTACGGTAGGCGTTCCAGTCGTTCATCATGTTAAGGTATCCATATAAATATGGGCCGGGTGCGGGATGGCATCCGGCCGCGTGATCAGGCGACCTGGTAGATGCGCACGTCGGGCGCGGCATCCAGCAGCGGTGCGAGGCCAGCGACCACGTCGGCGGTGAACAGGTCGCTTTGCAGGTAGGCGTTCGCATGCTCCGCACTGTCGAAGCCGTGCAGAACTTGCACGTCTTCATTGCGCTCGAGCAGTTCCTTCGATTGCGCGCCGGCGACGGTGTCGAGGAACGGCGTCTTGTACCGCCTGTAGATCTCGGCTGCGGCAGCCCGGTTGGCGTCGGCAATTGTGAGCGTGATCTGCAAATAGACCATGTCGTTTCTCCTCATTGAGCGGGAAGGTGCAGCAGGTTTCCAGCCATCGATCCGTCATGGATCGAGGGTCCGGTCTGAACGGGGCAGGCGAGCGAGTCGCGCGTCTGCCCGCTTTCCATCAGTTGCGGCCGGCCATCACGCCGCCGTCCACGTCCCAGATCGCGCCGGTGACCCAGCTCGCCCTGTCCGACAGCAGGAACGCGACGACTTCCGCCACGTCTTGCGGCGTACCGACCCGGCCGATCGGGTGGAAGCTGTTGAAGCCCTGCAACGCGTCGTGCACGTCGGCCTTCGGGATGAAGCCTTCGTAGATCGGCGTCTGGACGACGGCCGGCGACACCGCATTGACGCGAATGTGCTTCGGGGCCAGTTCCATGGCGAGATGCTGCGTCAGCGAGTGCAGGCCCGGCTTCGCCATCGAGTACGCCGAAGAAGGCGTTGCGGCGATCGCCTGCTTCGCCCACATCGAGCCGATATTGACGATCGCGCCGGGGCGGCCGCTGGCGACCAGATTGGCGGCGATTTTCTGCGTGATGAAGAAGAACGCCTTGTTCAGCTTCATGTACTGGTCGTAGTCAGCGTCGCGATGCTCGAGGAACGGCTTCGGGAAGAACACGCCCGCGGCGTTGACCAGCAGGTCGATGTCCGGATGTTGCGCGTCGAGGGTCTGGAGCAGCGCTGCGAGGCCATCGTCGCTGGACAGATCCGCCGTCAACGCCACGACCGGACCTAGCGCAGCCAATTCCTTGTGCGCCGCCTCGGCCTTGTCGGCCCGATGCCCGACGATGACTGCGCTACCGCCTTCGGCGAGAACCAGGCGGGCCGTCTGCAGCCCCATTCCACTGGTCCCGCCGATGACCAGCAGCTTCTTGCCCTTGAATTGATTGCTCATGATGAATTCCGTGTAGAAGAAAATCTATTGATGAAGGCGGCCCCGAATGGATCGCGCTGCGAGTCCAAGACCGAGTGGTGGTAGCGGCCGGCACATGGTGAATTTTTCGCCGTTTCACTTTCGGCGGCAAACGAGATAAAGTGTTCTTCATCGAAAGAAAATCTTTGTCGTCATGAAGTCACCCGTTCACCTGAATGCGTTGCGTGCATTTGAAGCCAGTGCCCGTCATCGGAGCTTTTCGGCAGCCGCGGCCGAGCTTCATGTGACGCCTGCGGCTGTCGGTCAGCTCGTCCGCGCGCTGGAGGAATGGCTGGGGACGCCGCTGTTCCATCGCGGTGCCAGCGGGCGTCTCCGTCTCGTGCCGACCGAGGCCGCCGAGCGCGCGCTGCCGGATATTCGCGCAGGCTTCGACAGGCTGACGGTCGGTCTCGAACGGCTCAAGGAGGGATCCACGAGCGGGGTGCTCACCGTCGCGGTCAGCCCGGCCTTTGCGGCCAAGTGGTTGTTGCCCCGGATCGAAAGCTTTCAGAACGCGTGGCCCGATACGGACGTGCGACTGGATACCAACCTCAAGCCAGTGGATTTCGTTACCCAGCAGATCGATATCGGCGTGCGCTATGGAACGGGCAATTGGCCGGGGCTCGTCGCGGACAAGCTCATGGACGAAGATGTTTATCCCGTGTGTTCGCCGGGGCTGTTGCGCGGACGTCTGCGTCTGCAAAAGCCTTCTGATCTGGCTCGAGAGACGCTGATCCACGACCTGTCGATGGATAGCCGCACGGGCTTTCCCGCCTGGGATACGTGGCTGCGCAAGGCTGGTGTGGCGGATGCCGCTACCGGGCGTGGGATGCAGATCAACAATTCCGCGGCGGTTTTGCAGGCCGCCATCGACGGGCACGGCGTCGCGCTCGCGCGTAGCGTCATGGCGCGCGACGATCTGGCAACCGGGCGTCTGGTGCGACTCTTTCCGGAAATCACGTACGCGTCGCCGTTGGCCTATTACATCGTGTATCGCGACGAGTGTTCCGGCCTGGCAAAACTCGTGGCCTTTCGTGATTGGTTGCGGAAGGAAGCGAAACCGTAGAAAAAGCCCAGCGCGGTCCCTGCGGCGTCGATCTAGCCCAGGCGACTTTTCTCACTGCGAAACTACATCACGATCGCAACGATACTACCCGTGCTTGAGGCTTCAATTTTACATAAGCCTAAGTATCACCGGAGACATCGCAAAACGCTTGATCCGTACGATATAGCACACGCGGATTCCGTTGAAGCCCGTTGAGAATTATGTCAACCTTAACGATGATCGCCAGGTCGCAGCTGTTCCGGCACTTTCCTTAGTCGGGCATGTTGAGAACTTTTGATTATTCACTTTGCTTGCGCCGTCGCAGTGCCTCTGGCGATTACGCTGTAGTTCCTACGTCCGTCCGCATTTGATAAGCAACCAATTCAGCCTTCGCCCGGAGAATCAATTGGGCGCTCAAGCGTCACATGTCGTCCCGTGAAGAAAAACGACGGTAAGTAATGTTTTCGAACTGGGCGATACTACCCCCGCCATCTTCTTCGAACCGGCATTCAGTCAGCCTCCTAGGCGCCCAGCGCAATCGACGCTTTTTCATCAAGCGCCGTACTGCAGCTAGCGACGCCCCCCGTCAGACCGCATGCCGAGAGTCCGGTTTTGCAAGTCGGGATAACTGCTCCTGCTGCCTCGACAACCTGCATGAGCGCCATGTGATTCCGCGGCTCCAACCGCATGTAGCCCCCACCACACTACCGGACTGCCAATTCGTACGATAGCTCCGCGAAAGCATCGCTCCCGCGAGAACGCGGCCCCGGGTTGCCTATACAAAACTCAAATTACCCACAGCGCGGCAGTCGGTTCGCTTATCACCACGAACGCGGATCCGCGCGCTGCCGGGAAGGATGAAAAAGCCACAAACGACGCCCCGGAATCATCGGTTTGAGGCGCTTTCCAACCAACGCACGTACAATGCCATCAGCTCTGATTGA
Organism: Paraburkholderia sp. LEh10; assembly: GCF_017814945.1. Classification (GTDB taxonomy): domain Bacteria; phylum Pseudomonadota; class Gammaproteobacteria; order Burkholderiales; family Burkholderiaceae; genus Paraburkholderia. The sequence continues at coordinate 21,359 of NZ_JAGIPX010000080.1, forward strand.
GTGGCAATATGTAGCTTCGCGTAGGCATTCTTGCGGTGGCTTTTTACCGTCGTTATTGCGATATTCAGTCTCAGACTGATCGATACGGACGAGTGCCCCTGCAGAATCAACCGAATCACCTCTATCTCACGCGCAGACAATAAGTCCTTCCCGAACGATTCAAATGCCACATTTACAGTGTTGTCGTGAGGGAGTGTGGCATCGCGGACGAAACATGCCCAGTTCGCGCGAACAACCGCAGAGACGAACGGCGCCATCGCTTCGAGATTGGAAATCTCCTGCGCGCTAAAACCCGATGACGAACTGGGTCGGAGAAAGCTCACCTCGGCCATGGCCCCGTCTGGGAGCTGGACGAGAAGCAATAGCTCCTCTCTCTGCTCGGGCCACCCAAGGGTGATGTAACGCATTTCCTCTTTTTCAGACCACGCCGCGGGCACACTCTTGAACGACTGGGAAATCGGATATTCATTAGGCACCAGATCCTTCATCCGGTACGCGCCCGGCTCGATGCCGTCCAGATATGCCTGATAGCACGGACTCAGCACGTACGACAACTCGACAAAGTTGGTCAGGCCTTCCCGATAGGGTGTATCGCCGAATGTGTCAAATAGCAGTACAGGCCGCGTCTTTCCACGATAGGCGACAATCGAAACCATCTCGAACGCCAGATTCATATTCAACAGCTCGAATGCCGCGACATATGATCTCTCGCTACCGACACAATCGATTGCCTCGCCAATCCACAAAAAAAATTCGGGTCCGGAAAGGTTGAACGACATAGACCGCCCTCAAGTTCCTTTGAGACATGACGCGTGGCCCTATTCTTACGGCGGTGTCCGCCCGACGACGGACTCCCCCTTGACAACCCGCGCCCGCCTTCTCTGCCAGATTTAATCCAGGAGTGCCGCAGTGATGACCACCTCGACCGTACATCCGGGGACAGCCAATTTTCCCTCGACCGTAGCACGTGGAGGTGGGTCGCTCCGACTAACCCATGCATCCCACGCGATGTTCATCGCGGGAAAATCCGCAATGTCCGCGAGGAATATCTGTGCAAAAAGAATCTGATGCTTGTTGCTACCCGCCTCTTCAAGCAGGGAGTCGATGGACTCCAAGATCCCTGCGGTCTGCGCTGTGACATCCAGATTGGGTTGTTCTGAGACTTGCCCCGCGAGCCGCACCACTCCCTGATGAACGCTGGCAGCAGACATCCTCGGACCGGGATAGAGACACGCTACAACCATGATGATTACCTCAATGCCTAATAGACTCTAGCAAGTCGATGTGGTGGATCTCGGACTACTTCAATGCCCCAGTGAGGAACTTTGCTAGCCTCTCACTTCGTGGACTTCCGAAAATATCAGTTGGCCGGCCACGCTCATTCACAAGTCCCTGATCAAGGAACATCACTTCGCTCGAGACTTCCTTCGCGAACGCCATCTCGTGTGTCACTACCACCATCGTTCGCCCCTCCTTGGCGAGTTCCTTCATGACCGAGAGCACTTCGCCAACCAGTTCGGGATCAAGTGCAGATGTGGGCTCGTCAAACAACAATACTTCGGGGTCGACGGCAAGTGCCCTGGCGATCGCTACGCGCTGTTGCTGCCCACCAGACATGTGGGACGGGTACATCTCAGCAACCTTGTCCGGATCCAGCTTGACCTTCCGGAGGACATCGAGTGCACGTTCATGGGCCTCCTTGCGCGAACGCTTCTGCACCCTGATCGGCGCGAGCATCAGGTTCTCGATCACTGTCAGATGTGACCAAAGATTGAAGTGCTGAAAGACCATCGCAAGCCGCGTACGCATCTTTTCGAGCTGGCGGTGGTTGACCGGCATGATGCCCTCGCGTGTTTCTTTCGTCTGCAGTTCCTCACCGTTCAGGCGGATCACGCCGGCATTTGGCCGCTCAAGCATGTTGATGCAGCGCAGGAATGTACTTTTCCCCGATCCGCTTGAGCCGATGATGCTGATGACATCGCCCTTCTTGGCATGCAGCGAAACGCCTTTGAGGACCTCGTGCGCGCCGTATTGCTTGTGTACGTTTTCAACCGAAAGTGCATTCATGATCGTTACTCGTGTTCTGATTAATACTGTCGCGCATCCTGGAATTCGGCCGCGGATGAGCTTGCAGACTTTACCGCAACGCGCTGCGAGGCGCGTGGCCGAACGTGAGCCATGTATCGTTTCTCCAAAGTGCGGAAGATTCTCAGAATTGCAAATGTGCACACGCTATAGAGCACGAGTGCAAACAGGTAGGGCTCGAACGGCGCCGCATACTGCATGCTGATTGCGCGAGCGACGCCACCCAGGTCGAGCAGCGTGATACCGGAGGCCAACGCTGTTCCGTGCAGGGTAAAAACAACCTCGTTGCAATACGCCTGCATCGCGCGACGGAGCGCACTTGGATAAATTACATATCGAAGGCGAGCCCACTTGCTCATCCCGATCGCAACAGCCGCCTCCACCTCCCCGGGTGGCGTAGCCTTGAGCGCGCCAGCGAAAATTTCACAGGTGTATGCTGCGGTGTTCAGTCCGAATGCAAGCCACGCGCAGACGTACGCCTCCTGGAGGTAGGTCCAAAGCCAGCTCTCGCGGACGAATTCGACTTCGGCAAGCCCATAGTAGATGACATACATCTGGACGAGCAGTGGGCTTCCTCGAAAGATGTATGTGAAAAACCAAACGGGCGTTGACAGCCAACGCGATTTCGATATGCGCATCACCGCGAGCGGCAATGCCAGCACGAGCGCGAAAGCCAGAGAAATCAAAAGAAGCTGCACGGTCAACCACAAACCGGTGGTGACTTCGCCGTCGGTCCACAAGAACAGCCGAAGATTATCCAGAACAATATTGAAGTTCACAGAATCACCTCTCGAACTCCGAGCGAGAATTTCATGTTGAGTCGTCGCAGAATCCAGAGCGAGACAGTCGTAAGAGCGAGATAGACCGCACCAGCGACACAGAAGAACAGGAGGATGTGGTGTGTGGCGCGTCCGGCCGCAGACGAGAGGAAAACCAACTCGTTCAAACTCACCATGGAAGTGATTGCGGAGGCCTTTACAAGCGCGAGCCAATTGTTGCTCAGACCGGGGATAGCGAATCGCATCATCTGCGGGTAGAGGATGCGAAAAACTACGGTTCGCTTGCGCAACCCAAATGCGTAACCGGCTTCCATTTGGCCAGCCGGAACTGACAGTATCGCGCCTCGAAAAGTCTCGGCGACATATCCACCGTAGACCGCCCCGAGAATTACCACGCTCGCCATATAGGAGTCGATCTCGATCGAACGTCCTGGAGATATTTTGTTCACTGCATAGTTGAGCGCGGCTTGGCCACCGTAATACAAGAACAACAGCCACACAAAGTCGGGCGCACTTCGGGCGAGCGACGTATATAGCAACGCGATGGTATTCAAGACGCGATTTGACGCGGACTTGCACATGGCTGCCACGAGCCCCAGAACAACAGCAACAAGCAACGAAGCCAATGCGACGTTGATCGTTGTCATGGCACCAACACCAATCGCGTGAGCGTATCCATAAAGCATCAGACATCTCCAGAAACAATGGGGAAGGGAGTCGCCGCCGAATGCGGTAACTGTCCCTCCCTCTCCAACTTCCACACCGGAGTCAAGGACTCGGTGCGTCAGATGCCCGAATAGATATCGAAATTGAAGTAGCGCTTGGCTATGCGATCATATTCTCCGCTCGTCCGGATTGCGTTAATGGCACTGTTCAGGCGATCGCGGAGCTGAGAATCGTCCTTGCGTACGCCGATCGCGATGCCGGCGCCGAAGTACTGTGAGTTTGTGACCGGCTTCCCGGTGAATGCGAAGCCAGTACCTTGCGGCTGGTTGAGGAAACCGGTAGCGAGCATGGTGCTATCCCCCATCACGGCGTCGAGCCGACCGGAAGCGAGATCTGTCAAGGCATCCTCATCTGACGGATAAGTAACGACCTTTGCGCCCGCTGGTGCGAGGACCGCCTTCGCAAACGACTCGTGAGGACTCGAACGCTGCATCCCGACCTTCTTGCCCTTCAGCGTCTCCGGTCGGGTGGGATCAAATGAAGAGCCCGAACGGGCAACCATCCGAGACGCGACGCTGTAGTACTTTTCGGTAAACGAAATCTTCTCTCGGCGCTCTGCTGTGTCGGTCATCGACGACATGATCGCGTCGAACTTGTTGCTCATCAGCGCCGGAATCATGCCATCCCAATTCTGGACAACCCACTCACACTTGGCCTTGAGCTGAGCGCAAATTGCGTTACCGATATCGACGTCAAAGCCACGAGGCTTTCCGTCTGTACCCATTTCGTTAAACGGAGGGAATGCGCCCTCGACTCCCATACGGATCACGTCTGCACCCTGCGCGTGGGCCGTCGTCATCAATACAGATGCAACAAGTGCCAGCATCGTTGCGGACCTTTTCATCGCTTGTCTCCTTGCTCGCCTTAATATGGAAATGAAACCAAAATTCGCCTGCAACCTGCGCTCAAAATCACTGGTTTTCCCGACTGCTCGCTTTTTATCTTCTGTACTGAACTACCGCAGCGCGAGTAGCTACAGTCTCGTACAAACTCTGCGCTGTCTTGTTCGTCTCGTCCGTCTGCCAATACGTGCGATAGCAGTCCCGGACATCCGCCTCCTGGAACGCCTTATCAAGAAGCTGACGTGCTACACCTAGCCCTCTTGCTGCCTCCGAAACAAAGAGATCCTCAATCAGGCAGTTCCACGTCGCAGCCCAGCTTGAACGATGGAAGAGATAGATAACAAACCCTGTCATCCGGCCTGCCTCGTCCTCGCTGACGGCGCACTGATGATCTCCACCCTGCGTCGTGATCCGGTCCCACGTCGCCTCCGTGACTAGCGTCGGAATATTCGTCTGATAAAACTGTAGATAGGATTTCCAGAGTGGCAGCCATTGCTCATAATCCGAACTAACGGCTGCCCGTACAGTTAACTTTTGCATACCGTTGCCTTCTCGCTAACTAGGTTTTCGGTCTATTCGTTACTGCTGTCCCGCAGCGACGCTCTTAGTTCATGACCGCTTGCCGCGCAATGAGCAGAGAAACTAACGCACCCGAACAGCGAGGGGCATGGCTTCTCGGCAAAGTTCCTGACTTGCCCCAGCGTCGGCGTAGCAAGGCACCAGGTGTATGTATTTCGGGCCGCTCATCCGCGTACGGAGCGAGCGGCGATCTAATTACAATTGCTCGCGTACGGCGGCAGAGATACCTGCCAGACCCTTTCGGAGTTCATCCTCCGTCGGCCATGCAAAGCCGATGCGCATGTGCAGTTTTGACATTTCGAACCAGTTTCCGGCGCCGACATACGTATGGTGGTTCTGCAGCAACGACCGATAGAATTCATCAGCGTCGAAGGTCGACGGCACTTTCAGGCGTGGGAAACAAACGACCCCGCCTTGGGGCTCCACCCATTCGACGTGCGGATCCGACTTGACCCAGTCGCGTGTGATCTCAAGGTGACGCAGATTCTTCTTATTGCTCTCGGCCAACCAGCTATCGCGCGCCTTGAGGACCGCGACACCGATCGCTTCGTCGATCACCGATCCGCAAATGCCGATTTGTTCCTTGGCCGCGAGAAACAGTCGGTAGAGTGCCGGGCTGCGCGTCGTGAGCCAGCCGAGGCGGATACCAGGAGTGCCGTACGCCTTCGACAGGGACGAGACCGAAATGAAACGATCGCTGATGGTCGCTGCGGCTGGGTACGGCGTACCGTAGGTGAGATCGCGATAAGTCTCGTCGACAAGCACAAGGCAGTCGTGCTTGTCGGCGATCGCCTTGAGGCCAACGATTTCGTCCCACGTCATCATGGTGCCAGTCGGATTGTGCGGGCACGTCACACTGATGTATGCGGTGTTCGGTCGTACCGCACGTTCGATTGCTTCGAGGTCCACCTTGAAGCCTTCCTGGAACTCCAGGTCGATGTATGTCGTTTCGCAACCGATCGCGCGCGGCGTCTCAATATTCGTCGCGTAGTTCGGGCGGACGACGACGAGATGCGAATCCTTGTCCAGCAGCGATGTGGCGATGATGAACAGGGCACCCGCAGCGCCGTTGCAGATCAGGACGTCATCAGCCGTGACAGAATGAGCGCCGCATTGTTTCGCGATCAACTCTCGAAGCTGCTTGTCGCCGCGATGCTCGCCATACAGCAGAACGAGATCATCAAGGTTCTCGACGTTGAAATCGCGGAACTTCCGGTCCGAGATCGAGCTCTCCGACAGGTTGTACTTGATCTTCGCGTAACCCAGTTCTTCCGGCGACTCCTCTTCGAGGATCATGCGCACGTATTTCATAAAGTCTTCCCGTTAGTTTGTGAATCAGACCGATGCCCGCTCTTCGAGCGAGCTGCATGGCGTTCGATTAATCTTTACCGGACAGAATTCTTGGTTCCATCCCCCCAGAGGAGGAGCAGCGGGATACAGGTACCGGGTCGAGCAGGGTGAGTCAAAGCGCCGTTGCGTGGCGTGCATCCACGGCACACCAATTGAACGGAAGTAAACCCTATGCAGGACTCAGCGGTACGCCGCGAAAACACAACTCTTCGCCTGGTGTCCAGCGATGAGACCGACTGAACGCGAACTTGTTAGCCCTTCATGTGCGGATACCGATAGTCCGTTGCCGGGACGTAGGTCTCTTTGACTGTGCGAGGCGATACCCAACGCAAGAGGTTGAGAATCGAGCCAGCCTTGTCGTTGGTCCCGCTGCGGCGGGCGCCGCCAAAGGGTTGCTGTCCAACAACCGCACCTGTTGGTTTGTCGTTCACGTAGAAGTTACCCGCTGCAAATCTAAGACCAGCGCTCGCTTCAGTGATCGCTGCCCTGTCGGTCGCGAACACCGCGCCGGTGAGCCCGTACGGGCTGGTTTCGTCGACGAGCTTGAGAATTTCAGACCACTCTTCATCGCGGTACACATACACAGACAGGACCGGCCCGAAAATCTCCTCCTGCATCGTGACAAATCGAGGATCACGAACCTCAATGACCGTAGGCGATACAAAGTAGCCCTTTCGGGCGTCGCACTGGCCGCCGGCGAGGATGGACGCCTCGCCGGAACGCCGGGCCGTGTCGATATAGCCATTGATTCGCTCGTAGGCACGCTGATCGATAACCGCGCCCATGAAGTTCGAGAGATCCCGCACATCCCCCATCTTCAAAGTCGAAAGATCCTCGAGGATTCGCGCCTTGACCCGCGGCCAGATCGACGCCGGGACATATGCGCGCGACGCCGCGCTGCACTTTTGCCCCTGGTATTCGAATGCGCCCCGGAGCAAGGCGGTGCTCAGGGCATCCGCATCTGCCGACGCATGAGCAAGAACGAAGTCCTTTCCGCCTGTTTCACCAACCAGCCGGGGATAGCTTCGATATTTCGGGAGGTGCTCCGAGACGGAGCGCCAGAGGTTGTCGAACACCGCGGTCGAGCCAGTGAAATGAAGGCCCGCAAATGAAGGTGAGCCAAGCGCGGCAGACGACACCGTTTTCGCGTCCCCTGGGACAAAATCGATGACCCCAGGCGGGAGTCCCGCCGCCTCGAGCAGTTGCAGAATATAGTAGTTGCTGAGCGCGGCGGTGGCGGCCGGCTTCCATAGCACAGAGTTCCCCATCAGCGCGGGGGCACAGGCCAGGTTGCCGCCAATGGCCGTGAAGTTGAAGGGGGTAACCGCGTAAACGAAGCCCTCAAGCGGCCGGTACTCGAGCGCGTTTCGTGCCCCGGCAGCGGAGATCGGTTGCACCTCCTGCAGTTCACGCGCGAACTGGACATTCCACCGCAGGAAATCGATCAGTTCACACGCCGAGTCGATCTCGGCCTGATGCACGGTCTTGCTCTGACCCAGCATTGTCGCCGCGTTCAGTTTGTGACGCCAGGGCCCCGAGAGCAGATCAGCGGCCCGCAGAAACACCGCTGCACGCTCCTCTAGCGACCAGTTGGACCACTCCAGTTGACTTTCACGTTGGGACTGGATTGCCGCCTGCACGTTTTCTGTCGAAGCCTGCTGCACGTTTGCAAGCAGGTGATGATGATCGTGGGGACATGTTACACGCAGCCGTTCCCCCCCCTCAATTCGCTTGCCTTTGACGATAACCGGAATATTTACGACCTCAGCGGCCTGACGCACGAGTTCACTCTCGAGCGCGGCGCGCTCCGGGGATCCCGGAGCATAGGTAAGGATAGGTTCATTCTGTACGTGCGTAGAAACCATAAGGTCCGTCTCCAATTCTCGAGAAGTTCAAAGGAATTGAAAACGTATCCAATACCAGCGTCTCCAACCATCCTTCCAAGGGATGAGCACGTTGAGGCCGGCGCTTCCACGGACAGTACAGTCGTGCGATACAGCTGCAGCGAGTGAAAGGCGTCGCTATCTGTAAGCGTCACGTGAGGCTTGCAATTACCCACTTCTTTTTAGCGCGAGGTCATAGCCGATCTGGATGTCAGTCAGACGTCGCATCCCACGCCACATCACGGTAGTGCCCGGCGGAGGGTCACTGGCACGCGCAAGGTAACCACCGAGCTGGGCGAGCCTGATGACGTTGCGCACGAGCGGTGGTGCCTGTGCGTTATGAGACGTGTCGTGAACGACGTGTTCAAGCAGGTCGATTTCGGTGCGTGTGAACGCGAGTTCGGCTGTGGCCCGTGGCGCCGAGCGGCCGAGCATGGTGATCCAGAATATGCGCCAGCTCAGGATGCAGAAGACCGCGATCAGGTTCGTTAGCCGGTCGGCTGTACGAAGTCGGGACTCCTCGGCCTTGCAGCCCGACTTCAGGATTTTGTGGAAGGTTTCGATTTTCCATCGCATCGCATACCAGTCAAGTTTCTCGATTGCCTCGGCGCGAGAGCGGACCGGCAGGTTGGTGATGAGTTTCCATTCGATGCGGGCACGCCCGGCCGGCGGATCTCGCTCCTGCGCGTGAAGTACGGTTAGCTGTAACGCGGGGTAGCGGCTCTGCTTGCCGATGGGCGGCAGAACAGTCATTGGCGCATAGCGCAGTTCGAGCGTCGCGGTCATCGGACGGCCCTTCGCATCGCGAAGCTCGACGCGATGGAGTCCCTTTACCTGAACCTGCCGCATGGCTTTGGAGATCGTGTGCTGACCATCTCCCGCGAGCCTGTCGACACAGGTACGCACGAGGAAGTAGGTGGAAAGATCATATGCGGTGCATACAGCTCGTAGATGTCGCTTTCCCGGTCACCGATGTGAATGCAACGCACAGGATCGTCGAGAAGTTCAGTCGACTGACGCATATTCTCCAGCCAGCGCCAGCTTTCCTTTTCCTCAATCGGTACGCGCGTGGGATTGATATGACGCTTGAGTTCAGAAGCCCCCTTGAACTGCTTTCTTGTCCAGAATTTCACTGCAGCCAGGCCAAGTGGCAATCCATCGGCAGTAACAGCAAGACTCGAATGCATCAGGATGCCGCACTGCGTGAGCGGTCGTCGCGGGCCCCTGCCGTTCTTCCCCGTGCGCAGGGTCGTCTTGCCCGTGTAGCCGATGAGTTCGGGACGCTCGCGCTGGTACGAGAATGCGGTCGTGTCCTGCAGGATAAGCACTGGCCCATCGGTGGCCTTCACACGCTCGGCGCTCGCCTGGAAATGTCCGCTCAGGATATCGTGTTCGCTGACGCGGTCATTGGACAGAAACCGGTACGCAGCCTTGGTCGAAGCCCAGTCCTGACAGGCGAACGGGATCGTCTGCCCCATGCCGTCCCACAGCTTCTCGAGCAGGCTTGCGAAGCGGCGGCGCAGCCTGGTGTCCTGGAATTCGCTTCCCTGGACTTCCAGGTCGAACCACGAACGATCATCCGCGTGTCGCTTACCGGCCATCCCGCGTGCGTATGGAACGTGACGTATGCCAGGTTACCAGGTTTCGCGCTGGAGATGTGGGTAATTGCAAGCACGTGAGGGCCGTTGAGAGTTCTCTGGACAGGCGTAGAAGAACACGGCAGGCGCATCTTGCCGCTGCCAGAAGGGATCAAACCGAGGCAGGTGTAGATCGGAGGAGATGCTTCGCGACGTTCTTGGGCAACAGTTCGTCGACGCGGTTGGCCTGGTGATCGGCGATGTGCGTAAGCACGTATTCCAGATAGGCGCGCGGGTTGATGCCATTCAACTTGCACGAGCCGATCAGGCTATACATTGCGGCGGCTCGCTCGCCACCGCTGTCGGAGCCAGCGAACATATAGTTCCGCCTTCAATGCACATATTTGCATTGAAGGCGTTATGCGCAGCCGGGAATTATGCGGAGTTGCATCACGCCAAACGCAACATGGATCGGTTCTACGGACCTCCATGAGGTTTGTGTGCCGCAGCAAACTGCACATAAAAAAGTGGTTTCCTAGTGTTCCGTCCCAGAAATAACTTTACGTAAATCCAGCATGTTCTATGATCGAGTCATGTGTGCTGGAGACGA
>NZ_JAGIPX010000081.1 GCF_017814945.1 Paraburkholderia sp. LEh10
ACGCATGCTCGAAACCGCTTCACGCCCTCAAGCTACGTTTCATTAATCGCGTTGCACTTCACTGTTGAAACCGCCCACTTTTTCGTGCTCCGACTGTATCGCCGTAGGTTTCCACGGCTATAACAGCACGCACACTCCGCGCGACATTCGCGCGCTCCGACATCATTAAAATTATAATGAAAAACGAACGTATTCAGCAGTACAACGGCTATGCCGTCCAACCCTGGGCGCATCGTTTGCCCGACGGTAGCTTTTCATCCAATCTCCTGCTCGAACGTACCGATAGCGCGCACGGTGATTGCCGATACCGCTTTTATTCGCTCGATTACTTCGTGAGTGAAGAGCAGGCGCTGCAGCACTCGACACGTTGGGGACGCAACTGGGTCGACAGCCGCGGTTAAGGGTGACGCCGTCATTCAAGAACATGCGATGCGTGTGGGGCAGGAACATCACACTCGTCTGATTGGCTTTATGCAACCTGGGAATTGAATCGACCCGACACCGTAGCCGAAGTCGAACGCGCGTTCATCGCGTATGAACGCGCGCTTGTCGATAACGATGTCGAAGCCATGCTGGAGATGGCGTCGCTCGACAAACTCGCCACCTCCGCTCCTCCGCATCCGGAGATCGATGCACTGATGGCCATCTGGTGCGTACCGCCCGAGGCGCGCGAAAGCGATCCCGTCGCGATGTTCGGCATGGACGAGAACTTCCATCGCGGACTCGTACGCGCGAGCGGCAACGGCGAGATGCTGCGCGTTCACAACGAAGTGACGGAGCGCATCCGCATCGTGCGCCGGCTGGATTTTCTGAAGCCGCATCGCACCAGCGCGACGTACGACGAGCATGCGACGATGCTTCGCTTCATCGATCGGGGCAAGTGCGGAGAAGCGGCGATGCTGTTGCGCGCCCATATCACGCAGAGCAAGTTGGAAGTGCGCAAGATCACCGTGTCGATGCTCACGGAGGCGCGTGAGGGCAAGCTGCCGTTCGTGGGATGAAGCCCCGGAATGCACGGCCCGCTAAACCTGGCTCCGTGGCGTGCCGGTCGATGTGAACTTTGACGGGCGATCGCCCGCTGACGCAATCGCCAATCGCTTGCCAACAGCGCGGGCTGAACGCGCAATGAGCGTAGCGTCGTCATAGCGGGCGAACATAGGGGCGGCAGAGTCGCTGCATCTCAGGCAGCGGCTCTGCCGCCGTGTCTCTTCGCCAACGTGTCCACGATCCATTGCGCCAGTCTTTGCGCGCCATCGGGCAGTTCGGTGCCGGCACGCGCGCAAAGATAATAGTGCCGCCCATCATCGAGCTCGTGCTCGAATAGCCTGACCAACTGACCTGCCGCCAGTTCGCGTTCGATCAGGGGCGCCCGTAACAGCGCAGCACCGAGATCGGCGAGCGCCGCATTCAAGGCCAACTGTCCATCCTCGAACAGGGGACCTTCCGTCCGTGCAACGTGCTTCACCCCCGCGCTTTGCAGCCAGTGAGCCCACGTGCTTCGATCTTCGTCGTGGACGAGCGGGACGTTCGCCAGATCGGCGGGGCGTTTGAATGGACCGTGACGCCGCAGGAAGCGCGGCGTGCACACGGGCACGACCGCACCCGACAGCAGGCGCGTGCTCCGATAGCCTGTCCAGTCGCCCGTGCCGAAGCGGATCGAAAGGTCGGCGGCATCGCTGTGGTAGTAGCGATGGTTCGCGTAGAGCACCGTGACGTCCACGTCGTCATTCTCTTCCAGAAAGTCATGCAGGCGCGGAATGAACCATCCCATCCCGAACAGCGGGATCAGACTCACGGTGATCTGCCTGCGCGTCGAGCGCTCGCGCACGAATCCCGTCGCGCTGCGCAACACGGCAAAAGCAGTGCTGATGGAGCGGTAGTAGTCGCGGCCGTCGTCGGTCAGCGAGAGTGCGCGGCCGTCGCGGACCGTCAGCGCAGTGGTCACGAACGTTTCGAGCAACTGCAGCTGATGGCTGACAGCCGAAGGCGTCACGCCGAGCTCACGGGCGGCCTCAGCCACCGAGCCGAGGCGTGCAAATGCCTCGAAGGTGCGAACCGCACGCAAGGGTGGATCACTCGCCAAATGCTGAATTTTTTTCATGTATCAAATTATAGGCGTGTGTGGCAGGACATGAGAAAAGTGAGAAACATATGCAAAAACATTGAGATAGGCGCCAAATGCCGTGCGGGCATATCAATCTGCTTTTTGCTGCTTTGCAGCCCTTGGGCACATCTCGTTAATGTTTCTCATCTTATGACTCGCGGTGATTCACTGTCGAAGCGACGGCCGCGCCCACACAACTACGGTCCTCGATCATGAACAGACACAAGCCTCTGCATTGCGCCCTCGTGGCGATTTCCGCGTTTCTCGCGGGGATGGGCTACGCTCACGCGCAGGCTCCGCAAACCGTGCTGATCGGCGTAGTCGGACCGCTTACCGGGCCGTCGGCGCGCATCGGCAAGGATCTGGAAAACGGTGCGCGACTCGCCGTCGATGACGCCAACAGCACGCACCCCACGATCGACGGCAAGCCTGTCGTGTTCAAGCTCGTATCCGTCGATGACCAGTCGGACCCGCGCACGGCCGTGAGCGTCGCGCAGCAACTGGTCGACCAGCATGTGGCAGGTGTCGTGGGGCACTGGAATACCGGTTGCAGCGTGCCCGCGTCGCGCGTCTACCACGATGCCGGAATTCCGCAGATTGCGCCTGCGTCGACTGGTCATGCCTACACGCAGCAGGGCTTCGACACGGCGTTCCGGATCATGGGGCACGACGACGGGAGCGGCGCGTACACGGGCGCGTACGCGGTGAAAGCGCTGAAGGCCAAACGGATTGCCGTCATCGACGATCAGACGTCGTTTGGCGCCGGACTCGCGAACCAGTTCATCAAAGGCGTGGAGAACAACGGCGGCACCATCGTCACGCACCAGTACGCAACGGACAAGACGGTCGACTACAGCGCCGTGCTCACGGCGATCAAGGCGCAGCACGCGGACCTCGTGTTTCTTGGCGGCATCGATAGCGAGGCCGCACCCATCGTCAGGCGCATGCGGCAGTTGCAGATGCAGGCGACGCTGCTGGGCGGCGGCGGGTTCGTCAGCCAGACCTTCCTAAAGCTCGCGGGCCCGCAAGGCGACGGCGTGACTGCGCTGGAACCGGGACGCCCGCTCGAGCGCATGCCAGGCGGAAAACAGTTCGATGCGCAATATCGCGCGCGTTATCACGCGCCAATCGAGCTGCACGCGCCGTTCGCATACGACGCCGCCGCCACGCTGATCGCGGCGATCAGACAGACCGGTTCGACCGACCCGAAGCGGCTGGTGGCGGCGCTGCACGCGATCCAGCGTCCGGGCATCACCGGGACGATTGCGTTCGATTCCGAGGGCAATCTCAAGGACCCGGCCTACACGATCTATCAGGTGAAGGGCGGTTCATGGAATGTGGTGGACGTACTGGGCGGCTTGGCCAATGCGCCGGCCACGCAGACTGCAAAGGAGTAAAGGGCAATGAGTATACGTACGCCTGAACAGGACGCGATCGACAACCTCGGCATATTGGCGCGGCGGCGCATCGAGGCTGAAATTATCAAACCCATCTACGAAATATTGAAGCGCGACTTCGGAATCGAACGTGCTCAGGCCGTGATCGCGAAAGCGATCAGCGGCGCTGCTGTGCAGGCGGGCGAGCAGTTCGCGCAGCGCGAGCCGGGCGGTACGAGCATCGCATCGTTCATCGCACTGCAAACGCTCTGGGAAAAGGACGACGCGCTGCAGGTCGAGGTGCTGCGCGCCGACGACGCACATTACGACTACGACGTAAAACGCTGCCGCTATGCCGAGATGTATCACGCGATGGGCCTGGGCGAGATCGGCCACCTGCTGAGCTGCGCGCGCGATAGCCTGTTCATCGAAGGCTACGATGCACGCGTCAAGCTCGAGCGGACGAGCACGATCATGCAAGGTGGCAAGCGTTGCGATTTCCGCTATCGCATGGCAAGCGATGCACCCACGCAATCCCATGCGGGCGAACAAGACAAGGAGACACCGCAATGACAGCCGATCTCCGCGTGGATGCGACGCGCCTATGGGACGCTCTGGAGCGCATGGCGCAGATTGGCGCAACCGAAAAAGGCGGCGTGCGGCGCCTCGCGTTGACGCAGCTCGATCGCGAGTCGCGCGATCTGTTCGTGCAATGGGCGCAAGAAGCGGGTTGTACGGTGCGTGTCGACCAGATGGGCAACATCTTTGCCCGTCGCGCCGGACGCAATCCATCGCTGGCGCCTGTCCTGAGCGGCTCGCACGCCGACACGCAGCCGAATGGCGGCCGCTACGACGGCATCTATGGCGTGCTCGGTGCGCTCGAGGTGGTGCGCACGCTGGAAGACGCGGGTTTCGTGACTGAGCGTCCCATCGATGTCGTTCTCTGGACCAACGAGGAAGGTTCGCGTTTCGCGCCTGCGATGATCGCTTCCGGTGTGTTCGCAGGCGTGTATCCGCTCGACTATGGGCTGTCGCGTACCGACGCGGCGGGCGTGACCATCGGCGACGCTCTCAGGGAAATTGGCTACGACGGCGCTGAACCGGTTGGAGGGTTCGATGTGCATGCGCTTTACGAATTGCACATCGAGCAGGGCGCGATCCTCGAGCGTGCGGGTAAAACGATCGGCGTGGTCACGGGCGGTCAGGGACAGCGCTGGTATGAAATCACGCTGCACGGCGCCGACGCGCATGCCGGCACCACGCCCATGGACCTGCGCCGCGACGCGCTGGTCGGCGCGGCCCGGCTGATCGATTTGGTCGATGGGTTGGGGCGCCGGCACGCGCCCGATGGCCGCGCCACCGTCGGCATGATCGAATCGCGTCCTAACTCGCGCAACACGGTGCCTGGCGAATGTTTCCTGACGGTCGAATTCCGGCATCCCGATGCGCAGGTGCTCGACCAGATGGATGCCGCGCTTCGCAAGCAGGCAGCGGACGTTGCGCAAGGACTGGGCCTCACATACACGCTCGAGCAGATATTCGATTGCGCACCCGTGCCGTTTGCGCCTGCGTGTATCGAGACCGTGCGCAGCGCCGCGAATCATCTGCGCCTTTCGCACCTGGACATGATCTCAGGGGCGGGACACGACGCAATCTATGCCGCACGCGTCGCGCCGACAGGCATGATCTTCATTCCCTGCATTGGCGGCGTGAGTCACAACGAAACGGAAGCCATTACAAAGGAATGGGCGCAGGCAGGTGCGAACGTGCTGCTGCATGCCATGTTGCAGTCCGCCCGCTGAACGGACCACACTCGATCTGAGCCGCCTGCTCCCGGTATTCGGGCTTCATGCGGGAAGCGCTCATGAGGCAGCCTTGACTTTCATGCGACCACCCCACGCTTGCGTTCGTCTCGTGGCGCAGCGTTTGGCGCGAGAAAGAGGGCGTCTCACGGTAGCGGATTTCCGCTGCGACCGGTCGCGACGCTTTCGGATTGGCAAGCCGTGCGATCTGGAAGCGCCATTGTTCCACTCAACACCGCTTCCTTTCGAGGCCGCGCTCACGCCAGATCAGGCGGCGCGGCCTTGAGCACATCCACATGCTTCGGTATGAGCCGAAGTTCGGCGAAGGTATCGGCAATCCGCTGTTGCTCGCTGATGATGCTCCGTGTGATGAGTTCGGTGCCGAACGTTTGCCGGCTCACCGCGAGTTCGACGACGGGTTTGGGCAATCCCCACAAGCCCGCCAGTTCGGATGCGAGTTCGTCCGGATGCTGCTTGCCCCACTGATCGACCGCCTTGATTTCTTCGATGACGGCATGGATCACATCGGCATTCTTCGTCACATAGCTTTGCGACGAAAAGTAATACGCGCGATTGCCGACGACGCCGCTCGCATCCGCCACGACGCGCGCGTTCAGCGATTTCTGCGCGGCGGCGAAGAACGGGTCCCAGATGACCCATGCGTCGACCGAACCGCGCTCGAACGCAGCGCGCGCATCATAGGTGCCGCCGTGCAGAGGCCGCCGAGCGCGACACCCATGCGGGGAAAAACGGCGTAAAGCGGACGGATGCGCGATTGTCGTGAGGTTCTGCACGTCGACGCCGCCGCAAACGAACACAATGTCCGGTTGTCCAGCGAATTCCACCGGGCCGGTGTCGACATACGGGCGTCGCAATTTGCCATGTCGATGTCGCGTTAGCGCAAAACTTCCTATTGGCCGCGCCGTTATTCCGTCCATTACTCCCGCGTTTGCCACACTGTACGAAGAGGCAAGCGTGTTTCGTGACCCGAAAGACACATCCGCCGCCGGTCGCGTGCCGGTCGCCAGTTCAAGGCAGCCCCATGCTCAAACAGCTTTCCATCCGCGGTGGCCTCGCGGCGACGATCGCCGGCTACACCGTGCTGCTAGTCCTGGTGGTCGGGTCGTGTATCGTCGGCCTTTACGCGGGCAATGCGGCGCTTGAATCGATGTACCGCGACGACACCGCGTCGCTGCTGCACCTCAAGACAAGCTCCGAGCGCATGCTCGTCGTACGCGAGCGGTTTAACGATGTCGCGCAAATCATCGCCGCCGGCCAGCCCGCCAAGAATGAGATCGCGCAACTCCATACGTTGCTTAAGCAAAGCAACGACGAACTTGACGCGTACGCGCGCCTGCACGATCGGGATGCACGCGAGCAGGCGCTGTTCGACTCGCTCCAAAAAAACCGCCAGACGCTGCTTGACCAGGTCTTCTTGAAGGCGCTGTCGCTGCTCGATCACGACGACGCATTCAATTTCCTCGATACGCAGCGTTCCGCGCCCCCGGCGCTTTTCGCCGCATACCAGCAGGCGATCGAGGCCCTCGAAATCTTTCAGTTTGACCGCGAGCGGGCCCGCTACGACGCGGCTGCCGCGCTATTCCACAAGATTGTCTGGGCGTTGGGTGCGGTAGCCGCGCTTGCGCTCATCGTCGGCTTCTTCGCGCAGCGCGCGCTCGCGAGGGCGATCGTCGAGCCCATCGATCTCGCTGTCGATCACTTCGATAAGATCGCCAAGGGCGACCTGACGGGCACCGTCGTCGTCGCTCGCGCAAACGAGATGGCCTATCTGCTGAATGCGTTGAAGCAGATGCAGGCCGGGCTCACCGCGACGGTGCAGCAGGTACGCGCGAGTGCGGAAACGATTGTCAGCGATGTCCGCGCGATCGCGAGCGGCAACGTCGATTTGTCCTCGCGCACCGAACAGCAGGCCGTGTCGCTGCAGCAGGCCGCGGCGAGCGTCGAGCAGCTGACGGCTGCGGTGCGCCAGAACGCCGACAACGCCCGGGATGCGCGCCGCCATGTCGAGGGCGCCGCCGACATCGCGGCGCGCAGCGGGCAGGCGATGGAGCGCGTCGTCGCGACGATGTCGGCGATCTCCGAAAGCTCCTCGCGGATCACGGGCATCGTCGGCGTCATCGAGAGCATCGCGTTTCAGACCAACATCCTCGCGCTGAACGCGGCCGTCGAAGCCGCACGCGCCGGCGAGCAGGGGCGCGGCTTCGCCGTCGTCGCGACCGAGGTTCGCGGGCTCGCGCAACGCAGCGCGTCGGCTGCGAAGGAGATCAAGGAACTGATCGGCGCTTCGACGCGCCGCGTCGAGGAGGGCGGCGGCCTGGTCGCGCAGGCGGGCTCGACGATGTCCGAGCTCGTCAATGCGGTTGAGCGCGTCAACACGATCATGGGGGAGATCAGCATCGCCTCAGACGAGCAGTCGGTCGGCATCGAGCAGGTCAACGTGACCGTGACGAAAATGGAGCAGACGATGCAGCAAAACGCAGCGCTTGTCGACGAGGCGTCGGCCGTCGCGCTTTCGCTTGAAGAGCAGAGCGTGCGGCTCAACGATGCTGTTGCGCAGTTCCGGCTGCGGGACGAAGCGAGTCGCTAACGGCAGGCCAATTGTCGCGCGAGCGCTTTGCGCTGACGATTGGCGGGAAATGGACGCGAATGGCGGAAAAGGTAAAGAGCACTCCGGAGCAGGACATACAAGCGTTTCGTACGATAGCTGACAACTCCCAGAAATAATCGCATTACCTACTACGGAAAACGTCTTTCGTGCCCGACAGTGCCCGCACGCCCAGCATTCTGCAGATTCGGCCCGGGCGGAGCTGCGTTGGCGAACGCTGTCTCCGCTGAAGAGCCGATTTGACTGGCGTTGTTTCGAACCTGGATGCAAGACTCATGGCTGGGATCAGCATGCGAAAGTTGCGTAGTCATTCACCGTGCTCCACGATAGCGACTCAGCTTGGCGTCTCGAGTCCGTTTGTCACGGCTGAGTCAAATAAGCGGCATTGCATCGAACGATCCGCTGCATCGAGCATTTCCTCAACGAGCTCGATCCAATGCCGCACAGGCGTCCTACCCGCGCCATCCAGATGCATCTGGCATCCAATGTTCGCAGTCGCAACGATATCTGGTTGCCCACTCTCCAGCGCATCCATTTTGTTGTCGCGCAGCTTCCTCGCGATCTCGGGTTGCGTGATCGAATACGTTCCCGCCGACCCGCAACACAGATGCGCATCGGGCACAGCTGAAAGATCGAATCCCAACCGCATCAGTACACCTTCTACAGCGCCACCGAGCTTTTGCGCATGTTGCAGTGTGCAGGGGCAGTGAAACGCGACGCGCAATCGGATGTTGTCGCGGTCAAGCCGCAGGTCTTCGAGCGGCTCGGGCACAAGCATTTCGACGAGATCGCGCGCGAGCGTGCTCACGCGCGCCGCTTTCGCCGCATAAAACGGATCATTGCGCAGCAGATGCCCATATTCCTTTACGAACGCGCCGCAGCCGCTCGCTGTCTGCACGATTGCCTCGGCTCCTGCCTCGACGGCCGGCCACCACGCATCGATATTGCGGCGCGCGCGATCGAGACCCGCATCCTGCGCGTTGAGGTGGTAGTCGGTCGCGCCGCAGCAGCCCGCTTCGCTGACGGGTACTACGCTCAAGCCAAGTCGGTCGAGCACGCGGGCGGCAGCGGCATTCGTATTCGGCGACAGCGAGGGTTGCACGCAGCCCTCTAGCATCAGCACGCGGCGAGCGTGACGCACCACAGGACGAGCCTTCGCAGGCACGGCGGCGCGCGCCGGGATCTTCTTTTGCACACTCCCGGGCAACAAAGGCCGGACCGCGCGTCCTGTCGTGAGCAACGCGTCGAACACGACCGGGCGCGGAATCACTGTGCGCAGGCCTTTACGTGTCAGACGTTCGCTGATGGGCCGTTCTACCCGGCGTTCCAGTTCGGCACGCCCTATATCGAGCAAGCGGTGATAGGTGACGCCGGACGGACAGGTTGTTTCGCAATTGCGACACGTGAGGCAACGGTCCAGATGCAATTGGGTCTTCTCGCTGACGGGCTGGCCTTCGAGCAGTTGCTTGATCAGATAGATGCGCCCGCGCGGTCCGTCGAGTTCGTTGCCAAGCAGTTGATACGTCGGGCACGTCGCGTTGCAGAAACCGCAATGCACGCACGAGCGCAGGATGCTTTCTGCTTCCTCGGCATCGGGCAGGGCTTTCGCGTGAGAGTCGAGATTCGTTTGCATGATGGCGCTCGCGTCAGAGACCGGTGTACAGCCGGCCGGGGTTCAGCACGCCATTCGGGTCGAGGCGGCGTTTCAGTTGCTGCTGGTAGCGCAGCAGCGGCGCCGCGAGCGGCTGAAACGGCTCGCGCTCGTGTGATGGCGTAAAGCAGGTCGCATGGCCGCCCGCCGCCTGCGCAAGCTGGCGAATCTCTGCCGCCGGCGCCTCACTCTTAAGCCAGCGCTGCGCACCCGCCCAGTCGAGCAGCGCATCGCCCGGCAAGGGCATCAGCGGCGTCGCGTTCGGTAGCGATAGGCGCCATAGCGGGCGCGTATCCCCGAAAAACGGTAGCTGATGATCGCGCAGTGCGTCCCAGAACGCGCAGTCGATTTCCTCGCCGCCGACCCGGTCCGCTGCCGATTTCACGGACCCGCTTCCACCTTCGAGCCGTACATGCAGCCTGCCTTCGACGTAACACGCGCCACTCACGGGCAGCGCGGTCTTGCGCCAGGACGACAGTTCGTGCATCGCCTCATGGGCGTCAAGTGTGACAGCGAAACTGCGACGCTCACGGGGCTTCGGCAGCACCTTCAGCGAGACTTCTGTCAGCAGGCCAAGCGTTCCAAAGCTACCAGCGAGCAGACGCGACATGTCGTAGCCTGCGACGTTCTTCATCACCTGGCCGCCAAAGCGCAGATGATCACCATCGCCTGTAACGACGCGGCAGCCAAGCACGAAGTCCCGCATCGAGCCAGCCCACGGACGCCGGGGGCCCGACAGTCCGCTCGCCACCGCTCCGCCCACGGTGCCTTTTCCGTCAAACAGCGGCGGCTCGCACGGCAGCATCTGCCCGGCTTCATCGAGCACTGCGTTCAACTCGGCGAGCGGAGTCCCTGCGCGCGCGGTAATGACGAGTTCGGTCGGCTCATAGGCTACGATGCCGCGGTGCGAGCGCGTGTTGAGCTCGTCGCCTCCCACGTCGCGTCCAAGAAAGCGCTTGCTGTCGCTGCCGCAAATGCGCAGCGGTCTGTGTTCAGCAATTGCGCGCTGCACTTGCGCGACGAGTCGGGCGCTGTCATCCATCGAATCGAATTCACGTCGCATCAGAAGCGCTCCAACTCAGGAAACGGCAGCTTGCCGTGATGAATATGCATCGCGCCGTGCTCAGCGCAGCGACGTAACGTTGGAATGTTTTTGCCTGGGTTGAGCAGGCCGTCGGGGTCAAACGCTGCCTTCAGCGAATGAAACAGCGTAAGTTCTTCGCTGCTGAACTGGACGCACATCTGGTTGATCTTTTCACGCCCGACACCGTGTTCTCCCGTGATGCTGCCGCCTACTGCGACGCACAGTTCGAGTATCTTCGCGCCGAGCGTCTCGGCACGTTCCATCTCGCCGGGTGCGTTGGCGTCGAACAGAATCAGCGGATGCATGTTGCCATCGCCGGCATGGAACACATTCGCGACGCGCAAGCCATATTCGTTCGACAGATCCGCGATGCCGAGCAGCACGCGCGCGAGTTCGCGACGCGGGATCGTGCCGTCCATGCAGTAGTAATCGGGCGAGATGCGGCCCACGGCGGGAAACGCGTTCTTGCGGCCGGCCCAGAAGCGCTGGCGTTCGGCTTCGTCCTTCGCGATGCGGATATCGGTCGCGCCCGCTTCGCGCAGCAACGCGCCCACGCGATCGCAATCTTCCCGCACGTCGGATTCGGCGCCGTCGAGTTCGCACAGCAGGATGGCTTCGGCATCGACCGGATAGCCAGCATGGATGAATTCTTCGGCGGCGCGGATCGCGAGGTTGTCCATCATTTCGAGGCCGCCGGGAATGATGCCCGCTCCGATGATCTGCGCGACGGCATCGCCGGCTTTCTCGACATCGTCGAAACTCGCGAGTAGCACTTTCACGCTCTGCGGCTTCGTCAGCAGCTTGACGGTGACTTCCGTAACGATGCCGAGCATGCCTTCGGAGCCCGTCAGCAGCGCGAGCAGATCGAAGCCCGGCGAGTCGAGCGCTTCGGAGCCGATCGTCAGACGCTCGCCCTCGATGGTCAAGACCTCGAGCTTCAGGATGTTGTGGACTGTCAGGCCGTATTTCAGGCAATGCACACCCCCCGCGTTCTCGGCGACGTTGCCTCCGATCGAACAGGCGATCTGCGATGACGGGTCAGGGGCGTAATAAAGGCCATGAATCGCAGCCGCCTGCGAGATCGCGAGATTGCGCACACCCGGCTGAACGCGTGCTACCGATGCCTCCGGATCGATGTGCAGGATGCGGTTAAAGCGCGCCATCACGAGCAAGATGCCCTGTTCGAGCGGCAGCGCGCCACCTGATAGACCCGTGCCGGCGCCACGGGCGACGACAGGCACCTTGCGTGCGGCAGCGAATTTCAACAGAGCTTGTATCTGCTCGATTGAATCGGGCAGCGCGACCATCATCGGCGTCGTGCGATACGCGGAGAGACCGTCGCATTCGAATGGACGCAGGTCTTCCTTGTCGTGCAGCAGTTGCATCGAAGGGACGAGCCGCTGCAGTTCGGCGACCAGTGTGGCTTTGTCGTGTGCGGGAAGAGGGCCGTCGACCCGTTCGTCGTAGGCGTAACTCATGGGATGTCTCCGTGGGCATGCGGTTGCGCTTTCGCGCCCCGCTTATCCGTGTACCCTCGGATTGTTCACGTTTCAAGTTCCGTTGTCGATGAGATCGGTCGGTGGTAATACCAGTTTTTATTCGACGCGAAGCCAGCAAAATCTACTAGCGCAGTCAACTGATGGAGTTTGGCGTTATGATTGAGTTTAGCCAGAACCAGTTTGCCAGGTGGTCATACCAGTGATTTCCGATACCGAAAACGCCGCCAGCGTTCCCGACCGCAATATTGCCGATGTGGTCGCGGAGCGCATCGAGAGACTGATTGTCGATGGCGTGTTGACGTCGGGGCAGGCGTTGCCCTCGGAGCGCCGTCTAACGGACAAGCTCGGCGTATCAAGGACGGCGTTGCGTGAAGGGCTGAAACTCCTGCGGGCGCGGGGCATCATCGATACAGCGCATGGGAAGGGATCGTTCGTTGCGAACCTGACAGCGCAGCCGCCGCAATCGCCTTTGATGCATCTGCTTGCATCGCAGCCGCGCACGCTGTACGACCTGTTCGAAGTGCGTGGCATGCTGGAAGCGGAGTCAGCTCGGCTCGCCGCTTTGCGCGGCACGCCAGCCGACTACATGATGATTACTCGTCGTTATGACGAGATGCTTGCAGCACACGTTACTGAGACGGACCCAGCGACGCATGCCCGGCTCGATCACGCGTTTCATCTGGCAATCTGCGAAGCGTCGCACAACCCCGTGCTCGTGCATACGCTGCGGTCCCTCACGGATTTGCTGTTGAGCTCGGTATTTGCGTCAGTGAACAACCTCTACCACAGGCAGCCGCATCGCAAGCTCATCGACCGGCAGCACGCACGACTCTACAACGCTGTCACAGGAAAGTTGCCGGAGCAAGCTTATCGGGCAGCTGCAGATCACATCAATGGAGTGCGCGAGAGCCTGCGTGAGATCGAGCAGGAGGAGCAACGCCTCGTACGAGCGACACTGAGGCTTGAGGGATGGAAGTGATCTTCAGTAGATCATGAGTTCAGCCCTACAGATCGAAGACTGTAATGCTTGCTTTCAATAAAGAATTCGAATGGCTTAACGAGCCGGCGTACGCTGACCCGATCGACAAACGCGGAATCCGGATCCGCATGACGCGGCACGCCGAACCGATTCGAATTCAGTATTTGAATTGGTTCGGCTCGAAGTGGTATCCAATACGCCTGGCTTACTTCCCTCCCACCCGATCTGTAGAGTTCGGTTTGGTTTGTTGTTCTCCGCAACGTGAAGGATTTGTTGCGTACTTCGAAGACTATGGTTTGAGCGGTCCGATTCCCCGGGAACTACACGGCTGAACAACGATCCGGGCATCGAAGATGGTATCGGTACGTTCAGACTCGGTATTCCGAAGATCGAATTTAATACGATCTCGCCCGCGGTCGTTGAATGCTGCGAGCACATCACGGCGATCGTTTGACACCCGGACTTCTCGCCGTGCCGGCCAGAAGTCCATCTCCCCGTGCATGCAGCTCGAGTTCCTTGCCAGTTCCATGCCTTGAACGCGTGCGCTTGCGGCAGCCAAAGACAGGCCTGCCAACTGAGCATTGGCGGTTATGCTGCCCGAATCTGCGATGTGAATTAGCAACTGTAGATCGCTGAAGTCAAACCGCATCCGGTTAGCTCTTGAGTATTGGTGGGGTTCTATGAAGCCACGGGCGAGAACTTTCGAACGCCGCAGCCGCGCGGAAAATATCGCTTTCGCAACTGATCTTGGCAACCATTTGCAGTCCAACTGGCAAGCCGCTCGACGTAAAGCCGACAGGAATCGACGCCGCGGGCTGTCCGGTCAGATTGAACGGGTAGGTGTAGTACTGCCATGTGCACAAGTTCCGTCCCTCGGGCCGCCCCGGCACATCGATATCAACGTCGCATGGCGGGATGGGAACAGTCGGCGACAGAAGCAAATCGTACGGTTCGAGTACAGTCCGAACTTTCTCGCGAAATTCATAGCGTTCGAAGACTCGTTCGTAGTAGTGTAACAAGCTCTGATCCAAAGCGTTGTCGAGCATCCTGGCGACAGCTTTGTCGAGTATTTCTCTCGACTCAAAAAGTGTTCCACGCAAGCGAGTCCCGACACCCGCATAGAACTCGGCCGTCCACATATCCGCGGGGTCTTTTCCGATTCCATCCTCCAACAGCACGATGTCACAGCCCAACGCCTCGAACGTGCGAAGCGCAGACTCGGCAATTTCAAGTACTTCGGAGTCGGGCTTTGCATAGCCAAGCGTTGGACTCCAAGCGATGCGCATCCCTTCAATTGATTCTTCACACGCACCAAGAAAATCCGGAATTGCGCCTTGTTGCGAAAACGGATCGCGACGGTCTGCCCCAGCGATAACCGACAGTAGCAATGCGGCGTCTCGGACAGTTCTAGCGAGGGGGCCGACGTGTCCCAGGCTTGGCGTCGCTGACGCAGGAAAAACTGGTACGCGCGCGAACTGCGGTTTGATCCCAAAGATTCCACAAAAGGAGGCGGGTGTGCGGATTGAGCCTCCGCCGTCGGTACCTAAGGCGAACGGGGTGATGCCGGCCGCAACGCTCGCAGCGGCGCCACAACTCGATCCGCCGGCTGTCTTGGACAAGTCCCATGGGTTTCGTGTAACGCCCGTGAGAGGAGAATCGCCGACAGCTTTGCAACCAAATTCGCTTGTGGTGGTCTTGCCGACAACGCAGGCTCCGGCTGCCTTCACGCGCTCCACGGAGGGGGCATCGTTCCCGGCGACATTCTCTGCCATGGCCCTTGAACCGAACGTATGGCGAACGCCGCCTACAGCGATAAGATCCTTAACCGAGATCGGAAGCCCGTGGAGTGGACCAAGAGGCTCGCCTCTTATGACGGCCTGTTCAGCACGTCGAGCGTTGGCGAATGCGAGTTCCGGCGTTAGCGTCGCGAAGGAGTTCAGCTTAGGCTCGAGGGCGTCGATGCGCTCATACACCTCCTTCAATATCTCGACGGGTGAGATTCTCTTTTCCGCAATCGCATCTCGCATCTCGAGGGCGGTGGTGAAATCGGATGAGTACATTCTTGAATACCTTCTTGCTAGACCATGACGACGCCATGTTTTACAGCGACGGCGCCACTTGCGATGCATGCGTTGAAGCTACTAACGATTCTCTCTCGTTCAAGGCTTTTCCCGATTACAACGAGGCGAGTCTCGGCAAGGCCTCGTGGCCACGCATCCGCGTACGTGAGGGGGCTGAAAACATGTTGGACCCCCTGCACAATGATGGGACGATCCGAACCAAACAACTTGATCAGCCCCTTTACTCGATAAAGATTCGTACCGTGCTCCTGTGTCAGCCGCGTCAAGAACGTAAGGAACTTCTCGTAATCGAGAGCTTCAGGCTCACGAAAACTTACTGACGACACGTCAACATGAGGGTGCGAATGATTGTTGTGGTGGTGATGCTCCCCGGACTTGCACAAGGCGCACGACTCATGCGCGAGGGACGGTGTCTGCTCGCTCTCCATACCGATCCAGCTCGCAATCGCCGTCTCGCGCGTGCCAGGGTCGAATAAACCCAGGTCGAGCAACTCGGCAGCCGTCACATTGCCAAAACTCACCGTGGTCTTTACAGCGAGAGGGTTCAGCGCCTGTACCAGAGAGGTTGCAGCGTCGTACTGCTCAGCGTCTACCAGGTCACGTTTATTGAAAATGATTTTGTCAGCGAGGGCAATTTGCCGCTCCGCTTCCGGAGCGTGATGCAACTGAGCTTCAACATGTCTCAGATCAACCAGCGCTACGATGGCGTCCAAGCGGTACGTGAGGCTCAGCGACATATCCGTGTAGAAAGCTTGTGCAAGCGGCAGAGGATTTGCGATGCCGGTCGTCTCTATCAGAACCCGGTCGAATTCGATCTTCGGCCCCGATAAGCCTGCTTTGCGCATGTAGAGCTTGTATAGCGATTCCATCAGGTCGTCCTTGCTAGAACAACAGATGCAGCCGTTACTCAGTTCCAACATGTCTTCTGATGCTTGGCTGATCAGGTCGCCGTCGATACCCACTTCTCCGAACTCGTTCACAATGACTGCGATTTTCCCGGAGTCGGGGCGTGACAAGATGCGATTCACCAAGGTCGTTTTACCTGCGCCAAGGAAACCTGCAAGCAGGGTGATAGGGATGCGTTGATCATTGTCAGCAGGAGAGTTCATGGCGCCGCCTACTCGATTGCGTGGATTCTTGGCAGGGAACCCCTCGCAGGGTCCCGGTTGCTAATGTGGAAAGATGGTCCGGAAGGTGTCAGTCGTTAAGAACGGCCCAAGCGCGCACCGGCGAACCGCTTCCGTTTTGGATTTTCAGCGGCGGCCCGTAAAACATAAACTCTCCTTTGCCGATGAGTTCTTCCAGATTCACAAGCCACTCGTAGTGGGTGATCCCTCGATCTCGGCATACGCGATGACTTGGGAAAAGGTTATGAGACGGTTTGTCCGTGGACGGACCCTCTACACCATGCAGTTTGGAGCCACGATCCGCAAGCCAATGGGTTGCTTCCGCGGTCAAGCCTGGGTTACTCCAAACGACCTTCAGGTCCGGGTAATGACGCTTGTGAAGACCGGTATTCATCAGCACAATGTGACCGTCGATCTTCACGCCCGCGTTCTGCTCACCTTCTTCGAGGTCTCTGACGTCAATATCACCAAGATCGGGGATGTGCGTCATGTCCAAACAGACCGCCTTCCCCATGAACATCGACAGAGGCATCTCATCGACAGGTTGGCCCTTGGGGTTGGTGTGATAGAAGGCGTCGACGTGCGTCGCGATGTGATCAAGCGTGCTGATGAACGTCGTCGCGAACGTCATAGGGTCCTCTGGAACACCTAATCCTAGGGATAGTGACTTTTCGTGAGTGAGGTGAGGCGCAATGATGGGTCGCTGGAACAACTTGTGTGCTGGCATGTTGTCCGCCAGGGTCAACGTCAAATCTACGATGCGCTGCGCCATGATGAGTCTCCCTAAGTATGTTGTAGCCATGAAAGGTGGCCAAAGATGGGTTCCAACGCACGGGACTGCTTGCTAGCTAGTAATCCGTAATACGGACTTGCAGGTCAGAACGTGTGGTCGGTGCAGGGTCAATCCTGAAAGGGGAGATCTTTACGAGACGCCGTAAACTCCTGAAAATGCAGCATTGACCTTCACTTCAACCTTAACCTTGTAAATTTCCGCTCACAACGGGGCGACGCGAAAAATACGTCCGCTATATGGACTCTTTGGGTGTACCCTAGTCACTTCGAAGGACGATTCACAGCATGGACATTGATATCCGGACGTCGGCAATGAACAAAGGGAAAGGAACACAGAGTATAGAAAGGGCAGCAAAGATCCTGCGGGAGATCGCGTCCTTCAGCGTGCATGGATTGCGTCTATCGGATCTGGCAACTCAACTGAAGCTGGAGCGGCCGACGATTCATCGCATTCTCAGTTGTCTGGTGAGGGAAGGGCTCGTCATGCAGCATCCCCAGACCCGCCGATATCTGCTTGGACACGGTTTGTACGAGCTTGGCCTGACTGCGGCAACTCAGTTTAAGTTGCAGGCGATCTGCGAGCCATCGCTGAAGCGGATTGCGGAGACAACAGGGGATATCGCGTTCTTGACGATTCGCAGCGAGTCGGACGCTATCTCAATTGCAAGGGTGGAAGGGGGCGAACCTGTGACTGTGCCTGCGATACAGATCGGCGTGCACCGACCTCTCGGGGTAGGGGCCGGCAGCCTCGCGTTGCTGATGCTTCTTCCAGACGACGAGATCTCGCGCATCTGCCATGCCAATGCGAAGCGACTGTTCACGTACGGTGGGTTGTCCGTGCCGTCCTTGCTAAAAATTGTCAAGCATTCGCAAGACGTAGGGTATGCCAACCACGATAGCAGCCTAATCCCCGGATTGAGTGGAGTAGGCACGGTTATTCGAGACAGTGGCGGTGCTCCGCTCGCAGCGTTGAGTGTGACGGCGCTAGTGGACAGTCTGACAGCCGCACGCCAACAAGAGCTAGTCGCCCTACTACGCACGGAATCACGCATTATCCAAAATCTCGTGCATCAGGCCAATCTTGATATCTCAGACTTGCGAGGTCGTGTTTGATCAGCCGTCGGAGGGAATGAGTCAATGTGGACGTTCGTCGATGGTGCTGGCAGTGAAGGCTGGGGAAGGGCGCGGATGGCCGGTTCCGGCGATGCGGAACCGAATGTTTGACCGAACGGTACGTAAGAGAGTGCCCCCATTGAAATGAAAAAATGAAACAGGCGGGCCGTTGGAGACCGGCGCGCCTGCTGCGAAGCCAGTAACCTTATTCGATCACTGCGTTGTAGGGACTGGGCGCATGGGCATCGATAAAGTGCGGTTCATAGGCCACCTCGCTCCAAGTATGTTCTTCTGGATCGACGTGACGCGTAGCGAAGATTAACAAACCTGAAAGGAAGCACGGAACGGCACCGAATAACAGGCCAGCATGCAGCCAGTCGCTTCCCGAGCTGAGCGCCGCGGTGATGCCAAGACCCGCCAAAATTGCGCCGATCGGGCCCATTGCATGAACAATTGCACTTCCGGTGCCGCGGATCGCGGTCGGATAGCTCTCGCCGATGAAGAAAAGGGCGGCGGCATATGGGCCGTTCAGGAAGAAGAGACCGAGGCTATAAAGGCCCACCACGACGTAGAGGTCGTGCGGTCCATACAGCATCCCAGCGAACGCGAATCCACCCAGCATCCATCCGAGGGCCAGAGTGTTCCGCCGGCCAATTTTGTCGCCGATGAAGCCGTGCGAAAGGTAACCGATGTAGCCGACCACATTCGACAGTACGAGGATCAGAAGGGAGTTCTCGAACGAAACATTATGCACTTGCGTCAGAACGGTGGTGCCAAGCACGCCGAAAACCTGAATCGCGGACCAGTTAAGAAGCAAGCCGCCACCAAGGACCAGAGTCGGACGCAGGGATTCACCTCGGAAGGCCGCCCAGATTCCAGCCGATGAATGCTCTTCGTAGTCGATACCATGACGCGCTGCAATCTTTCTAGCAGCTTCCTCTTCGCCACGATCGCGAAGTTTCTTCACGTGCTTATGGACCAAAAATTGAGGGCTTTCCTTCAGACGGCGAGTCATGAAGAAGATTACGATTGCAGGGAACGTCGCAAAAACAAAGCACCCTTGCCAGCCCACCCGGGGCAGCAGCAACGCTGTAAGGCCGGCTGCTACGAGTGCACCAATCGGCCAGCCGCCCTGCACCAAGCTATAAATGAAACCCTTGCGCTTGTTCAGACGAGGATCATTAGCAGCCGTGTAAAGCTCGTTCAGATATGTCGCGTTGACTGTCTCTTCCGCATAACCCAGACCTGAGAGCGATCGGATCAGGATCAGAGGCCAACGCCCAAGGGAGCCCCCGATCACCGTCAAACCAGAGCAGACCGCAGCGCCGGCGACAGTGAACAACAAACTATTTTTGCGTCCAGCTTTGTCGAGAATCGGCCCAATCACGAACGCGATCAACGCGGTACCGGCGGCAACCCAGGTCGCAATCGCTGCTTGCTCTGCAGGGTCCCACTTGTAATGAGCGCCGATCTCAGGAAGAAGAGTTCCGAAGAGGATGAAATCATAGACCGCAAACACCCACGCGAAGAACGCAACAATTGTCGCTCGCTTTACGTCGGTGGACAATATTGGTTCGACCTTGAACTCGAACGGATTCTTGTACTTAGCCATTTTGACTAACTCCTTCGCCTTTCGGCAGAAGTATTCACTGTTTCGGTACCATAGGACTACGAAGCGAGCGCATTGCTCGCTATCAGCCTGATCCGGGCCGTAACGTAAAGCGTGCTTCGCTTCGTTACGGCAACCAGTTAGATCATGTAGTCGCCACCGTTGGGATTGAGAGTTGCTCCGAGGAAGTACGAACCGCCATCGGAGGCAAGCAGAACCGCGGCAGGCGCAATCTCATCGACAGACGCAGCGCGGCCGATCGGCAACTCTGCGAGCTTCGCGCGCCGGAACGACTCGGGAAGGCTACGAAACAATTCCGTGTCGACTGGGCCAGGACAGATTGCGTTCGCTGTAATTCCCTGGTCGGCCACCTCGTACGCAAGCGACCGAGTGAAACCGATGACACCCGCCTTCGCTGCAGCGTAGTGAGCGAGTTCCTTCGCGCCTTTGTGCGCGAGCTGCGAACTGATGTTGATAATTCTGCCGTGTTTGCGCTCGCGCATGCCCGGTAGAACCGCTCGAGTACAGAGAAAGACGCTGCGCAGATTAATCAGCATCATCTTGTCCCACATTTCGGTCGGCATTTCAGCAACGAGCGAAGCGGACTCGATTCCCGCGTTATTGACAAGGACGTCAATCCGGCCAAGCGCGCTGATTGCCGCGTCGACCGCTGCATTTACCTGCGACACCTCGCCAACGTCCGCAGCAATCGCAATGCCTTTCACGCCAAGATCGCGGATTCGTGCTGCAGTCTGCTCCGCATCTTCCTTCCGGCGATCGAGGACAGCGACGTCCGCGCCTTCTCTAGCGAAGGCCAATGCGATTGCCTGTCCGATCCCACGCGCAGCGCCTGTGACCAAAGCCGTTTTGCCAGTTAGGCTGCCCATAAATCCTCCAAACGTATATGAGAAAGTTAATTAGTGGCTCTGAATGGCGAAGCCGCCATCGACTAGAATCGTTTGCCCCGAAAGGTATCGAGCTTTGTCCGACGCCATGAATGTGATGACATCGGCCATGTCTTCCGGCTCGCCAACGCGGCCACGTGGAATTGGAGCCGATACAGCCGCGAGGCCTGCTGCGCGTTTTGAGTGCTGTTCGGAGAGTGCTTGTGCCGTGCGAATGAACCCAAGTGCCAATCCATTCGCGCGGATTCCGTGCCGCCCTAATTCCACTGCGAGGCCGCGCACGGGACCGACTACACCAGCCTTCGCCGCAGAATAATGCGTAGCGCTTCCGCCAGCGTCGCGGATTTCGGCCGCAACAGCCTCTCCCTCTTCATGGAGCACGTCGGTCACAAGGACGGTGTAGTCGGGAGCGCCGAAAGCTTTTGCGGTGGCCCGACCGATACCGATCCCGGCTCCGGTGATTAAAACGACCTTCCGGTCGCTGTTGCTGTTACGCATTTTGGAATCCTTAATAGAAACGGTTTTTTCGGGCAGTTGCTCCGCTGCGTGGGTCGTTCGGGATTCGCAGCGGTGGGGTTTGACTTGGTCGGCCACGTTATGTACGTGAGGTCAACTATAGAGCCGCTGTATTCGTTTGCAATAAGGCCGAAAACAAACAATTCCGCATGGTGGACACAAGTAGAAACCCCGATCCGTCCGCTTTTGCGGGGACCTAGAGAAATACGGTAAGTAGATGATTCTTGGTGGATAAGTTGACCAAGAAGTGTGCGCTTCGCACCGGAATCGATTCTTCGACGGTATGCCTATCAACACCGGACGGAGATCGCGATATCCACGATATGGAGCATCCGCGCCGGTTCTGCCAATAGCCAAGGGGCGAGGGAGATATCAAAATGGCTTGCGCCGCGACAGCGCTTCGTCAATTCGAGGGGCTGTGTGTTTTGACACGCTCTGGGCCGAACCCAGAAGCAACTTTTGCGTCCTTCATCAGTGAATTACGGATTGTTGGTCCGCGCAACGCGCGCTCGTCGATAGTTACTTTCCGCGACTGTCAGGCGACGAGGGGTCGATGGGGTCGATCGTCGGTCAATCGGGCGTATTGGCGCTCGAAACGAGGTATGCGGTCTTGGGGTACACCTACAGCTTTGACGACGTCAAGCGCTCAACCGTAGCGAGGCGTGAGGAGTGAGTCGTGTGAACCATGAACATGGGTTTTGGGAAGGCCAATGAAATTCAGGAGCGAGCGGCCGTACGGCGGGCGGCTCGGGTCGGTCCACGCCCGTCCCTCATGTGACGCGCGCGAACGCTGGCTCGAGAGGCTGTTCAAGGCGCTACAGGAAGATCAGATGCCCTACATCGAAAGTCTGGGCGCGCAGTGGGGCACGCTGTGCGCGACGCATGAACTCGCTTGCCGATGGGCGGACCGACTTCTACCGATTGTGACCGAAGTGCTGGGTTCCGGCGGTCACGGCTATTTCGTTGGCACTGTCCCGTGTCTGAGTGCACTGTATGCTGCGGGCCGCTATCGGGACGTGATCGATCTCGTGGACAGCGATCGTCTGGGTCTCTGGTGGTATCGTCGCTGGGCCGTCGACGCGCTCGTATCGCTCGGTCGCCCAAGCGACGCGCTGCGCCTCGCTGAAGCGTCGCAGGGACTGAATGCGCCTGGGGGCGAAATTGCAAAAGCGTGCGAGGCCATCCTGCTCAGCTGCGGCATGAATGATGAGGCCTACCGTCGCTATGCGATCGCGGCAAACCGCGCCGGCACCCATCTGGCCACGTTCCGGGCGATTGCGCGAAAGTATCCCGAACGCCCGCCCGAACGCATTCTCGCGGACCTTGTCGAAAGCGAACCAGGCGCGGAAGGTAAATGGTTTGCCGCCGCAAAAGATGCCGGCCTGTTCGACGTCGCATTGTCTCTTCCAACGCGTAGTCCGACTGATCCGAGGACACTGACTCGGGCTGCGCGGGACTTTGCAGATAAGCAGCCGCATTTCGCCATGGCCTGCGCCCTGGCGGCGCTGAACTGGATGGAAGTCGGGTATGGCTATGAGATCACAGGGCTCGACGTGCTCCACGCCTGGGAGGCCCTCGTTGGCGCGGCGGCGGCAACCAGCAGTGTTTCGCTTGCCGAGGTAACGCGCAACGTGCGTCAGATCATTCGCGGCGACAATTCGTTCATCGGAAAAGTCTTGGTGACGCAACTGGCGTCATGACCGTGCCGTTGCGACGACCGTTGAACGATTAACAGGGCGGCGGTATCGAGAATCAGTGGCGTGCGCGGTGAGGACGAGATGCGCCAATGATTTCCAAGCAATTTCCCGGTTAGGGCGCTCCCGATCCGAAAAGGGCTTGCCTTCTGGCACCGATTTAATCCCGTTCGTAATCAAACGCTTGCTGTCTACCCGGCAAGTCTCGTCGGCGCTGGTCTACGCGCGTTGACCAGCGGCAGCGTCGCGGCCTCCTGAGCCCGCCTTGGACGAAGTCTGCTCGCGTAGCGTCCTACTGGAAAAATTAAGGTCCAGCGCAAGTTAATGCCTTCAACATGCGTCGGCGGGGTTGTCGACCAAGGTCGGACTCGATTTGATGTGAGAAGCGTCGATTCCCGCGTTGTGATGTACCCGGTCGTATCCAAAGGGCGTATCAATCAAAGAACACTTCATATGGCGAGGGCGGGTCGTTTGCTTCGCTTCTGGCTGTCACGGATGCGAGCTTGACGGGCTGCACTTCTATCGTGCGACATGGCGCCGCGCGGATTGGCGGATCTTCCTGCTCGCACCGCTCGACGACGGCGTACACTGCTAATACGGCGCAGCTGCCGTATCGGAGGTTGCTATGGTCCGAAAGCTCTCAGATCTGTTCAGGCGGCATCCAATGACAGGTGCCCCTGATGAGATGGCCCACGCGGAATCTCAAGCTCAACGGGATGAACATGCACGGTTTGCCCAGACGCAGGCGAAAAAACTCTGGGAAACAGTCAGTCGTCGTCGCCACAGGGATATGAGAGGCCGTTAAGGGGGAAATGGACGGCCCCATCGTCCGGAAAGTCGAAACGCGTAATTCCGTGCCCCAGTGCGCTCCGGCTACTGGGGCCTCCGGCGTCTTGTTTCAGTTTTCGAGCAGTTCCATGAACAGCCATTCTGCAATGGATGAACTGCTCATCCGATCGTGAATTTGCCGCAATTGAGATGACAAAATCGGGTTTCGAAAACAGTCAGGTTCCTAGTCAAAAGGCAGTGGAATTCCGATTCCGCAACCTTCCATTTACGCCATGCAAGCGGGGGCTGCCTGAGTTCGCATCGGTGATGGGGTCGTCGCATCGGTGTGGAACGGCGGAGCCTACCGCACTTCGCCGGAGGTTACCGACGTTGAATCTCTGCGACAGCACGCCAGTTCTACGCGCGTAGGTCCACGCGTCGCCGCCAGCATGGCGCCAACCGCGTAGACGCCGATGCAATCCTCGCGGCGCAAATCATCTGACATACGCACGCCGGGTGTGGAAAGTTCCGTCGACGACACGACCCTTTGCCGTTCCTGGTGCGCGCGCAATGAACGACGGGCGCTGGTTTTTCTCAATAGCCGGTTATTTGTACCGTACCGCGGCCATTCTGGTGACGGCGGCGATTGGACAAGTGGAGGCGGGCATGCACTTCGACGCGTTTTCTTTCGGTTCCATCCGTATAGATGGCGTCACTTACGAGCATGACGTGGTGATCGACCGCGGGCAGGTTCGCAAGCGCAAGAAGAAACCATCCAAGGCGTTTCGCGAAGCGTTCGGCCATACTCCCGTATCTACGGCTGAGGCCATCCCGTGGAATTGCCAGTGCCTCGTGATCGGCACCGGCACCGGGGCTCTGCCGGTGATGGAGGAGGTAAAGCAGGAAGCCGAGCGCCGGAAAGTCGAACTGGTTATCGTGCCGACGGAGGAGGCCATCGCCAGACTCAAGGAGCAGACAAGCCGAACCAACGCGATTCTGCATGTCACGTGCTAGGGGCGCTTCTTGCGCTGCTTTTCAAAGGCGAGCCAGTTCGACCGAAACACCGTGGGGCGCCAGGGCGCCTTGTCACGAAGTGCCCGGTGAGCGCGCAAGTCCGGGCACACTACAGAGAGAGATGAACAGCGAGGCTACAGCGCCCCGATGAAATCTTTCCACACGGTCGCTTGCATGGTCTCGGTTGCGGCATGACCATAACCCCGGATGATCAACGCCGCGAGCTCAAGCTGTTTGAGATCGTTCGACTCGACAATGTCCACGACGTCGAATCGCCCGAGCGTCAGATAGCTGTCTTTCCAGGTGACGGCGGGGCATTCCGCCTTGATCTTCTCCGCCACGGAGTCGGCGATCTGTTTGAGTTCCTTGGGATCCTTGAACGCGTCAGGAGCGAGACGGCTGAGGATGACGTAGGTTGCCATGGAATACCTCCGTGCAAAATTACTCCCGATCAGGTACGGCCCTCACGCTGAAGCTGAGGGCCACTAGTCAGGCGGTGCGCGTTCCTGCCTCTTCATTATAGTAAGGTCCCCTGCCGTTAAAGTCTGGGATCGTGGGTCTCGCTCGTCGTTTGCCCGCCGGTAATACGCGACGGGGCGACGGTCTTATACGACGCCCGTCCATGGCGGGCGGAAGGGATTTTCACTGTCCGCAGACGGCCAGGCGACAGGATGTACCCGGGACGGCGCAACGGCCGGGCGAGTTGCGTGCGACCCGGGTCATGGCAACCCCCAGAGCGGCGGGCTCATGATCTCGTCATAGTCGGCGAACATGATGTTGAAGCTGATGCTCACGCGAGCCTGCGCGCTCGTATTTGCCGAGACCGAATGCGGTAGCCAGGCCGGGAATATTAACAACGTGCCTTCGCTGACCGGCAAGACCACCTGATCCGTGTTGTATGCCGTTAGCTCAGTGACGGGCGGACGAATAATCGCCGTCTGCGGGCGCGGATCATGAAAATTGATCGTGTCCGCGCCCGTTTGCGAGCGCAGGTAGTAGACGCCGCTCAGGAAGTTGTTCGGGTGACTGTGCATCGCGTGTGACCCGCCTGGCGCGAGCACATTGATCCAGCATCCGGTGATGCGAAATGGGGCATCGGCTACTTTGAGAAAGATGAGTACGTCGCGCGCCGCCTGATCGATCAGCGCAATCAGCGCGGCGAACTCGGGCTTTTCATGCTGCCGGTGTCCGGATTGCCATGCAGCGCCGCTACGGGCGCCATCGCCGCTCCGGATGAGGACGTCCACGTATGCCATCAGATCCCGATCCAGAGGCTCGTAACACGCGGGCTCGAGGCGGCGCTGCCATACGAAAGTCGGAAAGATGCGGATGACATCTGGAGTGGAAGTGGAGGCTACCATTGCCGTGCGCACGCCGCGCTGTATGGGATACCCACTTGTCACTATAGGTCGGAAGTCGGCACCATGTTGCCGCATCAGGTGATCAAGAACATCGGAGAAGTGAATTCTCCTGAAAAGCAAAGCGTGATCGTGTTTGTGGCGCACGCCAGGCTCCTGATCAACTTCGCCAAGAAGGCGCTGACTGCCGCGACGTCACGCTTTCTGGC
Source organism: Paraburkholderia sp. LEh10 (assembly GCF_017814945.1). GTDB lineage: Bacteria > Pseudomonadota > Gammaproteobacteria > Burkholderiales > Burkholderiaceae > Paraburkholderia. Next base: position 26,308 of record NZ_JAGIPX010000081.1, read on the forward strand.
CGTCGGACTTGACCCGCTCGCGCAGTATGGGACTCCGGTCGGACGCTGGAGGAGAGCCGTTCGCCTGGCTAATGCCCCAGACATGCGGCCGACAGGTTGTCCCCGCGCAACGGTCCCGTAAACGACGGGCGGAAGAAATTACAGACTGCTGCATATTGCAAAACAGTTTGCCATACATCGAACGTATGCCTCGCGCACCACAAACAAAACCTTATAAGAGTAACGGGAGGGTCACGGCATTCGCACACTGTGCAACGCGACAGCCTCAGCCGGCATCGCGACATGCAGTGTGTCGAGCAGTTGCCCCATGCCTGCGAACACTCGGTACGCGCTCGCCGCCTGTGCATATTGACCGCCGATATAGTCGGTGCGCGCGTTGTAGTACTCGTTTTCCGCGTTGAGCAGATCCAGCAGCGAGCGTTGACCAATGCCGAACTGCAATGAATACGCCTCGCGGGTCGCTGCGCTGGAATTGACGTATTGCTTGAGCACGACAACCCGGTCGCGCGCCGTGAGATACGCATTGAACGCGAGTGACACGTTTTCCTCGATCTGGCGGCGGGTGCGATTGCGAGTCTCCTCGGCTTCGCGGACCTGCGCATGCGTCTCGCCGATTTTTGCCTTGTCGGCACCGCCCTGAAAAATGTTGTAGCGAAGGCGCAGCATGATGCGGCGGTCGTTGGTCGGCCCAAGAATGCCCTCGCGATCGTTCAACGTGCTGACTTCGAGATCGAGTCGCGGCCACAGTGCGGACTTTGCGACATCGTATTGGGCGCGTGCCTGTCCGACGTCCGCCTCCGCACCCGCGAGCGCCGGATGATAGGCCAGCGCCGCATCGACGGCCAGTTGCGCGCTTGGGGGCATGCCACTCTCCGGTGCGACTGGCTTGACGAGTGCGCCGGGCGGCATGCCGACCAGATGGGCATAAGCGATCTCGGCATCTTTCAGGCTGCTCTGTTCGGTGCGCAAATTGTCGCTGGCGAGAGCCAGCCGGGTCTCAGCCTGATAAAGATCGGCGCGGCGTCCTACGCCGCGCTCGCTACGCAGCCTGATCTGCTCATAAATTCGGCGATGCGCTTCGATATTGTCCTCGGCGGCGGCCGTCGTTTCCTGGCGTCGCAAGACTTCGAGATACGCGCCCACGACGCGCAGCGCCATGTCTTCCGAAGTCGTGGCGACTGCATAGGCCGAAGAATCGATGCGTGCTTCCTGACGCGCGACCTCGCTCTTGACGGCGAAGCCGTCGAACAGCATTTGCGACAGCGTCACGCTGGCCGTGCGATGTGTGAACGTTGTTTGACTCACGCCGAGCAGACGGGTCTCCTCGTCGTCTCGCCGTTCGCGCCCAATGGCGGCGTCGAGATCGAGGCGCGGCCAGTATCCGGCCTGTGCGCCTTTAAGCCCTTGATCTGCCGCTTCCCGGGTATGCGTTGTTGCAAGCACCTCGGGGTTGGTCGTGACAGCTCGCTCGACTGCTTCCTGAAGGGTTTGCGCCCCCGCGTGCGAAGGCGAGAGCACGATACCCGACGCCAGCACGAGCAGGGCAGGCAAGAGCTTGTTGTTCTTCATTGCGCGTTTCCTGTAACGCATGGGCGGCTTGCATTCCGGGGTGCACAAGCACGAACCGACATTTCCCCCGACGCCCGGAACCGCATGGCGACTCATGTTACTTGACACACATTGCGGTTTCAAGAAGCGCAAATACCGTTGACGGGATGCCCGATATGGAGCGTCGACTTCTTCAGATCCCGAGAGTGCGACGTTAAACGTTGAGGCATCCGCAAGCGATGCCCAAGCCGGTCGGCGGTCGGCTAAAGGGCTCGCTGGCGGTGTGCCTGCGTTCAATACTCCTGGATATGCGGAGGGGCGACGTATGTGACAATCGTCCCGCTGCCCTGGTCATGCGCCAGATGGAATCCGCCAGCGGAAAGATTGCCTTGCAGCGAGATGTTGGCCGTATGCACGCCATCGCTGACGGTCAGCGTACCGCCCGTGTTACTGGCCGCGAAGCTGAGCGTCGTGTGGTCGCTGTACAGCACGTCTGCCAGATCGAGGGCGTCGCCCGCCGCGAATCCCGACACGGTGCCCGTAAATCCGGCAGCCTGGTCGAGCTTGAGCGTGCCTGCCGCTCCATCGGCGAAGGTCATGTTCCCCGCCGATGCTGCGCCGAACTCGAGCGTCGCTGCACCGCTGATCATCGCGCTTCCGTTGCCCGTGACGTCACCATGAACCGTCAGATTACCGCCGTTGGCCCACAGATTGCCCGAGTTGGCTACGGCGCCATTGATTTCGAGGCCTCCTGCGCCTGTTGCTTCGAGCGTGCCTGTGTTGACGACAGCGTTGCTTCCTGTATCGATCAGCAGCGAATGGGTGCCGTTCGCGACGATCGTGCCGCCATTGACGAGGCTGAGTTGGCCCGCACCGATCTGGCCCGCGCCGGAGATCGTATTGTCAACGTTGATGAGCATCGCTTCCGCGGTCCCGCCGAAGATGACGTTATGGCTATCGTCGGAAAGCGTGACGTTTCCGCCGCCTTCCAGCGTTGCATTCCTGACGAGGACTTCGAGGTCCGTCTCGTGGCCCGTCGAAGCAAGCGCGATCGTACCCGTGTTGTCGATCGTGCCACCGAGCGGAAGCATCGCGCCATCGTTCAATGTCATGACACCCGGATTCGACATGACGGGCGTTTGATCGAATACGAAGTTGCCTGCGGTGAGGTCGGCGGAGTGGACGCCGACCATGGTGATGGTCTCGTTCGCGCCGAGTGTGATCAGTGCGTTGCCGTGGGCATCGTCGGTCATGTGGGCTTGCAGATCGGTGAAGCTCGTGATGCCCGTGAAGCCGACGAGATCGATTTTGTCGAGCGCGACGTTCATGTCGTGCACTGTGTCGTTGCCGATTGGCTGCGCGAAGACGAACAGATCGCTGCCGGCTGAACCCGTCAGGTGATCGTCGCCGGACCAGGCGAAGATCGGTGCATTGGCGGCATACGCTTCGACGTTATCGGCGACTGTGAGCGTCGCGTGGCTGCCGTCGGCGTTGGTCCAGTTCTCTGTTACCGTGAGCACGGTAGCGCCTGTGAACGAAGCCGGTGGCGTGACCGTGAGCGCGCTCAGGTCGTTTGCCGGGACGGCCCACGTGCCGTTGCCAAGGTCGGTTCCGGCATTCAGCTGCCAGCCGGACGGAATGCCGGCGATCGTCACTGTGAGATCGGCCGCGTGGTTGGATGTGTCCGCCAGCGCGAGGTTGATTTCGGAGCCGGCTGCTCCGGCAGGGGCTGTTGCGTTGAACGATACATTGTTGCCCGCGAGATCGGTGGCGGAGATCGTTAGCGAATCGTTGCTGGCCAAATGGGCATTCTTGTAGGACCACGTGCCGTCGCTGTTCACTGTCGCGGGTCCATTGGCATTAGGGTGTGTGGTGTCTGTGATTTGAAAGGAGGTTATCCCGGCGCTATCGGCGTATGTGCCCGACAGCGTATTTTTGCTCAGCGAGTGATCTGTGAAATTGATCGTCAGTGCTGGGGCGTACGTGAAGCTGAAACTTGTCGCGCCCGACACGTTGCCCGCAACGTCCATTTCTCGAACCTGCACATTGTTTACGCCCGAAGTGGGCGAAAAGCTGGTGGTCCAACTGGCGCCGTTGTTTATGCTGTACTGGACCGTTGCGCCTGTTTCCAGCCCCGCGATGTTCAGCGTGCCGACGCTGGTGATGTGGTCGGTGGAACTTGTACCGGTGTCGTTGGCCAGCACAACCGTAGGTGCGGCCGGCGCGGTGGTGTCGAGTGTGAACGTGAGGCTCATGGCGCCCGAGACATTGCCCGCAATGTCGGTCTGGCGTACCTGTACGTTGTTCACACCTTCGACCGCCCTAAAGCTGCTGCTCCAGTGCGCGCCGTTATCGATGCTGTACTGCACGGTCGCACCGCTTTCAATGCCCGTGAGATTAAGCGTGCCGACGTTGGTGATGTGGTCGGCGGTGCTGCTGCCCGAGTCGGTCGTGAGCGCGACGCCCGGTGCGGCCGCCGACGTGTCGAGCGTAAAGCTGAAGCTGGTCGCGCCGGAGACGTTGCCGGCGACGTCGGTCTGGCGGACCTGCACGTTGTTCACACCTTCAACCGCGCTAAAGCTGCTGTTCCAGTGCGCGCCGTTATCGATGCTGTACTGCACGGTCGCACCGCTTTCAATGCCCGTGAGATTAAGCGTGCCGGTATTGGTGATGTGGTCGGTAGTGCTGCTGCCCGAGTCCGTCGTGAGCGCGACGCCCGGTGCGGCCGCCGACGTGTCGAGCGTGAAGCTGAAGCCGGTCGCACCGGAGACGTTGCCGGCGACGTCGGTCTGGCGGACCTGCACATCGTTGACGCCCTCGCTGGCGCTGAAGGTGGTGCTCCACGTGTGGCCGCCATCAACCGAATACTGGACCGTGGCACCGCTCTCGACGCCGCTCAGACTCAGCGTGCCGGTGTTGGTGACGTGGTCGGTGGCACTGCTGCCCGAGTCGGTTGTGAGCGCAACGCCCGGTGCGGCGGCCGACGTGTCGAGCGTGAAGCTGAAGCCGGTCGCACTGGAGACATTGCCGGCGACATCGGTCTGGCGGACCTGCACGGTGTTCAGGCCTTCAGTGGCGCTGAAGGTGCCCGTCCATGAGTGGCCGCCATCAACCGAATACTGGACCGTCGCGCCGCTCTCGACACCGCTCAGACTCAGCGTGCCGGTATTGGTGACGTGGTCGGAGGCACTGCTGCCCGAGTCGGTCGTGAGCGCAACGCCCGGTGCGGCCGCCGACGTGTCGAGCGTGAAGCTGAAACCGGTCGCACTGGAGACATTGCCGGCGACGTCGGTCTGGCGGACCTGCACGGTGTTCAGGCCTTCAGTGGCGCTGAAGGTGCCCGTCCACGTGTGGCCGCCATCAACCGAATACTGGACCGTCGCGCCGCTCTCGACACCGCTCAGACTCAGCGTGCCGGTGTTGGTGACGTGGTCGGTGGCACTGCTGCCCGAGTCGGTTGTGAGCGCAACGCCCGGTGCGGCGGCCGACGTGTCGAGCGTGAAGCTGAAGCCGGTCGCACTGGAGACATTGCCGGCGACGTCGGTCTGGCGGACCTGCACATCGTTGACGCCCTCGCTGGCGCTGAAGGTGGTGCTCCACGTGTGGCCGCCATCAACCGAATACTGGACCGTCGCGCCGCTTTCGACCCCGGTGACGGCCAGCGGGACGGTATTGGTGATGTGATCGGTGGCGCTGCTGCCCGAATCGGTCACGAGCGCAACGCCCGGTGCGGCGGCCGACGTGTCAAGCGTGAAGCTGAAACCGGTCGCGCCGGAGACGTTGCCGGCGACATCAGTCTGGCGGACCTGCACATCGTTGGCGCCTTCGCTGGCGCTGAAGGTTGTGCTCCACGTATGGCCGCCATCGGTGGAATACTCGACTGTGGCACCGCTCTCGACACCGCTCAGACTCAGCGTGCCGGTGTTGGTGAC
>NZ_JAGIPX010000082.1 GCF_017814945.1 Paraburkholderia sp. LEh10
GCGCGGATAAGAAAAGAACGACGGCCTGCCCGACGTTGCGATAGAAAACAGCACGCCCCGAACGCCGATTCCGATTCGGCCTTCGGGGCGTACTTCAGAGCGGCACCTGCGCCGATGTCCGGCTTTGCCTTCAGATCAGAAAGCGCTCACGGTCGGCATGATCCCTGATCCATCTGGGTGCCTTGCCTCGCCCTGACCACTCCTTTCCACTGACAGGATCGCGGTATTTAGGCTCGACCCGCGCGCGCGTGCGCCGCCCACCCTGCTTCATGCGCTCGCCGATGTCGCCCAGCGTAATGCCGTATTCCGTCATCCTTTGCAGGATGTCGTCTATCGCGGCCGCCGTTTCGGCCTTGCGCGACTTCTCGATTTCCACTTCCAGCCGCGCCATCCGGGCGACCAGATCCTGATATGAGTCCATCAAAACACCTGAATGAATGGTTGCTGACGCGCTATTTGAAACACCGAGGACGTCCCGCTCACGGGCACCCTCTCATGTGTGCCGTCGCATCGTGAGCTCTCGCGCCCGTCATTGGCGACCATACCGGTCATCGAAGCGCACGATGTCGTCTTCGCCGAGATAGGACCCGCATTGGACCTCGATCATCTCGAGCGGCACGCGCCCCGGGTTTTCCAGCCTGTGCTTCACGCCGACGGGCACATACGTCGACTGGTTTTCCGCCAGCATGAACGTTTCATCGCCGCGCGTGACGCGCGCCGTGCCGCTCACCACGATCCAGTGCTCCGACCGGTGGTAGTGCAACTGGAGCGACAACGTAGCCCCCGGCATGACCACGATCCGCTTGACCTGATAGCGCGAGCCCTTGTCGATCGAATCGTAGTAACCCCAGGGACGCTGCACCTTGCGGTGATGCGCGGCTTCCGTCCTTTCACGCTTGCGAATGCCGCCGACGATCGCCTTGACCTCCTGGGCATGCCGGCGGTCCGCGACGAGCACGGCGTCGGCTGTCTCGACGACGATGAGATCCGTCGTCCCGACGCACGCAATCAGCCGGTCTTCCGAATGTGCATAGGTACCCGATGCATTCGCGAGCAACACATCCCCGCGTGTGACATTGCCTGCGTCGTCTTTCGGAAGAATGTCCCAGACGGCGTCCCATGCGCCGACGTCGTTCCATCCCGCTTCGAGCGGCACGACAGCGCCGTCGATCCCGCAATCGGCGAGACGTTCCATGACGGCATAGTCGATCGAATCATTCGGGCAAGCAGCGAGGCTCTCCGCATCCGGCCGCCATGCATCGCCTTCCTTGCTCGCCCGCATCCAGGCCGTTTGACACGACCGGGCGATATCCTGGCGCGCCGTGTCGATCGCGTTGAGCCAGACCGATGCGCGCACCACGAAAATGCCGGCATTCCACCAATACTTGCCGGATGCGACAAATGTTTCCGCAGTTTCGCGGTCCGGCTTTTCGACGAAGCGCGTCAGCGCGCGCGCGCGATGTCCGGCTGCACCGTCGAGCGCCGCACCTGTTTCGATGTATCCGTAGCCCGTTTCCGCCCGAGTCGGGACGATACCCAGCGTGACGACCTTGCCTTGCCGCGCGAGCAATGCGGCGCCCTGCACCGCGCGCTCGAACGCAGGCACATCGTCGATCGCGTGATCGGCGGGTGTGACGACGAGTATGGGATCTTCACCGTCGGCTGTCGCATGGAGCGCGGCGAGCGTGAGCGCGGGCGCAGTATTGCGCGCGACGGGCTCGACGATCGTCTGCCACTCCCGCGTGCTTGCTTCGAGATGCTTCGCCACCTGAAAGCGATGTTCATCGGCGCACACCACCAGGCCGCGATTCGCATGCGCGGTCGCGATTCCATCGAGCCGCGACACGGACATTTCGAGCATCGACCGGTCGCCAAGCAACGCGAGCAACTGCTTCGGATACGCTTCGCGCGACAGCGGCCACAGCCGTGTGCCGGCTCCCCCCGCGAGCACGACTGGCAGGATCTGCAACGCACTCGCTGCGCCCGCATCGGACATGCCGGAAATCATGTCACGAATGGATTCCGGGACTGATGGATGGTTCATGTTGGTTATTGCCTCTCGGTTGCCACGTCGGAAAGCTCGCCGTGGCGTTTTGACAGTTGTCCATGGCGTGGCGCCGGCGCGGACGTCGTCGCACCGTGCTCTGCGATCACCGCTTCATAAATGCGCCGGTAGTTCTGCGCCGTGCGATGCGCACTGAACCGGTCCTCGAATCGCAGTGCAGCGCGGCGTCCCATCTGCTCGGCGGCGCCGTCGTCCTGCCACAAGCGCCGCATCGCGTTCGCAAGCGCGTCGGGATCGTTCGGCGGAACCACCAGGCCCGTTTCCTCGTGCAGATTCACATAGCTCGTCCCCGTCCCGATCTCGCACGAGATCATCGGCTTGCCCAGCATCGCGCTTTCGAGCAGCGACATGCCGAATGCTTCTGCGCGGTTCGGTGACGGAAAGACCATCGCCCGGCTGAGCTTGATCAAGGCCATCTTGTCGGCCTCCGATATCACGCCCGTGAAGTGCGCGTTGGTCACGCCGCGGGTGACGGCAAGCGACCGGATCTCGGAACCCAGCGGCCCATCGCCGACGAACACGACGGGATAACCCGTGCGCTTCATCGCTTCGATCAGCACGGGAAGACCCTTGTAATAGCGGAACACGCCGACGAACAGAAAGAACGGCGTGCCGATGCGCTCACGCCATGTCTGCATCAGCGCTTCATCGGGCGACGGGTAATAAGCGCGTCCGAGACCGAGCGGCACGACCTCGATCTTGTCCGGATACGCCCGAAGCACATCGCTCGTCGCTACATAATTGGGTGACGTCGCAACGATCCTGTCCACGCTCGCGAGAAAGCGGCGCATCAGCGGCCTGTACAGCGCGAGCAGCAGCTTCTGCCTCTGGATGTCCGCGTGATAGGTGACGATGGACGGCCGATCGACACGCCGCACCAGATGCGCGATGTCAGCCATCGGCCACGGAAAGTGGTAGTGAATGACGTCCGCCTGCGCCGCCAACCGGTCGAATGTCTGCAGCGCGCGCCATGAGAGCTCAACGGACGCGAACGTCATCCGGTTGAACACCCGTTCTACCTCGTGCCCGTCCAGTTGAACGGAACGCCTGGCATCGCGGTTTCGCGTGAGCGTGAGAACCTTGTTCTCGACGCCGATGTCCGCACCCGCGCGACACAGGTGATAGATCGACTGCTCCGCGCCTCCGATGGTGTCGGGCAGATAGGTTCGGTAGAAATGTAGAACGCGCATGATTCCAGTTGCCGACAGATCGTTCGATCGATCAGCGCGGGCGTAGGGTGCTTAAAAATCGGCTTGAGCCGTCCGTCGAGAAAGCGTTGCCGACGTCACGCGGAACTCCGTTCGCGTGATACGCCGTCTTCCAGCGTGTCCTTGCGCAGTTGCAGCTCCGCCTCGCCGCGCGCCAGCTTGCGAAGCAGATCGACGTTGCGGACGATCAGCCTGCGATAGTCGCGATCGACGACACGGCCATCGACGAGCGAGCGGATTGCGCGTGACACCGTCTCGCGGCTGACGTTGGCCATGATCGCGATTGCCTGCTGATTCGGCAGATTCTCGATCGTCAGCATGTCGCCCGTGGATTTCTTCATCGACGCTTCGAGCACCGAGTACACGCGGGCATAGGCGCGCGTGAGTCCGAGCATCGAGCGATAGTTCGACGCCTGACGGATCGTCCTGCACAGCCGCTGCAACAGCGCCTCGACGACGGCCGGATTGCGGTAGAAAAGCGCCTGCGCCTGTGGTTTAGGCAAGAAACCCACCACCGATTCCGTCGTTGCGATGATCGACGCCGAGCGCGGCCCTCCATCGATAATAGATAGCTCCCCAAAGTAATCGCCGGGCTCGACGAAATTGAGCCCAACTTCACGCCCGTCTTCCGACAGCGCGATCACCTGGAGTCGCCCCGACATCAGCAGAAGCAGCGCGGACCCCGCGTCGCCCTTATGAACGACGAAATCCCGCTTGCTGTAGCGACGATAGCGAATATGGCGACTGGTCTCTTCGATCACCTCATCGGAAACGCCGCGAAGCAATTTCTGCCGCCTGAGGAGATCGATAGCCTTGAACGTACCGCCGTCAGTCTTGTTGGTATCTTCGATCGACATTAATTATTTGTGCGCCTGGTCTCTGACACATCGCCACGATAGTGGTACAGAGCCACAACATCTGTGACAGCCGTCACATTAATCGCCGTACCTGCGCAAATCTGTGACGGCCATCACACATCGGCGCCATGACATGGTTAAGATCTGGAGAGGACCAATCGTGCTATCCGGCACGGTATAGAACACAAGAAAAAATGTGCGTACGCTTTAATCTGAGAGTGGTGGCACTTGCGCTGTCGGTTGCATGCACAACGGCACTCGCGCAAGGCACGGAAAAGATGGATGGCATCGTTGGCCACGCAGTCGCCGTGGTGGGGAACGCGCGCATTCTCAGCGCGCGGCACCGCGCACCCATCGCGCGGGATGGCGCGATCTCCGAGGGCGACACGATTGAAACGGGCGGCGACGGCTATGTCTACATCGCGACTGTCGATCATGGCTTCATCAGCGTGCGCCCCGATTCGTCGCTGACGTTCGAGCGCTTTCAATACGACGCTTCCGCGCCGAAACAGTCGGTCATCAAACTCGTGCTGCACAAGGGCACGATGCGCGAGATTTCCGGCGAGGGCGCACAGGCCGCGCGCGATCACTATCGGCTCAATACGCCCGTCGCGGCCCTCGGCGTACGCGGCACGGACTTTTCCGTCTTCACCACCGGCGACACCACGCGCGCCGATGTGCGCAGCGGCGGCATCGTGATGACGCCGCTTGGCGGCAGCTGTCTATCATCGGGCAACGGCCCCTGCGAAGGCCCTGCCGCCGCGCAACTGTTTGCGGATCAGCGCGATGCGATGCTGCAGGTCGAGCGCGGCAGCACGCGCCCCTTGCTGCTCGAAAACCGGCTCGCAGCCGTTTCGCCGCAAGGCGTGGCGACGCAGAAAAATGAGGACAATGCAGCGCACTCAGTCACGGGGCAAACGCAAGGGGATGTCGGAGTCGCACCGCTCGAACTGCAGTTCATGAACACGATTCCCGCGCAGACGCCGCAAGCGCCTCCTGCGCCGCCCGCGCCCGACGCCCCTGCGCCGCCCCCGGCGCCGCCGCCGAAGCCTGAAGCGCAACAGATCTTCTGGGGACGTTTCGCGGCGCTCGCATCGCAACCCGCCGACACCTCCCTCGATAAATTGTTGAAACAGGGCAGCGAACAGATCGACATCAACATGCTGTTCGCGATGACGCGCACGCCGCAGACCGACATGGTCATGCCTGTTCAGGGCGTGTTCGGATTCGGACTGCAGTCGTCGGCTGCGTACCTCGTGAATGCGTCGACGGGCGCGGCCGTGCCCGGCGCGATCTCGAATGCGAGCCTCACGATCGACTTCGGCAAGCGTGCGTTCGCGACCCAGCTCGACCTGAGCGCAAACAACGGCACGTATGCGATCAAGGGACGCGGCGCAGTACTCGACGACGGCAGACTGACGAGCGACTACGGCTCGCCTGCGTCCATCCACGGCGCGCTCGCGGGCAAGACGGCCACCCAGGCCGGGTATCTGTTCCTGCAAAGCATCGATGCGAAGACGTCGGCAATCGGAGCGACTCAGTGGGCGCGTTAGCACGCCCCTCCAAACTGGACTGCGTTCGCCTCACGATTCTCGGAATGACCACGCTGCTCTCGGTGCTGCTGGCCACCGGCTGGCAACCTCAACCGTACGCACGTCTCGCGTTCGCGCTCGACGACTGGCGTCAGGCACACACGCAGGTCCAGCATCCCGACACACGGGTCACGCTGGTCGATATCGACGAGCATTCGCTCGAGATCATCGGCCCGTGGCCCTGGCCTCGCGCACTCATCGCGCGTCTTGCGCAGACGCTGTTCGACCAGTATCACGCGAGGACGGTTGGACTCGACATCCTGTTTCCCGACGCGGCCAAGCCGCAAGACGACGAGGCGCTGCTGACAGTCGCACGGCGCTATCCGCTCGTATTCGCGCAGGCCTTCGACCTGTCGCGCAATGAGGGCGCGCCTCGGGCCGGGCATGTGAGCGCGCCGCGCAACCCGGTTGCCGTTTCATGGAAGCCGCCGCTCGCCACAGGGTATGTCGCGAACTTCTTCGACGATCCCGCCGTTTGCGCGGGGCACGTGACACCCGTCGCGGATTTCGACGGCGTGGTGCGCGCGATCCCGCCCGTCGTCCGTTACGCAGGCACCCTCTATCCGATGTTCGGATGGCAGATGCTGCATTGCGCGGATAGCGCATCGCCGCGCGGCCCCTCCATCGCGTCGCTACCCGTCGATGCGCGCGGCGCAGTGCGCATTCCGTTTCGTCACGGCAGCCAGGCGTTCAACGTCGTTTCCGCGCTTCAGGTGCTGACGGGAACCGCGCCCGCCGAATTGCTGCGTAGCCGCTATGTGATCGTCGGATCGTCGGCGCTCGGCCTGACCGACCATATCGCGACACCCGTCGATGCATGGCTGCCCGCCGCCGTCGTGCATGCGGAAATCCTGACGTGGCTTCTCGACGCGCAGGCACGGGGCGCTTTCGCGGCTGCGTCGGCACTGCTTCCGCTCGCGTGGACGGCCGTCACGATCGTGCTGTTCGCGCTGCTGTTCCGGCGCTCGCGCGCGCCCGCCGCGTTGCTCGCGCTCGTCGCCACGACGGCCGCGTGGCTCGCCATCGGGATAACGACGCCGCTAGTCGCAGCGGATCTGATTGCGCTGCCGCTCGTGCCCGCCGTGGCATTCATCGTGATTCAGGCACCTGTCGAGTGGATTTCGTCGCAGGCGACCATCCGCTCGTTCGAGCAGCGCTTCAGCCGCTATCTGCCGCCGACCGTGTTGCGCGAAATCGTGCGCCGTCACGGACTCACGGCGTTCAAACCCGAGCGCCGGCGCATTTCCGTGCTGTTCGTCGATATCGAAGGCTATACCCGGCTCGCCGAACAGATGACCCCAGAGCAGCTGGTCGCGATGACTGAGCTCGTCCTCACCCGCCTGACCCGCTGCGTGCACGACACGCAAGGCACGCTGGACAAATACATCGGCGACGCGATCATGGCATTCTGGGGCGCGCCTCTCGAACAGCACGATCACGCGGACCGCGCGATGGATTGTGCGGTGGCGATGCTCAAGGAACTGGAAGCGCTCAACGACGCGGACGACCCGCTGCTGATCGACCAGATGGTGCGCGCGCGCATCGGCATCAATACGGGCAGTGCCGTCGTCGGCGAGCTCGGTTCCACGACGCGCCAGTCCTATACGGCGATTGGCGACGCGATCAACGTGGCCTCCCGCCTGCAGGACTACGCAAAGATTGCGGGCACCGATCTGCTGGTCGGCGAGGAAACGGCCAAAGCCGTGACGCGCCACAAACTGCACCCGTATGCGCAAACGACACTGCGCGGACGGGTCGCGCCCGAAATGCTGTATGTGCTCGGCGAGCACCGACCCGGCGTCCCGCAACACGGTTGAGAGAGCGTATCCGCACCCATGGTCCGTTCTCTTTCTAGCTTCTTCGCCCGGTTGCGCCGCCGCGGCATCCGCATGGCGGGCGCGCTGGCCGTGCTGGCCGTGCTGCCCGTCGCCGTGCACGCACAGGTGACGGGCGCATCCCTCGACGACGTGATCAACGACGATCTGCGCACGCAGGCGCAAACGGCCATCGACAACGGCGACCGTGTAGCGGCCATCGGCCTGCTGAACGAACTCGTGCGCCGCGACCCACGCGAGGCGGGTGCGCTGCTAGATGTCGCGCTGCTTTATTGCCAGCTCGGCGAGCGGGACCTGACGCGGCAAACGCTCGCGCGCATCGAAGCGCAATTCGCGGTGCCCGCACCTATCCAGAAGCTCATCGTGTTCTATCGCGAATCGCCTTGCGTGCCGAACGTCAAGCGTCCGCAAGCGGCTGCGTCGCTCGGGGTCGGCGTCACGTCGAACGCGAATTTCGGGCCGTCCAATCCCCTCGTGACCTTCGCGTCCGGCGCGCCCGTCGACTCGCTGATACTCGCGCCGTCGAGCCTCGCGCACGGCGACCAGTACCTCGAATCGTCGCTGCAAGGTGGCGTGCCCATTCCCGGCGTGCCGCACGCAGGCCTGATCGCGGGACTCATGAGCCGCCAGTATCGCCGCGAGCACGCGTACGACCAGCGCGTCGCCACGCTCGGCGTCGCCCATCAGGCCGAGCTCGGCAACGGGCAACTCGGCAACGAACTGGTCGCGGATGCGCTGTGGCTCGGCACGCAGCTCTATCAGCGCGACATCGTGTGGCATGCGAGCTACTGGTCGCCCGCTACCGCGCTCACGAGCCTGATCGCGCGCGCGGGCATCGATCTGACAATCGACGATACCGTCTACCCGGGCAATTCGATCTATAACTCGCTGCGCGCCGAGCCGCGCGCGGCGCTCAACGCCCGGATCGGCGCGCGGACGACGCTGCTGTTCCTGTTCGGCCCATCGTGGGACCATCCGCACAATGGCCGCCCAGGCGGCAGCCGCCACGGGTATTCGACCTACTTCGAACTCGACTACGACATGCAGCGTCATGGACGCCTAGAAGCGGTCTATCAACAACGCACGCAAGCGGACGCGTCGCCGTACGACACCGTTTTCTTCGGCGAAGAAGCCCGGCAACAGACGCTGCGGTCCGCATCGCTTCGCTATGTCTATCCGCTGTCGCACGCGTGGTCGGCCTATGCGCAACTGTCGGCACAGCGCGTCACCGATTCGATTCCGATCTTCTCGTATTCGGTGCGCAACGCGTCCGTCGGACTGTCATGGAAATACTGATTCCAATCCCCGTTCAATACGCTAAACTGCGGCTTCGACCGTTACAGGCTCCATCATGTCCTCCCAAACCTCCCCGGCAAACCCGCACGCGTCGCCCGCAGCCCATGAGAGCTCGCAGTGTCACGAGGCACTTGGTTTTCTCGACCAGTCATACGACCTGATCGACGGCCTGTTGCGCGAAGTCGCAGGACAGGACCATGCGCAGCAGCCTGCCACGCATGCGGATGCCGTCGAGCTTGCGCTGATCGGGCAGCCGGATGGACTCGCGTCCATCGGCCACCTGTTTCTGTAGTTTTTTTCTCGCGCCGCTGTTCGAGGCGGTTGCCGGCGTGGCGGCTGCCACGCCCGCTCGCTCAATTGACGAGGTTCTTCAGTCTGTCCGAATAGGCTCGGGCGATCGTCGGCCAGCTGGCCTTCTCTTCGACACGTGAGCGCGCCTCGCGAATCATCGCATCGCGTGAGGCTTCATCGAGTCGCAGCATGTCGGCAATGCCGTCGGCGAGTGTCGTTTCCCCTGCCTCGACGTAGTCGCGCCCGCCGCAAAAACCCACGCCGCGCGCACCAAATGCGGTGCTGACGATCGGCAAGCCCGCCGCCGCATATTCGATCAGCTTCAGGTTCGTACCGGAACCCGACACCACCGGGTTCAGGCCCATATCCGCCACTTCCAGCCAGCACTGCTTTTCCGTATCGCTGATGACGCCCGCGAGTCCGATATTGCCCGGGCGGTCCCAGCGCGCAACCATATCGCACACGGAGCCGAGCAACAGAAATTGCACATGGGGCAAGCGGGCCGCCGCCTCGAAAATGACGCGCGCGGCATCGGCATTTGGACCATGGGCGCTGCCCATGAAGAGCGCGAGCGGGCCGCTTACGCCGAGCTTCGCGCGGCTTTGCGCAGCCGTTGAACGCTGCCGGAAAGGCGTGCCATCGACGTCGATGCCGTTGGGCACCACGATCAGATTCGCCGTGTCCTCGCGCTCATAGAGCGAATGCAAGCGGTCGCGGTCCTGCGGCGAGCATGCGGTGACGAGCGCGGCCTCACGCACGGCCTGCCGCTCCAGCGCCGCGACGCGGTCGACGGCCCACTGATGCGGACCATAGATGTCGCGCTTCAGATCAGCCTCGACGTTGTGCGCTTCGTAGACGAACGCGGCGGATGAGACCTCGCGCAGTGCGGGTAGCGCATACGGATGCGAGCACACCATCACTTGCGCCATTCGGGCGAGGCCGTCGATCGCCTCCAGCCACTGCGGCGCGCTGCGGGGATGCATCGCCGCCGTCAGATCCGTGACGGATGCGCCGAGCGATTCTCCGATTTCGCCTTCCAGTTTGACGAAGGTGCGCGATTTGGGCACCAGTTCTTCGCTGAAGCCATCCTTCAACTGAAGAACCTGACGAGTCGTATCCGGCGCCGCGAGGTTGACGAAACGTACGTCGAACTCATCGGCTACGCGCGAGTACAAACCGTGGAGGCGAAGTTTGCCGCCGCTCACGACGGGCGCAATCGGATAGGTATTGAGCACGCCGAGCACAGGCTTCGCGCGGCGTGCGATGATCGCCGGCGCCACTGCGCGCTTGCCTTCATCCGACGCTTTCGCGGCCGTGCCCGCCGCTGCGCGCGCGCCACCCAGCAGCGCCGCGCACAACGCATCCCAGTTGAGTTTCGCCGCATGCGACTGCGCCGCGAGCCCCATTTCCTTCGCACGCGGCAGATCGTTGCACAGCATGCGCATTGCCTCAGCCAGCGCGCGCGCATCCGGTTCGACGATCAATCCGCTATGGCCATGCTCGATCAATTCCTTCGGGCCGCCCGAGTCGGTCGTAGCGATCACCGGCTTCGCGGCCAGCATCGCCTCGAGTGTGATCAGCCCGTAGTCCTCGTCGCGCGGAACGAATGGCACGCAAACGGCGCGCGCGTACTCCTGCGCCAGCACGGCATCGGGCACGCGCCCGAGGAACCGGATGCCGGGATGGTCGCCCGCCGCGGCGCGCAGGCGCGCTTCGTCTGGCCCGCTGCCGGCGATATTGAGCGGCATCTCGACACCGCTCGCCTTGTACGCTTCGATGATGATGTCGATCCGCTTCGCGGAATCGAGCCGGCTCGCGCTGAAGATCGTCTGCTGCGGACCTGCGGCGAGCCCTTGCAGATTGGTCGGATGATGATGGACGGCAACCTCGGCGCCCACCGGGAAGTACCCGTCCCGCTTCGCCACCACCTGCGAAATGGCCGCATAGTGAACGATCTTGTCGGGCCGCATCGCGACGGCATCGAGAAGCCGGATCGCCGCACGCGTCACGGGACCGGGAAACGCCCAGCAGGCATCGTCGGGCGCGCGTGCGAATGCGCTGTCGAGCGCGGCCAGCAGTTCATCGAACTCGACATCCTGCGCGCGATAATCGACGAGCGCCCGGACGATGCGCTCGGGCATGCCGAGCGACAGCAGCACCCTGGGATCGAACGTCGTGGGCATCCGCTCCGGGTAGCAGTCGTACAAACCGCGCAGCGTGTGCTGCAGATAGACCACGTGGTTGCGATGACGGATTGCCCAGGCCGGGTACTTCGTGCTGATCACCAGGTCGAAGTGGTCCAGATCGAGCGACGAAAAATGGCGGTAGCTCGACAGAAGCTCGCCCATGTTCCGCTCGGGGCTCGGCACCTTCAGCAGGTCGGCCTGCACGCCGGGTTGCGCATTGAGCGCGTTGACAAGGCCCCACCACAGGTTCTCGGCGCCGCCGATGACGAAAGGCACCGGACTCGGTGCAACGATTGCGATTTTCATGATTCGATCCACTCAGGCGGCGGTCAGGGTCCGGACCACTCGCTCCCAGGAAATGTCAGCCGCACGCCAGGCCTCGCGCGCCCGCGCGCCCGCCTCGGCCGTCTCGCGCGGATGCGCGGCGATCCAGTCGAGACGCGCGGCAAGCGCCTCGGCATCGGGCTCCTCGATCCAGCCGTTGTCGCCGTGGCGAACGAACTCGAGCGGGCCGCCTGCGTCCACGCACGTCAACACGGGCTTGGACGACAGCATCGCTTCGAGTGTGATGTAGCCGTAGTCCTCGTCGAAAGCCGGGAAGACGACTGCCTGCGCACGCGCATAAAAGGCGCGCTTCTCTTCTTCCGTGATGTGCCCGATCAGCGCGACACGGTCGCCGACGCCAAGCCGTTCGATCAACGCGGCGTACGCTTCGCGCTGACCTCCATCGCCCGCGAGCACGATCTTCAGCGACGAACGCATGTGCCGGGCCGCTCCGATCACCAGATGCTGACGCTTGAGCGTCTCCAGCCGGCTGGGGAAGAAAACGTACGGCAACGCGTCGTCACACCCGAACTGCCCCATATGCGCGGGCGGATGATAAAGCGCTCGTGCATGGATGCCGTTGAACTGCCGCAGGCGTTGCGCGACCCGGCGCGAATTCGCGAACACTGCTTGCGCGCGCGTCAGCGATGCGTTGTCGAACGCAATGATCTCCTTGCGCAACGCGTCGAATTGCGTTGTCGAGCGGCTGGGATCATACAGCTCGTATGCAGCGCGATGCTGATGCATCACCCACACGCGATGATCGGGATGGGCAATGCCATATCCCGGGAACTGCAGGCTGATCACGCGATCGATCGACACGCCGTTGGGCTGCACCAGATCGAGCGACGACGCATGCGCCATCGCACGCGCAATGTCGGCTTCGGGCGAGAAGCGAAACGGCAGCTTGAGCAATTCGACTTCATGCCCGGCCTGCCGCAATGCATCGACGACGCCGTTGATGTGATACGTCGCGCCGCCGTGAATGAACGGCACCAGGTTGGCCGTCACGAGAATCTTCAAACCAGCTCTCCTGCCGCGCGCGCCTTGCGTCCCGTCACGGCGAAGTCCTGTGGGCCGCACAGATGCCCGTTCACACGCTCGGTCAACGGGTCGTTGCCGGGCACTTTTGCTTCTTCCGGATACGGGCTGCTGCGGATGATGTCGAGGTCGTCGAAGCCATGGAAGCGAAGCAGGAACGTGATAGCAGACGGCGTGACGGGATTGCGGTGCGTGAAGTCGTGATAGAAGGTGTGGCTGCCGACCAGCACGTTTTCCGGGTTCGGCGTCTCGAACAGCACCGACCCTCCGTCCACCAGGACGCGATTGCATTCGGCGACGAGCGCATACAGGTAGTCGAACGGCAGGTGCTCGATGATATGAAAGCCCGTGACCGCGCCGACCGATTTAGAAGGCAGCGTGCGCAAATAGCCGAGTGCATCCAGGCATTGGACGTCGAAGCCGCGCGACTTGCACAGATCGACCATCACGGGGTTCGCGTCGACACCCACGGCATCGAAGCGCTTCGCGGATACATACGCCAGCCACTCGCCTCGCCCGCATCCGATATCGACGATCGCATGCTGCAAGCCCCGGCGGCCCGGCACACGCGTGCCGAGCCAGTCGTCGTACACCGCGAGCTTGGCCGTGATGCTCTCCTGCGAGCCGCGGTTCGCGTCTTCGAATGCGAGATAGTACCGATCGAGCGCCTGCTGCGAAACGAGGGTTCCTGCCGGCGCGGCTGTCCGGACGGCTTCGATGGCCGCCTTCGTCTCGTCCTCGTGCGCGGCGAGCCGCGCGTCGATCTCTTCGAGCGCGCGCCTGCACTCGAGCACCACCGCACGTTCGGAAGCGCGCCGCTCGAGGCATGCGATCGCCGCGCCCGAGATGGCGTTCAGGCGCAGCGGACGCAATGCGCGATCGATCGCGGTGAACGCCATGGCCGATTTCAGCCCGGCCACATTGACGCCGCGGCTGCGTCCCTCGGCCGACAGCCGCAACTTCGCCGCGATGCTCAGACGGCTCACGCCATTCGCCAGTTGCGTGCGGTAATTCCGCCGGCCCGAATCATCTGCTTCACGGCCTAGCAGGCAGCGGTACGCTTCGTCGATAAAGTCGTCGTTGTCTCCGACCATGAAACGCTCGACGCCGACGCCCGCGGCGATGGACTTCGGCTTGCGGTTGCGCGATTGCGCACCGCCCGGCATTGCCGAGGGCCGCAAAGCAGCTTGCAAGGCAGGCTGCGCCAAAGGTTGTTGAGCTGGCGCGCGCGTCACCGCTTCTGCCTTGACGCGTTCGATAAGAGCGGAGAGTGCCGCGTTAGTCATGATTGTGTTGTTGCGAGTTGGGCGGAATCCACCGTGAGTTGCTGAAACTCGACGGGCACGTAGCACAGCCCCGAAAACGGCGTGTGCGTGAAGCCCGCGATCTCGAACGTCGCCGCCGCGTCCCACCAGTGCTGGCAATCGTGGACGTGCGTGTCGTCGGTATGCAGTGCGACGGTCAACGTGTACTTGCCGGGGGCGAAGTTGAGCGGCAATGTAAAGCGGCACTCGACATGCTCACCCTGCTGAAAAACAGCCTCCTTGCCGAGCAGCGACGTATTCGTGCCGAACACGTCCTGACCAAAGCGATCGCGAATCAGGATGCCAACCGACAGGTCCGCGTCCTGCGACGATTCGCAAGCGAGCGTGATCGTCACCTGCTCGCCCGAGCCGAACCGCTCGCCCACGCCGAAACGGTTCGCCATCCTCACTTGCCGGATTCGCGTGCGCATTGCGCCATACGATCCCTGCTTGTCGTCACGCGGGTTCGCCAGTTCATCGTGGACGCCCGCGATCAGGCGGTAGTAGCTCTGCGCGGCCTCGTCCGGCCCGCCGTCGAAAATCACCTTGCCGTCCGACAGCAGCAGCGCGCGGTCGCACAGCAGCTTCACCGAGTTGATGTCGTGCGACACATACAGGATGGAGCCGCCGCGCTCGCGGAACGCCCGGATTCGCTTCAGGCACTTTTGCTGGAAGCGCGCGTCGCCGACGGCCAACGCCTCGTCGACGATGAAGCAGACAGGGTCCGCGTGAATCGCGATCGCAAAGCCCAGACGCATCACCATGCCCGACGAGTACGTGCGCACAGGGGCATCGATAAACTCGCCCAGTTCGGAAAACGCGATGATGTCGTCGAGGCGCTGTGCGATTTCATCGCCCGTCATGCCGATCAGGCGCGCGTTGACCGCGATGTTGTCGCGGCCCGACAGCTTCGGGTCGAAACCCGTGCCGAGTTCCAGCAGGCCCGTGATACGGCCGTTGCGGCGGATCGTGCCGGCGTCCGCTTCGAGCACGCCGCTGACGAGCTTCAACAGCGTCGATTTCCCCGCGCCGTTCTGCCCGAGCACGCCGATCGCTTCGCCGCGCGCGAGCGCAAACGACACATCGTCGAGCGCGACGTGGCGGCGATAGCGCGCCTTGCCTGTGAGACCCTGGATCAGGCGGTCCACAGGACGCTTGTAGATGTTGAACTCCTTGCGCAGATTTTCGACGGCCAACACGGGCGCATGGCCGGATGCATGACTGGTCACAGCAAGTCCCTCACTTCGGCGCGCAGCCGGTTGAGCAGCGCGCGGCCCGCGGCCATGCTCGCCACGCCCGTCACGGCGAGCGCCGCGATCTCCTTGAACGGCGGCGGGCGATGCCACACCACGATGCCATGCACGGCATCGACAGCCCAGAACACGGGATTGAAATGCATCGCATGCTGCGCCCACGGCGGCAGAATATCGGCGAGGTAGACGACGGGCGTCAGCCAGAAGCCGAACTGCAACGCGATGGTCAACACGTTCTTCACATCGGGAATGAACACGTCGATCGTGCCCAGCATGATTCCGATGCCATAGGCGAACGCGCTCAGCAGCAGCACGACGGCAGGCAGCAGGCACCACTGCGGACTGAGGGGATGACCGATCACCAGCAGAAACGCAGCGTAGAACGACATCGCGATCGCATAGACGGCCCACTCCGACACGACGATGTGTAGCGGCATGATCCAGAGGTCCACGCCGATCTTGCGGATCAGATGCGCCTTGCCGCTGTACACGGACGCGAGCCGGCTCACGATGTTGGCAAACAGATTCCACATCAGGAGCCCGCTGATCAAATAGACCGTATACAGATACGGGTCCGTCTCCGCGCCGAGCCGCGCACGCATGAAGTGCGAAAACACCGTGCTGAACAACACGATGAACGCGAGCGGCTGCAACAGCAGCCAAGCCGCACCGAGCGCGTTTTCGCGGTGGCGGTCCACGAGATCCTGTCGTGCCAGCAGCCAGACGTGATCGACGCTGGTTCTGAAGCTAACCATGATGAGAATTCCGGTTAAGGGGTATCCGAGGTGAACGGCGCGGGCGCTAGACGATGACCTGCCGGTACACGTCGAGCGTCTCTTGCGCCGAGCGCCGCCAGCTGAACAGCCCGGCCCGCTTTCTGCCCCGCGCGACGAGCAGCGCGCGCAGCGCGGCATCGTCGATCAGCATCTGCATCGCGTCGGCGAACCCGGCGATGTCGGACGGATCGCAGAGGAGCCCTGCGTCGCCCGCCACTTCCATGAGCGCGCGCGCATTCGAGCAGATCACCGGGACGCCCGCCGCCATCGCCTCGATGACGGGCAACCCGAAGCCCTCGTACATCGACGGGTAGACGAGCGCCAGCGCGCCCGCCGTCAGCACCGGCAGCGCCTCGTCGGACACGTAGCCGAGCTTGCGCACCGTACCGTCGTTCAGCGACGTCACGAGCGCGGCATGCAGCGACTCCGTGAGCCACCCTTCTCCGCCGATCAGCACGAGCGGAAACCTTCGCCGCACGGGCATCGGCAAGCGCGCATGCGCATCGAGCGCCGCATGCAGGTTCTTGCGCGGCTCCAGCGTCCCTACGGCAGCGAAATACTGCCCGTGCGTGAGTTCGTAGCGCGACAGCACGTCGCGCGTCTGTTCGGCCGTGTGCGGCGTGAAGCGCTCCGACACGCCGTTGTAGACGACACGCAGCTTCTCCGGCCGTGCGCCGAAGCACGAGATCAGTTCGTCTCGCACGAATTCGGATACGACGATCACGCGATCCGCACGTTCGAGCGCCTTGGGAAAGTTGTTGCGCAACAAGGCAAGCCGCGCTGCCGGGTGATACTGCGGATATCGCACCCACGATGCATCGTGCGCGGTAATCACCGTCGGCCCGGCAAAACGGAACGGGATGAAATTCGGATCGTGATACACCTGAGGCGCTGCGTCGCGCCGCACGCCCGAGTCGAAGCGAAACTGCTCGATGTGCGGCATGTAGCGGTAAGCGGCGGGCACGTAGCGACGTGCAAAGCGCTTCGCCATGCTGGCCATGCGGGTACGCAGCGAAGCGGAAGCGAGCGATGCAGCCGATGCATTGCCGCCGCCCGACGCAATCGACGATGACCAATGCGTGCCATAGAAGAACCGCACGTCATGACCATGTCGCACGAACTCTTGCGCGAGATGAAATGCGTATTGGCCTATCCCCGTCAGCGGCGTGAGCAGCGCACGACCACCCATTGCGACTCTGAGTGGCGCACCCGAAATCTGATTCTCGACCATTCGTGACTTTTTTATCGATGTGCAACGCGTGGAGCGACGTAAGTATCGTCGTTGTGCGCGCATTTATATGTGACGGCCGTCACATACCCACCACTCCTGTATTCGTGTGACAGCGATCACATTTTTGCGGTTGTCGTTCCCGCAGAATGGCGCCTCGCGGGTGGACACTATTGCGACTTCACCTTGAAAAAGGCGGCGAACCACCAGTCGCGCGAGAAAGAGACCATACCCGACCGATGCGGGCGTCAGGAAATGACAACGAATTTAAAACTTCCAACGAATGAAATCGTGCAGGCGCTGTTGGGCTACAAGCGCGTATTTCGCACGATCGGCATATTCAGCATGTTCATCAACCTGCTGATGCTAGTGCCGTCGCTGTACATGCTTCAGGTGTACGACCGCGTGATACCGAGCCGCAACGGCGTCACGCTCGCGATGCTCACGCTGATGATGCTCGGCATGTACGGGCTGTCGGCGGCGCTCGAATATGTGCGCAGCTTCATCGTGATCCGTGTCGGCGCGAAGCTCGACATGCAGCTCAATTCGCGCGTCTATACGGCGAGCTTCGAGTCCAACCTCAAGCGGCAAGGCGCGAACGCCGGGCAATCGCTGAACGACCTGACCACGATCCGTCAGTTCGTGACGGGCAACGCGCTCTTCGCATTCTTCGATGCGCCGTGGTTTCCCGTCTACCTGATCGTGATCTTCGCGTTCAACTTGTGGCTCGGGTTGTTCGCGGTTGCGGGCTCGGCGGTGCTCGTCGCACTCGCCGTCGTCAACGAGCGCGTGTCGCGGCAACCGCTTGCCGACGCGACGCAGTTGTCGATCCGCTCGACAGCGCTTGCAACGAGCAATCTGCGCAATGCTCAGGTTATCGAAGCAATGGGCATGCTGCCCGACCTGCTGTCGCGCTGGTCCGTGCTGAACACGGGCTTTCTCGCGCGCCAGGCGGAAGCCAGCGAAAAGGCCGCGCTGGTCGGCAACATCACCAAGTTCGTGCGCCTGTCGCTGCAATCGCTCGTGCTCGGCCTCGGCGCGTTGCTCGCGATTCGCGGCGAAGTGACCTCGGGCATGATGATCGCGGGTTCGATCCTGATGGGACGCGCGCTCAGCCCGCTGGAGATGGTGATCTCCGTGTGGCGTCAGTGGAATGGCGCAAAGAGCGCATATAACCGCCTCGTGGAACTGCTCGACGCGAATCCGGCGCGGCGCATCGGCATGACGCTGCCGCCGCCGTCCGGCAATCTGACGCTCGAAGGCGTCAGCGCCGCGCCGCCGGGCATTCGCGTCCCCGTGCTGCAAAACCTCAATTTCGCAATCGAAGCGGGCGATGTGGTCGGCGTGATCGGCCCGAGCGCCTCCGGAAAATCGACACTCGCACGTTTGCTGGTCGGCGTATGGCCCGCGGCGCTCGGCACGGTGCGTCTCGATGGCGCCGACATCTATCAGTGGAACAAGGACCAGCTCGGGCCGCACATCGGCTATCTGCCGCAGGACATCGAACTGTTCGGCGGCACGATCGCCGAGAACATCGCGCGCTTCGGGCAGATCGATTCGGAGAAGGTGATCCAGGCCGCGCGGCTTGCGGGCGTCCACGATATGATCCTGCGGCTGCCGCAAGGGTACGACACGCCGGTCGGCGATGGCGGCTCCGGTCTCTCGGGAGGCCAGAAGCAGCGCATCGGACTGGCGCGCGCGCTATACGGCGACCCCGCGCTGATCGTGCTCGACGAACCGAATTCGAACCTCGACGAAACGGGTGAAGCCGCGCTGCGGCATGCGATCGACCTGCTGCGCCAGGCCGGCAAGACAGTCGTCCTGATCACGCACCGCACCAGCATCATCGCGGCGACCACGAAGCTGCTGCTGCTCGTCGAAGGGCAGTTGCGGCTCTATGGCCCGACGGCTCACGTGATGGCCACGCTATCGAAGGCGCCCGCGCAGCAGCAGGCTGCCCAGGCTTCCGCGGCACCTGCCGCCGCACCTCCCGCCGCACCCGCGGCCACGCAAGACCAGCCCTCCTCCGTCGAGACCGCCGACTCAACGGCCTGACCTCTAGAGTCATCATGTTCAATCCAGCAAGCAAAAAAGCGGGCACGCCCGCGCTTGAAGTACTCGGCACGTCGCTGCCTCCCGAAATCCAAACCGACGAGCTGCGCTACGTCAAGGTCGGTTGGACCATCGTTCTCGTCGGTGTCGTCGGCTCGCTGCTCTGGGCCACGTTTGCACCGCTCAGCAAGGGCGTTCCTGTTCAAGGCACGGTGGTCGTCACGGGCAACCGCAAGCAGATCCAGCATCCGACGGGCGGGATCGTCGAGGACATCCTCGTGCACGACGGCGATGTCGTCAAAGCCGGTCAGGTGCTCGTGCGGATGAACTCCGTGCAGGCCCGCGCGCAGCAGGCGACGATCTCCACGCAGTATCTGAGCGAATTGGCCGTGCGCTCGCGCCTCGAAGCGGAGGCGACGGGCGCCGCGAAAATCGTGTTTCCCGCCGAGCTGCTCAAGGCCGCTGCGCACAATCCGCAGGTCGAGGACGACATGCGGCTTCAGCAGGAACTGCTGAATTCGCGCCGCGCGGCCTTGCAGTCGTCGATCGGGGCGCTGCGTCAGACGATGTCGGGCTACGGCGCACAGCTTGCCGGCTCGAAGGACGCGAGCCAGCAGAAGCAGGCGGAGCAGAAAGTGCTCAGCGACCAGCTCGCCAACGTGCGGCAACTCGCCAACGAAGGCTACGTGCCGCGCACCAAGCTGCAGGACCTCGAACGCGAGGACGCGCGAATTCAGAGCCAGATCGCCACGCAATACGGCAACTCGGCGCAACTGGCGAGCCAGATTGCGGAAGCGCGGCTGCGCATCGCGCAACAGCAGGAAGACTACATGAAGGAAGTACGCACGCAGCTCACCGACGTCGAGCGCGACACGAGCGCGCTGCGCAGCAAGCTGAGCGCGATCGACTTCGAGGTGGACAACACCGAGCTTCGCGCCCCCGTCGACGGCACCGTGGTGGGCGTCAATGTGTTCACCAATGGCGGCGTGATCGCGGCAGGCGCGAAGCTGATGGAAGTTGTCCCGAGCGGCGAGCCGCTCGAAGTCGAGGCGGAATTGCCCGTCAATCTCGTCGACAAGGTGCATGACGCGATGCCCGTGGACATGATGTTCACCGCGTTCAACCAGAACACCACGCCGCGCATCCCCGGCGCCGTATCGTTCGTCTCCGCCGACAGGCTCACGAACGAACGCACGGGCACGCCGTTCTACCGCCTGCGAATCAAGGTGTCGCAGCAAGGCATGAAAGAGCTCGCGCGCTATGACGTGAAGCCCGGCATGCCCGTCGAGGTCTTCGTCAAGGCAGGCGAGCGCTCGATGCTGAGTTACCTGCTCAAGCCGGTCGTCGATCGTGCCCACACGGCGCTGACGGAGGATTGACGCAGTGAAGTCGATTGCAATGATTACGCGGCGCACGCCGCGGTGCTTCAACGCGCGTTCGCTTCGCGCGGTTCCCGTCTCCTTGCGCCGTGTGTCTTTGGCGGTGTCCGTTGCGTTGACGTTCGGCGCGGCCGCGCCCGCGCACGCATTCGGTCTCGCCGATGCGTACGACGCCGCGCTCGCGCACGACCCCGTCTACGCTGCGGCGATCAAGGAGCGCGACGCAGGCGAGGCGAACCGGGCGATTGGCCGCTCTTACCTGTTGCCGAACCTGTCGGCCAACTACGCGAACTACCGGGACTGGACCCGGACGACGCAGCTCGGAGAGCTCTTCCCCGGCGAGCCGCAGACAACCGATCAGCAATATCGGGCCTACGCGGCAGGGATCTCGCTGCGCCAGCCTCTATTCAGCTATGAAGGCATTGCTCGCTACCGGTATGGCAAGGCGCTGGCGCTGGCCTCCGAGGCGACGTTCGCCGGGAATGGCGAAGAGCTGCTCGTGCGCGTGCTGACCGCGTACACCGACACGGCATACGCGTTAGATCAACTGGCGCTAGCGCTGGCGCAACAGAAGGCGTTCGACGAACAGCTCGTCAGCAACGAAGCGCTCTTTCGCAATGGCCAGGGAACGCGCACCGACATTCTCGAAACGCGTGCGAAGGCCGAGCTTGCGCGTGCTGACGTCGCAGACGCACGCGACAACGTCGACAACATGGCGCATACGCTCGAAGCGCTCACCGGCCTGACAGTTGACAGGGACGCGAGCAATCTCGACAGGCTGACGGACAAGTACAAGCCCGACGTGTCGGCGGCGGGCGGTTTCGATCAATGGCACGACATCGCGCTCGAAAGCAACGCCGACCTGATCGCGGAGCGACATACCGTGGAAGCCGCGCGCCAGCAGGTCGAGGTGGCGCGAGCTGGCTTCTATCCGCGCGTCGATATCGTCGCGAGCATGGGGCGAAACCAGTCTGACTCCGTCAACACGATCGGGACACGCTATACGACCAAGTCCGTCGGCGTCGAGATCACGATTCCCCTCTATTCCGGCGGCCTCGTTTCCGCCAGCTCTCAGCAGGCCAGGTCCAATTACGAGCGCGAGCAGTTCATTCTGCAGGACAAGACCGACAAGGTGCTGCTCGACGTACGCAAGCAGTACAACGTGTGCATGAGCAGTCAGACCCGCATCGACGCGCTTGAGCGCGCCGTCGAATCCGCGACGCTGCTCATCACGGCGACCCGCAAGAGCGTGCAGGCCGGCATGCGCACCAATCTGGATGTGCTGACGGCGGAACAGCAGTTGTATCAGTCCCGGCGCGACCTGGCCAAGGCCCGTTATCAGTATCTGCTCGCGACGCTGCAATTGAGAAAAGCGGCCGGCATCTTGACAGCGGAAGACCTGTATGACGTTTCGAAGTGGTTCATGCCTGCCAATGTCGTCAGCATCGGCGCGGCGAGCGGGGATTCGCAGCGTTCGGAGCCTGCCGTTCGCGTCGTGTCGCAACGCTTGCATCTGAGCCCGCAGCGCGCTCCCGCGCTTGCGAACGCTGCCTGGCTGGGTCCAATGCTGGGTCAAATACGCTGACCGACTCGCCCGCAGTCTTCGCGCTGCGGGCCGCCGCACCGCCCGGCCCGGCGGCGCCGGGTCCGGTCCTACGGGCTGGTTGATCTAGTTGCCGACGAGCCCGTACGCGCCCAGCGCGAAATGATCGAGCATCGTATAGTTGTCGTCGGCTGCCGATGCCGGCGTCGATGATGCCGCACCCGTCTGCAATGCGGCCTTGGCGGCGACAAGTGCCGTCGTGCTGTCGAGACTCTCGCTTGCGGCCTCTTTTGCCAGCGACTCATTCAGCTCGCGAATGAACTGACCGGCGCGCTCGCGGGTCAGCAGATAGCGGTACGTTCGCTGGGTCGTCGACACATCGTCCGTCTGTTTGACGATCAGCGTGACATTGACCCAGCCTTCCGTGGTGGCCGCCTCGACGGTCCACTCGGCCGCCCAATGACTCGGGACGATTCCGTCCGCGCGCAGATTCTTACCCTTCTTCCTCGATGTGACAGCCATGACGGTTCTTCCGTGAAATGAGGCGTATCGGAGTGGTGGAGACCACATCTCGAACGACCAATGCTTGCACGGAAATTTATCCCAGGGTCACTTCGGAAGTTGTGCGTACGCGCACACTTTGAAGAATTACATCGCTTTTATGTGCGGGCTAATGATAGCGGCTGCGCATCAGGAGCCACGGTCTTTCGATGGTCGTATAGCTCAGACGTGCGACCAGCAGACACAACGGCAGGAGTACCAGGATCGCCGCGCACATGCCGATGCGCCAGTTCACTGCTTCGAACGCCGTGCCTGCGCATTTCGCGAAAAGGTACAGCACGACGCCGTGCCACAGGTACAGCGAATAGCTCGATTCGCCGACCATCCTGAGGAACGTATCCAGCGCCCCCACGACCGCGCCTCGCCAGCTCGTATAGACCACCACCACGGCACTCCACATCAGCGCTTCCACGAGCCCCCAAACGGCCCATATGGGCTGCTTCGGCTGCGGCAACTGATAGCTCGCGTGACGCGCGAGCAGGCCGAGCAGCGCCACGACGAGAGCCGCAGCGACGATGCACCAGATGCCGTGCAGACGCCGCTCTCTGAGCACGGGAACCCGCCGCGCAACAAGTGCCGCCGCCATGCCGACCAGAAACTGATCGAAGCGGCCGAGCAGCGTCGAATAGTACATGTGCGTGGACTGCGCGCTAAAGAAGTACGCGCCACAACGCAGCAGCAGCCACAGCGCGATCAGTCTCAACAGCCAGCCGATGCCGTATTGAAGGGCGAAGCGCGCGAGAAATGGAAACACCATGTAGAACGAGAACTCGATGGAGATCGTCCAGGCGGCGCCCGTCATGAAGGAGTTCGACGTAGGGGCAGTGCCTAGATTGGAGGTGAGCAGATAGAGAAGATCGGCGGGCCGGAAGTCGTCACGTCCAATCGAGGTCGCGACGACGAACATCACCACGAAGAGCGGGAATATCCGCAACAGACGGTTCTTCATGAACGCGCCCCAGCGGATCGCCGGTGCGGCCTGCGCGATGCGCATGAAGAGAAAGCCGGACAGCACGAAGAAGAGACCCACGCCACTATGGCCTTCGGCGAGCCAGCCGGCCATGAACGCGCGCGGGTAAGGCTGCCAGTGTCCGTACAGCACATGGAACGTGTGATAGAGGAACACGAGCAGCGCTGCGCCGGCTCTCAGGTGATCGAGGCGGGCGTCATACTGGATATTGACTGAACGCATGGTGGACTTCGAGGTTCACGCCGTCCAGCCAGACAATGCAGTTCGCGCATGACGTGCGACGGCCAAAGATCGGGAGTGTATGGGTGAAGGCGCGGTTTCGATGTGACGGCCGTCACAACTTCACGGCCGGGCATGCGCTAGTGCTTTGCGGCAAGCGTCGCGCGAATGAGGCCGTCGCGTCGGTGAAAGCGTTTGAGGTCCGCGGCGAGTATGGTTGCGCTTAGGTCCCGGAAAGCGAATAGTCCCATCCGTCGACGATGCCATCTCCCTCGACGGCACGTGCGAGTGATGCGCTGCGCTGCAGGTCGAGCTCGCGCAGTGCCGTATGCAATCCTGCGATCAGCTCCCTCGCCTGCTCGTGCGTAATGTAGATGGTCTGCAACTTCTGTTCGGCGTTCCATCCGTCCGATAAGGCACGGCCGGACAAGCGAATCGTGCCCTGTGCGTTTGCCGGGTCCACGGCGACTTTCCAGCGGCCTGTGGGTATGAGTATTTCAGGCATGCACTCCCTCGAATGCGAATCTGTGGTACTCGCAGTTTGTGATTGATGTTGTGTCAGCGCTTCATAAAGAAAAAGCCAGGCTTGCGGCCTGGCTTTTTCGAGCGGACAACGAGATTCCGTTGTCCGCTTTTGCATCAATTTTCGCATTCGCGAAAATTGTCCCTAGGGGTTTAGCCCAGCGTGATCACGCCAGCTGCGTCCATGTGGCTTGCCGCTGCACCAGCGTAGCCAACCAGAACGATTGCTGCCGTACCGTTACCAGGCGTAGCATCCGCCCACTGAACCATCGAGTCAGCGCCCGAAGCCGATGCCGTGAACGTATGAGCCGTAGCGTCGTACGTACCGCGAACGATTTCAGCCGATGCCGTGCCTGCTGCGACAGCGTGCGCGAACGTGCCAGCCAGGTCGCTCGACAGCGTGCCTGCTGCTGCGCCCAGGTTGATCGTGTCGCCTGCATGCAGACCCGTCACGATGTCCAGACCCGTCACTGCGCCGGTAGCCGTGATTGCAGCACCCGTGTCGTTCGTGCCAGACAACGCAGCGTACTTCAGGCCGTCGACGATGCCAGCGCCGTGTGCGCCGAACGTGATGACGTCCGCATCAGCACCGCCCGTGATCAGGTTGCCACCCGTGCCGACCTTGATCGTGTCGTTGCCTGCGCCACCGTTGATAACGTTCCAGCCGTTACCTGCGGTGATCGTGCTGCCACCTGCGCCGACGTCGATGGTGTTGTCGCCATTGCCGACCGTGATCGTGTTCACGCCAGCGCCGCCGTGGATGACGTTGTTGCCGTTGCCCGATGAAATCGTGTCGTCACCAGCACCGCCCGTCAGCGTGTCGCCGCCGTCGCCACCGACCAGAACGCTCTTCAGAGCGTTCGAGGTCAGGTTGTTGGCTGCCGTCGCGCTACCGATGATCTTGAGGCCATTGCCAAGTGCGCCAGAAGCATTAACCGTCACCGTGCCCGTAACAGCGTGCGCATCGATCACCGAATTCACGTTCAGCGGCAGAGCGCCGGTGACGATGTTGACGTTGCCTGCGCCCGTCACGTTCAGGTTGGTCAGAGCGGTCGCACCCGTCAGCGAACCAATCGTCACGTCGTCGACTGCGTTGAGGTTCAGCGTTTCAACGCCAGCGATCGTGAGACCCAGCGCGATTGTGCTGTGAGGACCGGCAACACCATCGTCGGCGGTGATGCTGACCGAATCCAGCTGACCGACCTGCGTTGCGCCAGCAACACCAATGGTCGCCGTCGCGCTCGCATCGACGGTGATGTGCGCAGCTTGCACGGCGGTCAGACCTTCCACGTCAATGGCGCCGACTCCGCCGTGCAGAACCACCGAGGTGAACGCCGAGTTCGTGAACGTGCTCAGATCAGCCGTAACGCCGTTGTTGACCTGTGCGATTTCGAAGTTCTTGAACAGGGCAGCGGCGTCCGCCGTTGAGAACGCAGCAGCCGACGTGAGGATCAGCTTGTCTGCTGCGCCCGCGCCGCCGTCGACTGCCTTCGTCTGCAGTGCTGCACCCGCCGTCACGATGTCTGCACCAGCGCCGCCCGTGTAGGTCTGGCCAGCGCCGACCTTGATCGTGTTCGTGCCGCTCGAGTGGCTTGCGTCGATGACTGCGTTGGCGTTGACGCTGGTCGATACATCGCCAAAGTTCACGCCAGCTGCGCCCGACACGTTCACCGCCGTTGCCAGGCTTGCGTTCAGACCCGTCAGCACGTTGGTCGCGGTACCGTTGCTGACGATGTTGATCGTCGTAGCAGCGTTATCTTGGTAAGTGCCGCCCGTGACGCCGCTCAGCGTGAAGGTCTCAGCGTGATTGAGCGCCGTGTTGTTCACCGTCACGTCTGCCGACATGCCCGTTGCGGACACGTTCGCAACTGCCTGGCCCGTGATGACCGTGTCGCCCGCATTGTTCAGCGTGACCGACGTCAGCGTGTTGTGCAGCGTCGAGCCGTCGCTGATGCTGTTCGACGCGCCGTAGTTGCCCGTCACCGTTGCCGAAGCAAGGTTCGTGTTGCTGGTAGCCGTCACGCTCACTGCTGCAACAGCAGCAGCCGCAGCTGCGTCAGCTGCCGACACCTTGTTCGCAGCAGCCAGAGCAGCTGCGGCATTAGCGTCGTTCACTGCGTCTGCAGCGATTGCTGCGTTGCTTGCAGCTGTTGCTGCCGTTTGCAGCGGGGTCAGGACAGCTTGCGCTGCCTTCACTGCGTCAGCCAGCGTGCCCGTTGCCAGTGCGTTGATGAACGCTGCATCGATTGCCACCTTGTCTGCTGCCGTGATGAAGCCAGCATGGAAGGCTGCCGTCGTAGCGGCCTGAATCGACAGCGGCGTCGCTGCGTCTGCCGACGAGATCGTCGCTGCTGCGATTGCCGTGGACAGGGCACCGAGACCCAGCACCTTGTTAGCCGCCGCAGTCTTGGCCAAACCGGATGCGTCCGAGTCGGAGCCGGCTGCGTTATTCGCGATCGTCGCCGCCGTCAGAGCATTTGCGTGCGCGACCTGATCAGCCAGCGAAACCGCGCCTGCTGCCGTTGCGTTGACGCTCGTGCCGCCGACGAACTGGATAGCGCCGCTCGAAGCCGTAGCCGTTTCGGTGCCAGCTGCGTTGATCTGGATTTGGCCGCCAGCTGCCGAGTTCGTCACCGTGACGTTGCCAGCTGCAGCCGTGGCTGCGCCCACCACTACGTCGCCAACCTTGCTGTTGTTGATCGTGACGTTGTTGCCGCCATCGACGCTCACGCCCTTCATAGCAGCAGCAACGTTAATGTCGGTGGTCGCAGCTGCGACGACGCCGGCAATGTTGTCACCCGACGACACGTTCAGGGTCTTCACACCGCTCCAGCCCGAGACGTCCGCGTTGGTGATCGCTGCCGTCGAGCTCAGGTTGACCGTTTCGACGTTCGTAACCGTTGCGCCTGCAGCACCGCTCAGATCGCCGGTAGACGAAACCAGGTTCAGCGTATCGTTGCCTGCGCCGCCATCGATCTTGTCGAGCGACGTGAACGTGTCTGCGCCCGTCGACGTCAGTGCTGCATTGATAACGTCGTTGCCAGTCGTGCCGGCGACGGTGTCGATGCCGTTCGTCAGGTTGTACGTCTGGGCAACCGAACCCGCGCCGATGTTGCCGATCGTCGTCGGCAGCTTTGCCGAGGCAGTCGCTTCCGAAGCCGTGTCAACGACCGCAGCCAGTGCTGCACGTGCATTGTTCGATGCAGCGTCGCCCGAGTAAGCAACTTGAGCAGCCGTCGATTGGCCGACCGCAGCCGTGAACGCATCAGCGTACGACAGCTTTGCTGCGAGTTCCGTTGCGTCGTTGCCCGTCGCGCCGTTGTAAATGTTCAGAGCGACCGATGCCAGCGAGAACGTGCCGTTGTTGATGCCTTGAACGTAGAAGCTCAGACCTGCCGAGTCCGCATCACGGCCGAACAGCGTTTGATAGATCGCGTTGACTTGAGCAGCCGTGTTCGAACCACCATAGAGGTGCGTCGATTCAACCGAATTGCCGAACGCGTTGATGATGACGTTCAGGTTGCCGCCCGCCTTGTCCAGTTGCGTCGCCCAGTAGTCCTGGCCTGCCGGATCTGCCGGACGACCATAGTAGGCGATATAAGCCTTCTGAATCTGTTCGTAATATTGTGCTGCAGCCATTGATAGCTCCAAAATTATTTAGACACGTGTTGCGTCTGCAACTGATTGGTCCCCGCGCTGACCCCGATGCCCTCCCGGTCAGGCACGGCTTTCAACATCAAACGCGAACGCATTTTCAGATGACTTGCAACGCCGCATTGTGATCGCGCTCACAAAACGCAAAATCGTGTGACCAAACGTCAACAGCGAGAAGGCAGCGTGGAAGAAGTGGTGTGCAACATGAAGGAAAGAAGGTCACGCGCACGGGTGTGCATGAAGGGAAAACCACGAGGGCAGACATGACTCCCCGTTGATTGCAGCACCCGATGCGATCAGGATCAGCTGCACAAGAGATAGCGTGCCCCAACGTGCTCTCACGCGTCGCGCTGACAACCTTGAATCGGAAAGCAGCAGGGAAACCTTGGCCGGGCACTACCTGACGGCTTGAATACTTCGCGCGTGAATGCGGAAGTTCGAAATGCGGTTGGCACATCGCCGGTGCCTCGCAGTGCAGCGCGCAATGCAGAGTTTTGGGGGCCGCCAGTTCCGAGAAACCGGCGGCCTGCATCTACTTCTACTACTATGGCTGCACGCGTTATCACGAGCGCAGCAAGTCTATCGTCGCTCAACGCTTCGACTTGTGACGGCGGTCACAACCAGCCAGATAAAGTCTTTGCAGGCCCAGGTTCGTCGATGGTATGTCGCGGACACGAATGTACGGGTGTCCGAAGGGTTTATTTATACTTTGCGTTCCTTATAAATACTCTTGATATCACGTCATCCAGATTATCCGATGGAAAATTCGATACTGCTTATCAATATTTACCTTAAAACCGGCGGCTCGCACGGGTAAAAACGAGCCGGAGCCGGGCGGCAATCAAAAACCGGTTATCACAAGTTTTAATTTTCGGGTGAGCTTTTTATGACGTCGCCAGCTTGATGGGGCGGACCCATATTGATATGAAATTTCGCCCCAGATGCATTTTTCGAATTTTCATGGCGTATAAACAGACATAGGAGGTGCTTTTTGCTTCATTCAGGCCGATTGTTGGCATGTTACAAATAGTTTCTAAGTTGTAAATTGTTGTAACAACACCAAAACATTCAAACATCGTCCTTCTTTCTCTTAAAATGCGCCTCGCATCAAAGGCATTTGAAAAAAAAATGAAAGAAGAGAGACTCAACCAACTCCTGAGAGCCCAAGCACTGTTTTCAGTTGCTACCGAGGAAGAAATAAAATCTGCCGCGGGATTAATACGTGTCACGCGCTTCAAGGCTGGCGAATATGTGGCGTTCGCCGGCGACACGAATTCCCCGGTGTTCATGTTGCTGGAAGGCGAATTGCGTTCGTTCGTCTCGTCGGAAGACGGACGTGAAATTCCGATGCGCACTTACAACGCCGGGCAGACCTTCGGCGTGGCGACCATCATCCAGCGCACTTCGTTGCCATGGAATGTCGCCGCCATCAGCAATTGCACGGTTGCAACATTAAGCCGCGCGCATGCACCTTCGCTGCTGCGTTCACCGACGATCGCCCAATCCGTCAACGAGCTGATGTCGGCGGACCTGTTGCAGATGGTTCAGCGTTTCACCGTCGGAGGCCTGTCCCGTGCAGGCGCGAGAATTTCAGCGCTGATCGCGACTTCCATCCGTGAAGACAAGGCGAATGAGCGGCCCGCCGTCGAGATGCCGGATCAGGCAACCGTGGCGGCGCTGGCCAAAGTGAGCCGCGAAACGGTATCACGAGTGCTGAAATCGCTCGAGACCAAAGGCGTCATCGTCCGCATTGGACGGTGCTTGCGCATTCGCGATATCGCGACGTTGCAGCGGATTGCGGCGGGCGTCGAAATGGCCTGATGCGGCGGCGCGTGTTCGTCGGGCACGATCACGCACGCATCGCAGGACACATCGCCCGTCACATCGCGGGCACTCGCCGACTGCGCGATCCCGCGGGCTTGTTTGCGGCCGGCGATCCGAAAAAGCGTCGGGCCGAGGCCCGACGTAAGCGCCCTGTCTTTATCGGGGTGACAGACCGGGACCGAGAATCACAACGATCGCCGACGCGGCAAACTTTCGCTGTGATCGCGGTCACGATTCAGATCCACACCGCGCAACCGGGCTGCTCGACGACGCACACGCATCAAGCCCCGCTATCCACGCTCACTCCCACGCGAATCGGCTCGACGCCAACGTGGCTTTCCTTCGGCAACGCCCATTCGAGCCAGCGCGCGCGATGCAGCACCACGAGTGCGAACGCCAGTGCCGACAGCACGCCGAAGGTCGCAAAGCCCATCTGATAGCTGCCCGTGCTCTCCTTGGCCATGCCCATGATGACGGGCAGATAGAAGCCGCCGATGCATGTGCGATCAACATGTGACGCACTGCACAGGCAACATACTGCGCCTATCGATATCGACGCATTGCATGGCGCATTCAACTGTCGGGCCGCTGAAATCAGAGATCAAGGAGCGAGCAGATAGCAGCGATGGGTCAATTGATGGAACTTCTGATGCAAGTGTCCCTGCTCCAGATATCAATCTGGCCTATCATCGCGCACAGCTACGATCCAACACGACAAAATCGCGTCGAACTGCGTTCGAGGGCAGCAACGCGGCCGATACCTATCATCGGTACTTCCGATATTCACACACGCCTGCCCGGTCCCTGGAATCTCTTCACTGTGGCCTTCGCCGCAGTTGGGCGGCCTTCCGACAAAAGCCGAAAGCGCCGCAGCGATCGTGTCTGCTCTTGCGCACGCGCGAGACCGCAATGCCCGTGTTTCGTCTTGGAGACTACGTACCGATCGACTATATACACAGTACATACCCGGACACGCAACGTCGTCCCTCGCCTCGTAGCGTGAGTCCGGACGTATGAGTATTCGCCGGCGCGCCATTCGCGAGGATTGCCCTGCAATATCTATGCGATCAGCGGCCGGATTCGAACGCTCCATATGACGGAGGCACTCTCACCATGCCCTTGCTTTGCGATATCTGTCATGCCCGACCCGCCGTGGCCCGTGTAAGTGTCGTGCAAAACGGCGAACGTAAGACCATGTCGATATGCGACTACGATTACCGTCAACTGATGCGCCATCAGAGCATGGCCAACCCATTCGACTCGCTGCTGGGCGGCGGCGGCTCTGGCCTGTCGCGCTTCTTCGGCGGCTTTGGTGATGGTGCGGGCGATGAAACGGCACTTGCCGCCGAAGTCCCGCGCGAATCGGTCGATGCAACCGACGCCTTCAGTGAACAGACGCTGGAGCTGCTACAGCGAGCCGCCGAAAAAGCGCACGAACTGCGCCGGAAAGAACTCGATACCGAGCATCTGCTCTACGTGCTCGCTGATACCGACATCGTCGCCGCGCTGTTGAAAGAACTGAAGTTGTCGCCGCAAGACATCAAGGGATACAT
>NZ_JAGIPX010000083.1 GCF_017814945.1 Paraburkholderia sp. LEh10
ACGATCGTCACGTGGTAACCATCCTTGACCAGGATGTCGTGGACGGCCCGCCAGCCGGAGCCATCCACCAGTGCGCCATGCACAATGACCACATCTTTCGCAGCCGCCTTCGCCTCGGCGTGAGCCATCGTAGCGCCCATGGCAATCAGGGCGGTAATGGCCAGTTTATTTCGCAATGCAAACATTTTAATCTCCGGGAATTGTCTATGGTTGCCCGTCATTCGCGCAATCTGCTTGACGGGCGAGGATCGTTCGGTGATGGCTAACCGGGCTTCAGGGCAGCGTGTTCTTCATCGCCAGAACGTCGATCGGCTCGACCGATGGAGGGCTGGCAAGCATCTCGTCGACCCGTGCCATCAGGGCGCCGGCCATGCTCCCGTGCAGGTGTGCCTGGCGATCCTCTTCGCTGGCAAAGGCGTCGAAGACGCCGAACGTTGTCGGCGACAGCCTGAGGGCGAACCAGATCGGTGTGGTTGCCTCCCGATTCGTCATTTCCAGGCCGTCATCGAGGAAGTCTGCTACCGCCTGCTCCTTTCCCGGCTTGGCTTCAAGTCGGACGAATAGTGCTTTCTTGATCATCCTTGCTCTCCAGTTGGCGCGTGACGAGTTCACGCGTTGGTCCAGACTTTACAAACAGGGCTCTCCTGGAGATACTGTCTCAATCGACAATTTTGGTATCGATCCTGCCATGCGAATTTTTGTCCTGGCGCTCGAGGGCGTGTTCGACACTGGTCTCACCACCGTGCTCGATGCGTTGACGACGGCCAACGAACTGGCGCGCGCGACGGGGATGGCCACACCGGGCTTCGAAATCACCGTTGCGGGGATGCGGCCAGAGGTGCGCACCGCCCTTGGGTTGCAGGTTCCCGTGCGCGACATGACAGGCGCCCCGGCCCCGGACTGGGTCGTCGTACCGGCGCTTAACAGGACGACGACGGATCTGCTCGTGCCTTCGCTCGGCCGGATGGACGTGGTCGAGGCGCTTGGTGCATTGCGCTCGTGGCACAGTGCCGGTTCCCATGTCGGAGCCGCCTGTACAGGGACCTTTGTGCTAGCCGAAAGCGGCTTGCTCGATGGGCGCGAAGCCACGACCACCTGGTGGCTTTCCCCGATGTTCCGGCAGCGGTACCCTCAAGTGCACCTGGATGCCCATCGCATTGTCGTGCCCAGCGGCAGCACGGTAACGGCAGGAGCGGCCCTGAGCCATCTCGACCTGGCGCTCTGGTTGATCCGCAACAACAGCCCGGAGCTTGCGGCGCTCGTAGGCAGGTACCTCGTATTCGATTCGCGGCCGTCGCAATCTGCCTTTGCGATCTCCGATCACCTAGCCCATTCGGACCCGCTCGTCGAGCGTTTCGACCGCTGGGTGCGCGAACACCTACACACGGCCATCGCGCTCGACGCCGCCGCCGAAGAATTGGCGACCAGCAAGCGAACATTGACGCGACGTCTAAACGAGGTGCTCGGTAAAACGCCCGTCGAGTACATTCAGGATCTGCGGGTCGAGCGCGCCGTACATCTGCTGAAAACGAGCAAGCTTAGCGTGGATCGCATCGCCGAGCAGGTCGGTTACGCGGACGGCGTGACGCTGCGCACGCTGCTGCGGCGGCGCATAGGTAAGGGGGTCCGTGAGGTGCGGGCATCGTGAGCCTTATTGACGATTGGAGTATGCGGGTGGCCGTGCTCGACTGATCCCGCGGGAGGATTTGCCAGCTGAAGCGAGACGAATGACGGCTTCCCCCTGCGGTAAGCCGTTGCCCGGCAAAGAGCGGGGATGTTCGTTATGAAGCAAACGCAGGCTTTGCGCCGCTGCGCGGCGACGCCAGAGGGCAATTCAGGCGGGCGGCACTCCATTCGGTTCCGTATGCGCGGTTGGTTCATCGCTCGAACCGAACATGAAGGTCTGTTAATTGAGTCAAGCAGCCGCTCGAATGACCATCTAAACGTAAAGGCGAATGGCCGTAGATGACGCGCGACGCGCGGCCCGGAAAGGTCACGCGTGCGGGACGACGGGCAAGGTCCGGCTATCTAAGGCCGCCGGACAGATTAATGCGCCTGGCTATCGACAGATTGTGACCCATTCAGCGTTGCCGATCCATCGATCGAGACGCGTTGATCGCCCTCTCCGTAGAGCACCGCGTGCATCTTCGACCGATCGATCTCCCCCTCCCACGCGGACACCACGACAACCGCTACTGCATTGCAGATGACGTTCACCAACGAGCGGCACTCTGCCATGAACGATCGATACCCAGGATGAGCACCATTGCTGCTACAGGGACGGTAGGCACAACCGCGAGACTTGCCGCAAGCGCAACAAAACCTGCACCGACAACCGCACTGGATCCTTTGTACGTGAGCATGGTGACAGCCAGGAGCGTCAATTCCTGACCGGTCGTCAGATGTATATTCGTCGCCTGGGTAAGGAACAGAACGGCGAGCGTCATATAAACGTTGGCGCCGTCAAGGTTGAACGAGTACCCGGTAGGCACGACCAGACCAACCACCGCTTTCGAGCAGCCCAGTCTTTCCAGCTTCTGTATCAACTGAGGAAGCGCCGCTTCGGACGTGCTCGTTCCGAGCACAATCAAACAGTTCATCCTTCAGAAAGGCGAGAAGCCGGAACACGCTAAACCCCGCCATCCGGGTGACAGTCCCAAGCACCAATGCAATAAAGATGAACGCCGTCACGTAGAACGTCAGGATCAGCTTGAAGAGCGGTATCAACGATGCAATACCGTACTTCCCGACCGTGAACGATATCGCACCGAATGCTCCGGCAGTCGCAGCTTTCGTGATGATCTTGACGAAAGAGAAGAACACTGCAGACAGCTTTTCAATCATGGCCGTCACGCCGCTTGCCTGCTCCCCCGCCGCAGAGATCGCAATGCCGAACATGAAGGATACGAAAAGAATGGGCAGCGTGTCGCCCTTGGCAAACGCATCGAAGAACGACACCGGAATGATCCCGAACAGAAAGCCGGTCAGCCCGTCGAGATGTTCCGACTGGCTGACGAAGCCTGCTATCGCCCGTGTGTCCAGCGACGCAACCGACACATTGAACCCGTCGCCAGGATGGAGCACATGGCCGGCCATCAAGCCGATCAACAAAGCAATAGATGACACAACCTCGAAGTAGACCAGCGCCTTTCCACCGACGCGTCCCACCTTTCTCAGATCGCTCATGCTGCTGATGCCCGTGACCACGGTACAGAAGATCACCGGTCCGATGATCATGCGAATGAACCTGATGAATGTGTCCCCAAGTGGCTTCATTGCGGTCGCGTACTGCGGGTACAGGTGACCTAACAGAATGCCAGCGGCAATCGCCAGCAGCACCTGCACGTACAGAACTTTGTAGAAAGGTTGTCTCATGATGTTTTTTTCCGTTAGCTCGTAGTCTTCTGCCGGGCCTGATCCAGTGCCAGCACGATGTCCGTTGCCCGGATAGGCAGGTGGCGCATCCGCACGCCCATAGCGGCATAAATCGCGTTGCCGATAGCCGGTGCGACTACGGTAGTCGGCGGTTCGCCAAGTCCGACGGGCGCCTCCGTGCTGTCCACGAAGGCGATGTCCATATTCGGAACGTCCGCCATGCGCAGCGGCGTATAGGCATCCAGGTTCAGATCCTTCACATACCGGTTTTCGAATCCGGTGCCTTCGTAAAGCGCCATGCTCAAGCCCCACAACGTCGCGCCCTGTGCCTGCGCCATGGCGCCATCGGGATCGATGATTGAGCCCGCATCGATCTCCATCCACAACTTTTGCACCGTTACGTGTCCCGTCTGCCCGTCTACCTTGACCTGCGCCACGCACGCACACCATGTCGGCATCGCGCGCTCCTGTCCGAACGAACTGGCAAGGCCGAGACCCGTGTCGGGCGGCATCGCGCGTCCCCAGCCGGCACGTGCGGCCACACGCCGGATGACGTTGGCCTGCCGCAGCGCGCCACCCGTCGAACTCGGCGCTGCGCCGGCGTTCCGGCCCGTGCCAGTGAGATGCGCGAGACGCAGCGCCACGGGATCGATCCTCTGCACATGCGCCACCTCGTCCAGGAACGACTCGAGCGCCCAGTTCGTCCATCCTGGCGCGACTGCACGCAACCACCCCGGACGAAAGCTTTTTTGTGCGAGATCGTTGTTGACTGCACGGACCCGCAGTGCACCAACGTCGTACCAGTGGTCCGCTCCCGAGATCGAGAACGGATCGTACGATGCACCATTGGTGCCCTTCTGCATGTTGCCTGGAAAGACCGTCAGACTCGGCCAGCCTGCAACAGCGACGTGTTCCATCGCCACGATCTTTCCTTCGCTATTCCATCCAAGGCGTAGCCGCTGTAGCGTGGGCGAGCGCAACGAGTCGAGCCGCGTGTCGTCTTCTCGGGTCAGCACCATTTTGAACGGACATCCCAGCGCCTTCGTGGTCAGCGCCGCAGGGACCGCGTAGTCGCCGTTTAGCCGTCGACCGAAGCCGCCGCCTATCAGGTACGTCCGCATGACGATGCGCTCCACAGGAACTTGAAGCGCTTTTGCGAGAACGGGCAGAATGAAGTCCTGTGCCTGATTGCCGGTATGAATTTCGAAGACCGCGTCTTTCTCGAACGCTACGGCGTTGACGGGTTCGAGTTGAAAATGCAGCACGCCCGTCGTGGTGCAGGTGCCTTCGAGCGTCTTTGCTGCGTGTGCGAGGCCACCGTCGACATCACCTCCGCCTGTATCGAGCAGCGCGCCCTGGCGCTTGTCCGCCACAAGCGCTGCGGCATGGTCGAACAGATCCTTTTCGGAAACCGTCGCCGTGTCGCCAACCTGCCACTGCACCTTCACGAGATCGACCGCGCGTAGCGCCGCATAGAAGCTGTCCGCTATCACCATCACCCAGCCAGGTACCGTTCCGGACGGATCGTCCAGCGCCACGCGACGCAGGTAGCCTTTAACGCCTCGCGCAGCACTGTCGTCGATCGAGAGCACCTTTGATCCGTAGCGCGTGGGCGGTAGCTTCGGCCGGCCGTAGACCATGCCTGGCACGTCGACGTCGATACCATAGACCGCCGCGCCGATAATTTTGTCGGGAACGTCGAGCGCGCGGGTCGGCTTTCCGATCAACGTACGATTGGCGGCGCCTTTGATCGGCAGCGCTTTCAGCTCGTCAGCGGAAAAGCGGCGTCCGAGGTTGCCGCGGCGCACGATCTCGCCGTAGCTGATTGACCGACCATTCGCATGGACGGCGCCAGTCCTGGCAACACATCGTGCGGCGGACGCATCCAGCAGCTTCGCACCTGCTTCGATCAATGCAATACGACCGGCCGCACCCGCCCGGCTAAAAACCGGGAACGTCGCCCACACCGATGTACTTCCCCCCGTGACCATGAACCCCCATCTGGGATTGGTATCGACACCCACGATCCGGACCATCTTCCAGTCGGCTTCGAGTTCGTCGGCCAGGATCCGCGCTATGGCTGTGCCGATGTGCTGACCCATCTCGGCCTTCGGCACGTTCACGGACACAGCGCCTTCGTGGTCGATCCCGAACCACACAGTCGGCTCGAAAACCGGCTCGCCCGATGTCGCTGACGCTGATGCCGGCGACGCGCTTCCAAACGCATTGAGCGCGAACGCGGTCTGCGAAAAGCCGAAGAATGCACCCGTCGCGACGGTCGCCACCAGAAAGGAACGGCGCGACAGATTGATGGCCGAGTTTTCGCCGCCGTGCTGGGCCCTGCTCATGCCTTGTTCTCCGCCAGTTCCCGCGCTGCCTGCCTGATTGCTTCCCGGATACGCGAATACGTCATGCATCGGCATAGATTGCCGGTCATCACTGCGTCGATATCCGCGTCGGTTGGATCGGGAAAGTCTTTCAGCATCGCGGCCGCGTGCATGATCTGACCGGACTGGCAATAGCCGCACTGCGGAACCTGGAGTTCTCTCCATGCACGTTGCACGGGATGCTGGCCGTGCGGATCGAGCCCTTCGATCGTCGTGATATCGGCGCCTCCCACGGCACCTAGCTGCGTGACGCACGAGCGCGTCGCGCGACCGCCGACATGGACCGTACACGCACCACACATGCCAATCCCGCAGCCGAAATTGTCATCGAATTTCTCCTGTCCCTGCGGCACGGATTGCTGCAA
Source organism: Paraburkholderia sp. LEh10 (assembly GCF_017814945.1). Lineage (GTDB taxonomy): Bacteria > Pseudomonadota > Gammaproteobacteria > Burkholderiales > Burkholderiaceae > Paraburkholderia. Next base: position 6,128 of record NZ_JAGIPX010000083.1, read on the forward strand.
CCTGTTTCGCGAGATCCGGCCACGGCGCTTTGGTCGTGCGGGTGCTGCGTAAATAGCCGGCGATGCTCGCCACGTCGTCGTCCGTCAAGCCACGTGCGAAGCCTGGCATCACAATGCCGGCGGCGCCGTCCTTCGCGTTGATGCCGTATAGAATCACGCGAATGAGATTCGACGGATCGTCCAGAAAAACGGCGCTGTTCAGTCCCAGTTCCGGTCTGTTGGGATTGACGTCGGGCGCCCGGTTGTAATGACACGAGGCACACGCGGCGACGAACAGGCGCCCTCCCGCACTTGCCATACGGCTACGATCCTGCGCATCGACGTCGAGCGCCGATGACACCGCCGAAGCCGTATGAGCCGCCCTCGCATCGCCGTCGCCGATCGACTCGACGTAGGTCACCAGCGCCTGCTGGTCTTTGGCACTGAGAGCGCCGAGCCCCTGCGTGACGGGAGCCATCGGCCCTGCCGCTGTTCCGTGATAGTGGCTCGCTCCGGTGTTCAGATAGTCGTGCAGTTCCGCCGACGTCCACGGCACCGGCGCAGGATTGGCCGCGGTCATAGCCGGAGCGAACCAGCCGTCGACCGATGCACCCTGATAGAGACGATTCGTGAGTTCCTCGCCCAGCGGACCGCGCGGCGTGTGGCAGGAGGAACAGTGGCTCAGCCCCTCGGCGATATAAGCGCCGCGATTCCAGGCGGGCGATCGATCGTCTCGCGGTTCGAATCGCTCCGGATCGAAGAACAACAGCTTCCATCCCGCCTGAAGCGCCCGGATGCCAAGCGGAAACGGCATCTCGTTCGGATGGTTCTCTGCGTGCACGGGCTGCTGTGTCATGACGAATGCGTACAGCGCGTGAATGTCCTCGTCCGACAGCCTGGTGAAGTGGTCGTAGGGAAAGGCGGGGAAAAGATGCGACCCGTCTCGCGCCACGCCTTCACGCATGGCGCGGAGAAAGGCGTCTTCGGACCACGAACCGATACCCGTGTCGCGATCCGGCGAGATGTTGGTGGAGTGGCGCTTCTTGTGGCGACGTATCCTGATCTCTCGACATTGCATGCCTCTCCAACCGCTGACGTGTTCACGGACGAATTCACCGGAGGATTAAAGGAACCTGAGGAACCGGAACGGCGACCGCTGCAGGCGCCGCCAGAAATCTGTTGCCACTACCTTAGATGACGCCGATGCCTCAAACCATGTCGAATAGGTCGGGTTTTCAGGTCATCGGGAAACCCATCAAAAATGGACCGGATACAACGCATCCAGTCCTTTCACGAACTTGCTCGATTACCGAGATCAGTTCGTGCGCGCTTTCAGTTTCGCCACCAGGACGTCACCGAATTCCGGTGCCGACATCGGCTGCTGACCCGTAACCAGTTCGCGATCGACGACCACGTTGCTGTGCCAGTTCGCGACCGTATCGACATGCGCGCCCGCTTCTGCGAGTGCATTCACCGGGTAGAACTGAACATTGCCGCCGAGACCGTTCGGGCCTTCGAGTTGCTGCTCTTCACCCGTTGAGAACACGGTCATGCGATAACCGGCATACGGCCAGGCTGCAGCGAGCGAATTCGCCTTGCCGTCATTGGCGATCATCGATGTGACGAAGGCGTCCTGATCCTTCAGCGTGGACAGCAGCACGATGGGTCCGTGGCAGATGATTCCAGTCGGACGGCCGCTGTCATGAAGGCTGACCAGGATCCTGCCGAGATTACGGTCCTTCAGCAGATCGACCATCGGGGCGTGGCCACCCGGAATGAAGAGCCCGACATAGCCGCCTGTTCCCTCGGCGACCACCGACGCGAGCGTCTTGGGATACTTCAGCTGGGCGATGCCTTGCGCGTACTTCAGTGCGTCAGCGCGCGCTGCATCATCGCCGCCAAAAAACATCTTGTTGTTCGAGTTGACGTCCATGACGGGCATGTCGCCCTTCGGGTTCGCGATGACCGGCTCGTAGCCTGCCTCGATAAGCTTGCGATACGGCACGACGAACTCGTTCAGGTAGTACCCGGTCTCATAGCGCTTGCCATCGCGCAGGTCGAGCTCATGCGCGCTCGACATCACAACGAGAACCTTGCCGCGTGACTGTGCCGAAGCGCCCACCGGCAACGCAAAGGCAGTGGCCATCGCGAGCGCAGCGGCGCCGAATTTAAGGAGGTTCATGATCAGGCTCTTTTGCAATATGGGTTGACGGACTTACTGGGCGGGCGTGGCGTTCGACGTGTAGCGCGGCGCGGCCTTGGCGTTCGCGAACCGGGGAGCCAGCGCGCGACGGTCGGCTTCCCACTTCGTCCAGTCGTCACCATCGTGCAGCGTCGGGATGGTCACGAGTTCGCCCTGATCGAGGCCCGCGAGCGCGGCATCCACCAGATCGTCGGCTGTCATCGTGCTCGCGGCTTCCTTTTGCTTCGCATAGCCGGCGACGTCCCAGAACTCGGTTGCCGTCGCTGCCGGCAGCACGGTCTGCACACGCACGCCCTTGCCTGCGAGGTCGCGCTGAAGCGCATGGCCGAAGCTCAGCACGTACGATTTCGAGGCGCTGTACACACCGTTCAGCAGCTCGACTGCAATGCCGACCACCGAACTGATGTTGATGATGGTGCCCGAGCCTTTGGCGACGAACGCAGGCGCAACCGCGTAGGTAAGACGCGTCAGTGCTGTGATGTTCAGGTTGATCATCGATTCCATGGAGTCGACGTGACCATCGAGAACCGATGCGACCGAGCCGACGCCCGCGTTGTTCACCAGCATCGTGATGCGCGGGTCTTCGCGAAGCAGGGTCTCGATTTTCGCGAGCGCAGCCTTGTCGTTGAGATCGGCGGCAATCGTTTCGATCGAGCGGCCGGTCTCTTTCGTAAGACGCTCTGCGAGAGCGTTCAGTCGGGTCTGGTTGCGTGCCACCAGAATAAGGTCGAAGCCGCGCCCGGCGAGACGGTCAGCGTAGATGGCGCCAATGCCAGCCGATGCGCCGGTGATCAGCGCGAAACCGTTCGTAGAGGAAGTCATTTTCAGTCCTTTGGGTGGGTAGTTGAACCAACAGGGCGTCGGTTCATGGAGCGAATTCTGAGCTCGGCCGCACACGACCTCAATGTCATATATGCAAGAATTTCAGCCACGCCCTCATCCACATTGCTGTCCGTTATGTGCTACCTTCAACGAATCAAGCCATGACTCGCGAGGCATCAATGCATACCGTCGGACTCGTCGTCTATCCCAACTTCCAGTCGCTCGCGCTCGCTGTGGCCAGCGTCTTCGAATACGCCAATCTGCTGCGCGGCGAAGCAGCTTACGAGTTCAGCATCGTGTCCGAGCACGGTGGACCTATCGCTTCGTCCCAGGGGTTTTCGGTTCATAGCGAACCACTTGCCAAAGAGGGCTACGACACCCTCATCGTGGCGGGCGACAACGAATGCCGCCTTCCCTCGGCCGCGCTGGTGGATTACCTTCGGGAAGCGCCGCGCCAATCACGGCGAATTGCGTCGATCTGTACCGGTGCATTTGTTCTGGCTGCTGCAGGTCTGCTGGAAGGAAAGCGCGCAACGACACACTGGTTCCACGCGCGTGACTTCCAGAAGCAGTATCCGAACGTACAGCTCGAAGAAGACCGCATCTTCGTCGTGGATGGACAGATCTGGACGTCGGCCGGCATGAGCGCCGGCGTGGATCTCGCGCTTGCGATCGTCGAAAACGACTTCGGGCTGGACACGTCGCGCATGGTTGCGCGCAAGCTCGTGCTTTACCAGCGTCGCGGTGGCGGTCAGTCGCAGTTTTCGGCGCTGCTTGAGATGGGCGCGCGCTCAGACCGCGTTCAGATGGCACTTGCCTACGCGAGCGAAAACCTGGCGAGCGATTTGTCGGTCGAGCGGCTGGCCGAAGCGGCACGGCTCAGTCCGCGTCAGTTCAGCCGCGTGTTTCGTGAGGAAACGGGTCAATCGCCCGCGAAGGCAGTCGAGCGGCTTCGCGTTGAAGCCGCTCGTCTGATGATGGAGACGACTCGTCACCCGATCGAGATCGTTGCGAGAGAGACAGGCTTTGGTGACCGGGAGCGGATGCGTCAAGCGTTCCTGCGTGCATTCGGTCAGCCACCGCAAACCATACAGCGGGCGTCGGGTGTCACGCCCCTTGCGCTTTAAGCGTAGTTCGCCTTACTGCTCGCCCGGCGTCCACTCCGGGCTATAGCCGCCCAGCACCGGGTGGTACATCTCATCCCCGGAATGCTGGGTGAATTCGACGTTGAGCCGGTCTTCACGCAGGCCAAGAATTTCGATGCAGTGCGCGCACAGCGCTTTGGCCACATCCATACGCAGTTCGGGCGTCCTGCCCTTTCTGATGTCCAGCATCATGACCGCGACCGGGGTGGGCTCTTCACCGGCCTCGGGAATCCGCCAGACACCCCCATCGCCCAGCTCTCGAATCGCGACGCTGATACGCCTGATGTCGACCGACATCATCCGCGCGTAGGTCTCGCTCATCTTCAGCGCCAGGCGCCGCTTGTCCTCCACTGAATAGTGGTCGGTTACGTCGAGTTGCAGGTAGGGCATGGTCGTCGCACTCCTTGAAAGCGCCATTTTTTCACCGGACATGGAGCCTCTCCAATGTCAGATGCGCAAGGTTTCCGGACACGCAAATGATTCGTTCTTTCGCCGTGGATCACTTTCCGAACGCCGCGGGATTGCTTGCGCGAGCGCTTTCATGTGCGGTCAGGAATTCATCCGACGCGACGTGATCGGCGAGCACGCGCAACGCTGCGGCCGATTCCCGCCCGAGTACCATCTCGACACGCTCGTTGACTTCAGTCCAGTGCATGAACGCTTGACGAACCCGCGCTGCGCCTATGCGCGTTAGCGCGGCACGTTTGGCCCGCCCATCCAGCTGATCGGGCCGCAGTTCGACCAGGCCATCTCGAATGAGCGGGCAAGGCGCATGAGTTACGGCGGAAATCTGGACGGCGACTCTGATCGCCAGGGTTAAACGGTCGCTCGCGAGTGTCGGCCTTATCCGGTCCAAGCAAAGACACGTCCTGCCTCGGTGTAAACGCGGCGACTACACCACGTGCCTTACGGCCTCTCGGCCGCGTCATATCGATCGCGCCGGCGCGGCCAGACAAGCCCGCTTACTGCGCCGTCCATCCTCCGTCGATACGCAGACTCGTACCGGTGATCATTGCGGCAACTGGCGACGCGAGAAACAGTACCGCCGCGGCGACTTGGTGACTTGAAAGCAGACGGCCCATCGGAATCCGGTCGAAGACCCAGCGCTTGAACTGCTTGTTCTCAAAGAACGGCTGCGTCATCGGGGTATCGACGAACGTAGGTGCCACCGTGTTCACGCGTATTCTAGGCGCGAGTTCAACAGCGGCTGCCTTCGTAAGACCTTCCATCGCGTGCTTCGTCATGCAGTACACCGATCGATCAGGTGCCCCCACGTGGCCCATCTGCGACGAAATGTTGATGATGGCACGGTCACCTGTCGATTCGCATTCGAGCATCTTGCGAACGGCCGCGCGGGTTACCAGGAACATCGCCCTGACATTCAAGCCGATGACAAAGTCCAGATCCGACGTTTTGACGTCTGCGAGTCGTGAAGGGATGTTGGTGCCCGCATTGTTGACGAGGATGTCAAGCGTCGGGAGTTCGGAGAATGTCCGCTCTAGTTGGTCATCTTTTAAGAGGTCGCATACAACAGAAGTGCACGCGCCACCGTTTCGACGGATACTCGTGGCGACTTTATCCAGTTCCGCGGCATCCTTGCTGAGCAGATAGACGTGCGCGCCGGATTCGGCGAGCAACGAAGCGACGTCCGCACCAAGGCCACGACCCGCGCCAGTCACAACAGCAGTCTTACCATCAAGACTAAAAAGTCCCTTAGACATATGTCCCTCTCTGATTCAAATTCGATTGATTGATTGCTTCGCTGGCTGGGTCCACACCGTGTGCCCGCCGACTTGTGACAGTCCATTCGGAGGCAGGCGAGCAGAGTCCCGCACGACTAATTGACCGCTGACGATGCGTGGCCCCGCCGATAGGTCGCGACCACTGCAGGCATCGACGAGGACCCTAACCGCGCTGTCCACCATCTCGTCCACGGGCTGTGAAAAGGTGGTTAGGCGATAAGCGGGTGAGGCAGCAAGCTGGGTGTCGTCGAAGCCCACGATCGAGAGCTCTCTGCCCACGTCGAGACCAAACTCGCTACGCGCGACATCAATCGCGACCATCGCCATTTGGTCGTTCGCGCAAAAGATGGCGTCGGGACGCGTGTCCGCCTTGAGAAGATTTCTGGTGGCACAAGATGCCTCCTCGGCGGTGTAACTTCCGCGGACCTTGAGCGGCGGCATGGTGCCCGCCTGATGGAGTCGTTCACGGAAACCTGCTTCCCTGTCACGACTAGTCGACGAAGAGTCGAGCCCTGCCATGAAGGCAAAGTGACGATGCGAACCAGCAAGTAAAAAGGAGCCGATGCAGGCCGCGCCCGCTTGGTTATCCCCTGTCACGCTCGATACCGCTTCGCTGTCAGTCTTTCGGTTGACCATCACAACGGGCAGTCCGACCTCCGCACATTCTTCCGCCAGGCGTGACGAGAGTTGCGCCGAAACAAGGACCAGTGCATCGAGCCGGTAGCGCAGAATCTCTTCGAGTATGGGATCGGCAGACGTCCCATGCCTTGCCGTGAACAGCATCACCCGATATTCGCGCACCGAAAGCGCATCGGATAACGTGCCGACGAGAGCCGCGTAGAACGGATTCGTCAGTCCGGGTACGACGACGCCCACAATGCGAGACTTTCCAGTGATTAAGGAGCTTGCGATCAGGTTTGGCCGGTAGCCCAACGTTGTCGCCGCGGCGACCACCTTCGCACGCGTCCGGTCGGAGACGCTCGCGCCCGGCGTGAAGACACGGGACACTGCGGACTGTGAAACGCCCGCGAAACGAGCAACCTCGTGCCCGGTAACGGGTCGCCTAAGTGCCCGTGGTGGTTTCTTCTCGAAGATGTCGTCAGTCGCGAGTTGTGTCATTTTCTTGATGCAGTCGTATCTTGTTGCGTGAGGTGCGGTGCGTTGTGTCGCCGATGATGATTTCCAGGCCACTCCAGTTCGTCGAGGTGCAGGTTCCACCTCCACGCGGAAGCGATCAATCTCGACGGAGCGCGGCTCAGCCTTCATGCGTTCCGCTAGCCGGAATCAACGTCGCCGTTGAAGGAGCTTTGCGATCATTGACGACCCTTGCGAACAGCGCACAGACGAGCGTGATGCCGGCCGCGATCATTGCGAAGATGGCCACGGGCGTGTAGTCGCCGTACTTCGCGAGCAGTGCCGTCGCGATTAGCGGCGTCGGTGCACCGGCAACCAATGCGCCCAACTGGAACCCAATCGTCACCCCGCTATAACGCACCTCGGCGCTGAACATTTCGGCGAACCAGGCGGCCATCGGCGAGAACACGGCAGCGTGAGCAATCGTGAGCACCATGATTTCCGCGAGCAGGATCATCGTCGGGTTCCCAGTTCCTACCATGTGGAAGAACGGGAAGGGCGCCACCACCGCAATCGATGCGCCAAAGACCACCACCTGCTTTCGACCAAACTTGTCAGATAACGCCCCAAAAAGTGGCTTCGTCAGCAGTTCAAGCGCAGCGGCAATTAGAATCGCGACAAGCACCGTCTTTCGCGGCAAGCCAAGATGGCTCGTCATGTACGTCAGGCCGAAGGTCGTAAATACGTAGTACAAAATGTTGTCCGCAAACCGAAGTCCGGCAGACATCAGGATCGCCCTGGGGAACCGTCGAACCGCCTCTACGATGGGCAGTTTGACGGTTGCATCGGTGTCAAGTACCTTCTTGAAAGCGGGCGGCTCTTCGATGCGGAGTCGGATCACAAGACCGACAGCGACAAGGACAGCACTGAACAGGAACGGAATACGCCAACCCCACGCCAGAAACTCCGCTTCAGGCAGGCGACTTGCCAGTTCCATTCCGCCCACTGCCATACACAACCCTGCGGGAAGGCCCATCTGGGGGAAGCTGCCATAGAGGCCACGTCGGTTCGGGTTTGCGTGCTCGACGGCAATCAGCGCGGCCCCGCCCCACTCTCCGCCGACGGCCAACCCTTGCACGATGCGCAGCAGGATCAGAAGGATCGGCGCAGCGAGTCCGATGCTGTTGTAAGACGGCACAAGACCGATGAGCGTGGTCGAAACGCCCATTGCGAGCAGTGTCGTGACCAGCACGAACTTGCGCCCGACACGGTCGCCAAGATGGCCCGCGACGATGCCGCCGAATGGCCGGGCGATGAAACCGACCGCGAACGTACCGAACGCCAGCAGCGTCCCGGTCACTGGATCTCCACCAGGGAAATACAGCTTGCCAAAAACAAGTGCCGAGGTGATCCCGTAAAGAAAGAAGTCAAACCACTCAATGGCACTTCCAATAAAGCTGGCGGTCGCAATCGTCAGCATCTTCGGTAACGAATGCCCTGCCGCAGTCCGGTGCTTGGTATCCAAACCTGTCTCCTGATGCATAGGTATGCAAAGTTTTGTGAACTTATTTACGGCCCATATCGTGGGGATGTCGATCACGCGTAAGGCGGATCGGGCAGCTGCTTGCCACCGCGGATGATGAACTTGGGAACGAATTCAAGCAGGCCGGTCTCGATGCGGTCCTCTGAAATGCCCGCGAAATCGCTGAAAATGGCGCTCACCTTTTTGACGAGAGTGAGCTTCGCTTCGTCGGATCGACCGGCGCGAATGTTACACATGATGAGCGTGTCGCCGCCTGGTTCTCCACCTATGTAGCTGCTTTCGGACGACAGATCATTAAAGATTACGCTGATGATTTCGAGTGGGGATTTGATGGTCTCGTTGACGGCGATGGTGATCGCCTTCGCGATCTTTCGCTTGACATCGACATCCAGTCCTGCGCGGGTGTTGCAAACGATGATGGGCATTTCCGAGAGCTCCTAGAGAGGCGAATCAGGTTGTGGGTTGTGTCCGGACTGAATACGTATGCAACTTACGAAAAGCTGCATGAACCGGGCAGCATCAGGCTGATTTTGGTTGCATATACATCTATTTGGATGTAAGTTGACAGTGCGACGCGGCTGGCCCCAACAAGGCACAATGTCTCGTCTGCTACCGCCTCTGATGCGTTCGCCCCTGACTGTAACGGCTTCAATCGAGGAGAGATGCATCTACAACTGATGTATATGCATCAGTCTAGTAAAAGTGGGCAGGTTTGGAACCTGGTGAGAACCCTACGGACCCTCGATGCCCCTGCCATGAAGTCTGAATGGGCGCGGAGTCCATTTTTAGATCTAACGTCCAACCGGTCACCGGTTCTACACGTCGCTGTCGAGAGGTGATACGATAGATGCATATACATTGCGCGTCTATCCGGAGGACTGTCGATGTTCACTGAATGCTATTGCACCCAGTTCAGGCGCTCGGCGAACGCCCTGACGAGCATTTACGACGACGCATTGCGCCCGGTGGGTCTAAAGATCACGCAGCTCACCCTGTTGCGTGGCCTCGACCGCCTCGGCTCGGCAACCTACAACGAGATTGCGACTGAGTTATCGCTCGACAAGACGACAATCTCGCGCAACATCAAGTTGCTAATCGATGCGGGATGGGTTGAGGTATCGAGCGATGAGGATGCGCGCTATAAGCTGGCGAAGCTTAGCCCCGCCGGTGCCCGTGTATTGAAGGCGGCTGAGCCGCACTGGCGCGCGGCGCAAACCCAAGTCGAGAAGGAACTCAAGAAATATTTGAAGGGACCTGCCAAGGACGTGCTTCTGGAAGCACTGGAGACACTGCAGCAGTTTGGCGGCGAACGATAGGCAGCTGTCGCCCGAAGAAGCGGAGCACGAATTGCTCCGTTTTTTTCTTTTGCCTGGGCGTACCACCGATCCGATGTTGATCACCGTGCCCGAACCCTTCTCCGCGAAAACGGACGCAATGGGCGGCGGCCGTAGCGCTCTCTACGCCCGCTGTCTTCACACGTTCACTTCAGATAGTTAAGCTGGCTACGCCAGCAAAGAGACTCTCAGCGACTGCTCCGAATTTGCCGCACCGCGCTACGTAGATCGTCAGAAAGCGGGACCGGCCGGCGCGTGATACGGTCGACGTAGGCGTGAACGAAGGCGCCTTGCGCGAACGATTGATCACTGTCGTTTCTGAAAAGGCCGATCTCATACGTTACGCTGGTTGTACCCACTCTGCTTACGGATAGTCCACAAGTGACGAGGTCTGGAAAGACGACCTCGTCAAAGTACTCGCAACTCGTGTGCACGACCAAACCGACAGTCTCACCGCGAACCGGGTCCAGGAGGCCTCGTTTGACGAGCCATCCATTGACTGCAGTGTCGAACCAAGCGTAGTGAACAGCGTTATTCACGTGCCCGTAGATGTCGATGTCTTTCCACTGGATGTTGACCTGGCAGAACCAGTGAAAGTCGGTTCGCGGCCGCGGCTTGGTCCGTGTCATGAGCGTTTCCTTATCGGCAATCAGGCGGGGACGGCGGTACCGTACGGCACATCGCGGTTGCCGAACCGACGCACTCGGATGTTGGCTTGCTCGCCGTGCGCGATCATGCCCTCGATGGCGCAAAGCCGCGAGCAGTACGAGCCAATCAAAGCGCTCGCTTCATCCGTCAGCACCTTCTGATACGTGCAGGTCTTGATGAACTTGCCGACCCAGAGGCCGCCGGTGTAGCGCGCCGCCTTGCCGGTCGGCAGCGTGTGGTTGGTGCCGATCACCTTGTCGCCGTAGGCGACGTTGGTGCGCGCGCCGAGAAAAAGCGCACCATAGTTCTTCATGTTCTTCAGAAAGTAGTCCGGGTCGCGTGTCATCACCTGGACGTGCTCGGACGCGATGCGATCGGCTTCCGAGACCATCTCCTCGAGCGTGTCTACCACGATCACTTCACCATAGTCGCGCCACGAAGCGCCTGCCGTGTTCGCCGTGGGCAGGATCTTCAGCAGGCGCTCAACTTCAGCGATGGTGTCCTTGGCCAACTGCAGCGAGCTGGTGAGAAGAACAGCGGGAGTGTTGAAGCCATGCTCTGCCTGACCCAGAAGGTCCGTCGCGCAAATTTCTGCATCGACGCTGTCGTCGGCGATGATCAGCGTTTCCGACGGTCCTGCGATGAGGTCGATGCCGATGCGACCGAACAGCTGACGCTTCGCTTCCGCGACGAACGCGTTGCCCGGTCCGACCACCATTGCAACCGGATCGATCGTCTGCGTGCCGAGCGCCATCGCAGCGATGGCCTGAACACCACCGAACGTGTAGATCTCGTCAGCACCGCCGAGATGCATGGCGGCGACCACAGCAGGGTTGGGCTTGCCGCCGACCGGAGGCGATGCGGTGATGATACGGGGAACGCCCGCGACCTTGGCCGTCACGACGCCCATGTGTGCCGAGGCAACCAGCGGAAACTTGCCGCCCGGAACGTAGCACGCAACGCTGTCGACGGGCATGTTCTTATGGCCGAGGACTACGCCCGGCAGCGTCTCCACCTCGACATCACGAAGCGACTCGCGTTGCGCCTGGGCAAAGTTCCGCACCTGAGCCTGCGCGAACTTGATGTCTTCGAGCTGACCTTGAGACAGCGAACGAACGCAGCTTGCAATCTCGTCTGCCGACAGTCTGAAGCTTTCAGGCGACCAGTTGTCGAACTTCGTTGAGAGTTCGGCGACCGCATCGTCACCGCGCGAAGCAACGTCTGCCAGGATGCCCGTGACCACGTCGCGAACCTTGGCGGCGTCTTGCGAAGACTCTTCGGCGCTACGACCGTGCTTCAAGAATTGGATTGCCATTTGCATTTCCTTTTTTGCAGAGGTGATGGGAAGCAGCCTGCTGTCTGAAGTTGGATGGCCTGCTGCGTTCATGCAAATGTAGCGCAATTTTTTTCTGCAAAATGTGCGCAAATGATCCATACTTACCCTGTCAACGGTATCCGTAGCTTCAGCCGCTTGTCTGTGCCATCTTGCCAATGCAAATTTATGCAAACTAAAGCACGTTCGATTGTTCGCTCAAAGCCTTCAAAAGTCCGGCTTGAAGACGTTGCCGAGCGCCTTGGCATCTCGGTGTCCACTGTGTCTCGTTCCTTGGCTGGGCATCCAGCCATCAGTAGCGACACCCGTAGCGCCGTGCAAGCGGTCGCTGCCGAAATGGGATACAGGATTCCGTCCCAAGGTCGACCCACGCGTAAGTCAGCAACGAAGCTGATCGGCGTGGTGGTCGGAGCGTTGCATAACCGGTTTATGACGCTGTTGCTGACGCATCTACATGACGCACTGCAGGAATTCGATTACCAGATCACGCTGATGATCGACTCGATGAACGACTCAGGAAATTTGCTCGCGTTTCGGCCTTTGATCGATGGCTATCTTGATGGAATGATCTTCGCGACCGCGACACTGGATTCCCCGATCGTGGCCGAGATGCAAAGACGAGGCATTCCCTTGGTACTCGTCGTTCGGTCCGTCGACAATGTGAGGGTCGACACGGTAGAGATCGACAATGTTCACGCTGGGGCGATCGCGGCCGAGCATCTCTATCAACTCGGTCATCGCCGAATCGGGCTTGTAATGGGTCCGCAGAACACGTCGACAAGCAGAGACCGCGTGAAAGGGGCCATGCAGTGGTTACGAGGAGCGGGCATACCGCTGACTTCAGTACCTTTGATTTTTTGTGATTACACCAGCGAAGCGGGATATTCCAGCGCCATTGCAATGCTAAGCGATGAGAACCGCGTCACTGGCATCGTTGCGGGCAATGACACCATCGCGCTCGGAGTGCTTGAAGCAGCAAAACGGCAGGGCATCGCAGTGCCGGGGCGGCTATCGATTATCGGCTTTGACGACATGCCGCTGGCAGGCTCGCCGCTGGTCGGACTGACATCAATCCGACAGCCTGTCGAAGCGATGGCACGAACTGCGGCGCGCCGGCTTGTGGAGCGCATCAGGGCGGGTGGAATGGGGCCGCCGGTCCACGATGTTTTGCCCATTCAGCTGGTGCGCCGCGATACCACGGGACCGTGTCAATAAGTGACGCAACTCGGCGACGAAGTCCTTCGAATTGCCCGGGAACGGGCCGTCACGCGGTGTGCCGACCATACTTATCGTGGGCGTCCGGACCTGCAACGAGGTAGACGAATCTCTCGCGAAACCCGAATGGCGCTTTACGGATGCGGACCCGTCATTCAAGTGTCCATGGGAGCGCTCGAGCGAACGTCGCTTCATGGCCGACCAGTGCCCCCGACCGGGCGCGGCGATCGCCTCGAGCGCGGCTCTCATGAAAAGGCATATCCCGGACCCTCAGCAGTCGCTCGAGTTCGCATAGGTCGAATGATCGCTGAGAGCGTACTCCGGCCTCTCGACGCATCTTGCGTTCGTGAATTGGAATATTGGCTTGTTGACGGCAAAAGCCGTCTCACGGCACGCGCAACCTTGGCTCTTATTCTTAGTTGTTGAGCCAGTAGGGATCGATGTAGAAAACCCGCGTAATCGGATGCGTTTCGTTTTGAACGTGTAGAGCCGCGAATGCGGGCAGCAGACCCATGGACCCCTTACGCGCGCAGGTGCGGCAGCAAATCCTGGAACTCGAAACGGCCCACGATGTGCCGGGCAGTTTCGATCCGCACTATCGAGAGAAGATTCAGAATGCGCAAGCGAGACTTGCCAGGTCAAGCAGCGGCGACTACTCGCAACCGGGCAGCAGTGGAAAACCTCGTCGACGCCACGCGCGGCAGATACGCATCAATGACACGGATCCAGCGATGGCGCGCGGCGCTCGTTGGCGCATGGCGCTGTACCTGACGCACCGGTCCCCAAGGTCACACTGTCTCAACAGATGTCAGCGTGCCCCGCTTTACAGGCGCTCAATCAGGCGCGGATCCCCCGCTGCGCAATACTCATGACATGCCGTACGCGCCGCGTTCGCTGCGCCGTGCACGAACAGTGGCGCGTCCGAGCGTCGCGACATCGACACCACGATGGAAGGTGGCGAAGGCTGCAAAGGTAACTCCACCACCTCGCCGCGCGCGATCAGATCGTCGACGAAAAGACGCGGAATCGCCGCCACGCCGAAACCATCACGCACGAGTTGCACGATTACCGAAATCGACGGCGAGCCCGTGATGCGCGTGTCCGCGAGCGGTACGCCATTCGCGAGCGCCAGCTTGCCGACGATGTCCTCCAGCGCTCGATGCGGCGCAGTTCCGCGCCCGAACGTCAGGATCGGATGACGCAGCACACGTTTGGCGAGCCCGCTGCGCGCAAGCGGCAGCAGACCCGCGCGCGCTATCCAGTGCACCGGATAGTTGGCAAGCGCATCGCACACCACGGATTCCTCGTCGCTGCCTTCCACGCGAATGATCAGATCGAGCTCGCCCGCCATCAGCCGCCGCTGCAACACCACGCTCACGTCCACCGCCAGCTCGACCTCGAGTTGCGGAAAGTCGTCCGCGAGGCGTCGCATGTAATCGGCGAGCCAACTATGCACGACCGTCTCGATCACGCCGAGCCGCAGCTTGCCGCGCATCGCGCCTTCATGTGAGGCCGCGGCCTGTAACTGACGCGTCGCCTCCACCACGGCCTTCGCATAGCCAAGCAGATATTCGCCGTTCGCCGTGAGCCGGAATTCGCGGCTCTCGCGATCGACAAGCGTGGTATGCAACTCGTCTTCCAGCGCCTTCAGCCGTTGCGAGATCGCAGCGGGCGTGGCGTGCAACGCGGTCGCCGTGGTGCGGAAGCTGCGCAGCTTCGCCAGTGTGACGAAAGTCTCGAGAAAGCGCGTATTCATAAGCCGAAGGCCGCTAGGGCAAAGAAGGACCGCTCCAAAATCTCAACGTGATCCGGGAAAACCCGCGAACTCGTTAAGAAATTCTATTCATTCGACGCAAGTAAAACTAGTTGGCGTCAAATTTTCTTCTTTTCTATGCTTTGTCTGAGCGTAGACCAACGCATCGCACCCTTCACGTTGTACGCAGACGACCCAGAGCCATCCGCACGAGTACGCCGACACCATGACTCCATTCGAATTCCGCCAAGCCGTTCGCGATCGCGACTTCCGTGGCCCGACGGCCGGCCAATGCGGCGACTACGCGCAGGCCAATCTCGCGATTCTGCCCGCCGCGCACGCGCACGATTTCCTGCGGTTTTGCCACGCGAATCCTAAGCCGTGTCCGCTGCTCGGCGTGGGCGAGCCGGGCGATTTCCGCGTGCCGGTGCTCGGGCGTGATATCGACATCCGCACCGACGTGCCCGCCTACAACGTCTATCGCGACGGCGAGCTGAGCGAACGTGTCGAATCGATCGAGGCGCTCTGGCAGGACGATTTCGTCGTGTTCGCAATCGGCTGCTCGTTCTCGTTCGAGCAGATGCTCGCAAAGGAAGGCATCGGGCTGCGTCACGTCGAAGAAGGCTGCAACGTGCCGATGTACCGCACAACGATCGCGAACCGGCGCGCGGGCGTGTTCGGCGGCGAACTCGTCGTATCGATGCGCCCGTTGCGCGGCGCCGACGCGATCCGCGCCGTGCAGATCACGAGCCGCTTTCCGGGCGTGCATGGCGCGCCCGTACATATCGGCGATCCGGCGGAACTCGGTATCGCCGATCTCGCACGCCCTGAGTTCGGCGATGCAGTGACGATCCGCGCAGGCGAGTTGCCGGTGTACTGGGCGTGCGGCGTGACGCCGCAAACCGCGCTGATGGCCGCGAAGCTGCCGCTCGCCATCGCGCACGCGCCGGGGCACATGCTGATGACGGATATCACCAACGCGTCGCTGGCCATCTTCTGATCGCTCCGGCGGTGCGTATGGCGTGACATCGACATCGCGCTATCGCCGCGCCGCCAGCCGATTCGAAGCATCACTCGCAGTATCTCGAAGCCATCCGGCCATCCAGCCCGGAGGGAATGACGCATCCCTACGCTCGTGCGCGGCTTCGCTCGTTACTCATGCGTCTATCCACGGGAGCAACAGATGGACAGCAAGACACTCACGGCAAATGTCGACGATGCCGCCGACATGAACACAACGGCAGACACGCAAGCGCTTTCCTGGTACGCCGAAGCCAGTCCGCGCGCCCGTCGCGCGTTCTGGAGTTGCAAGGTCGGCTACATGCTCGACGGCATGGACACGCAGATGCTGTCGTTCGTCATTCCGACACTCGTCGCGACATGGGGCATCTCGCTCGCCGACGCCGGCTTCATCGGCACCATCACGTTGCTGTCCTCCGCGCTCGGCGGCTGGATCGCGGGAATTCTGTCCGATCGCATTGGCCGCGTGCGCACCCTGCAGCTCACCGTGCTTTGGTTCGCCGTGTTCACTGCATTGTGCGGACTCGCGCAGAACTACGGCCAGTTGCTAGCGGCGCGCGCGTTGATGGGCTTTGGCTTCGGCGGCGAGTGGACGGCGGGCGCCGTGCTGATCGGCGAAGTGATCCGTGCACGCGATCGCGGCAAGGCGGTCGGTCTCGTTCAGTCGGGCTGGGCGCTCGGCTGGGGCATGGCCGCCCTGCTCTACGCCGTGCTGTTTTCCGTGATGGCGCCGGAAATTGCGTGGCGCGCGTTGTTCCTGATCGGCCTCGTGCCGGCGCTACTCGTGCTTTTCATCCGCCACTACGTGAAAGAACCCGAAGTATTCGAGCACGCAAAAGTCCACCAGAAACACACGCAGGACACGCCGCGTTTCACCGAAATCTTCTCGCCCAGACTGCTTTCGACGACCTTACGCGCCGCTCTGCTCACGACGGGCGCACAGGGCGGCTACTACGCGATCACGACGTGGCTGCCGACGTTTCTCAAGACCGAGCGTCATCTGACCGTGATGGGCACGGGCGGCTATCTCGCGATGATCATCGCGGGTTCGTATATGGGCTATCTGTGCAGCGCGTGGCTCACGGACCGCATCGGCCGCAAACCGAACTTCATTCTGTTCGCGCTGGGTTCGATGGCGATTGCCTTCGCGTACACCTCTTTGCCGCTCACCAATGCGTCGATGCTGTGGCTCGGATTTCCACTCGGTTTCTTTGCGTCGGGCATCTTCTCCGGGATGGGCGCGTTTCTCACCGAACTCTTTCCGACCCGCGTGCGCGGCTCCGGCCAGGGGTTTTGCTACAACGTCGGCCGCGCGATCGGCGCACTGTTCCCCGTGCTGATCGGCACGCTGTCGAGCCGCTTCGGCCTCGGCGCGAGCATCGGCCTGTTCGCGGTGGCTGCGTATGGCGTGCTGATCATCGCCGCGCTCACGTTGCCCGAAACTCGCGGCCGTGAACTGGAATCGGCCTGAACTGCACGCTTTTCACCTCATTGCCTGCACCTCATTACATTTTTCGCATCAAGACCACGACATGATGAAGCACGATCAAGCCTCCGATGTTTGCACGCCGTCCCGCTGGCAGTTCTGGATCGACCGCGGCGGCACGTTCACTGATATCGTCGCGCGCCGCCCGGACGGCACACTCACCACGCACAAGCTCCTTTCAGAAAACCCCGAACAGTATCGCGATGCGGCCGTCGCCGGCATTCGTCATCTGCTCGGTCTGGAGGCGGGCGTTGCCATCACGCCGCGCCACGTTGAGATGGTCAAGATGGGCACCACTGTAGCGACCAATGCCCTGCTCGAACGCAAGGGCGAACCCGTCGCGCTCGTCACGACGCGAGGTTTTCGCGATGTCTTGCGAATCGCGTACCAGAACCGCCCGCGGCTCTTCGACCTCGACATCGCATTGCCCGAAGCGCTTTATGAGCGCGTGGTGGAAATCGACGAACGCATGAGCGCACAGGGCGAGGTCGTCGCGCCGCTCGATCGTGTCGCGGCGGAGCGTGCACTGCGCGAGGTCTACGACGGCGGCATCCGCGCGCTCGCGATCGTGCTGATTCACGGCTATCGCCACACGTCGCATGAACGTGAGTTGGCTGACATCGCGCGTCGCATCGGTTTCACGCAGATTTCGGTGTCCCACGAAGTCTCGCCGCTCATGAAAATGGTCTCGCGCGGCGACACGACCGTCGTCGATGCGTATCTGTCGCCGATCCTGCGCCGTTACGTGGATCAGGTCGCCCACGAAATGCCAGGCGTGAACCTGCAGTTCATGCAAAGCAGCGGCGGACTGACGCGCGCCGACGTCTTTCAGGGCAAGGATGCGATTCTCTCCGGTCCGGCGGGCGGTATCGTCGGCATGGTGCGCGCGGCGCAGGCCGCAGGCTTCGAGCGCGTGATCGGCTTCGACATGGGGGGCACGTCGACCGACGTCTCGCACTTCAACGGCGAGTTCGAGCGTGTGTTCGAAACGCAGGTGGCAGGCGTGCGCATGCGCGCTCCGATGATGAGCATCCATACGGTGGCCGCAGGCGGAGGCTCGGTGCTCGGCTTCGATGGCGCGCGACTGCGCGTCGGCCCTGAATCGGCGGGCGCCAATCCCGGCCCCGCAGCGTACCGGCGCGGCGGCCCGCTCGCGGTCACCGACTGCAACGTGATGCTCGGCAAGATCCAGCCCGACTATTTTCCGCGTGTGTTCGGTCCGCACGCAAACGCGCCGCTCGATCGCGCTGTCGTCGTGCAACGCTTTCAATCCCTCGCCGATGAGATTTTCGCGGCGACGGGCCAGCGCCGCACGCCGGAAGAACTGGCCGAAGGCTATCTGGAGATCGCTATCGGCAGCATGGCGAACGCGATCAAGAAGATCTCGGTGCAACGCGGCCACGACGTCTCGCAGTATGTGCTGACCACGTTTGGCGGCGCGGGCGGCCAGCATGCCTGCGGTGTGGCCGACGCGCTCGGCATGACGCGCGTGTTCGCGCATCCGCTCGCGGGCGTGCTCTCCGCTTACGGCATGGGACTCGCGGATCAGACGGCCATGCGCGAGCGAGCACTGGAAATCACACTCGACGAAGCATCGCTGCCTGTACTGGAAGCCGCACTCGATGCGCTCGCGAACGACGCGACACGCGCACTGCTCGACCAGGGCGTGGACCCCTCGCGTATCTCGACCGAGCGGCGTGTGCACTTGCGTTACCAGGGGACCGATTCGTCGCTTGCGGTGCCGGCGGGCAGCGTCAATGACATGCGCGCCGCGTTCGAGGCGGCCTATCGTCAACGCTACGCGTTTCTGATGACGGATACGCCGCTCATCGCGGAACTCGCGTCCGTCGAGGCCATCGGCCATTCCGATGCGCCTGTCGATACGGCCAGCCTGCCGCGGCGCGCGGCAGACGACACGCTTCGTGCACAGACGACCGTTCGCATGTACTCGGGCGGTCAGTGGCACGACGCATTGCTCTGTCAGCGCGACACGCTGTGTACCGGCGACACGCTCGACGGTCCGGCGATCATCGCTGAGAAGAACGGCACGACCGTGGTCGAACCGGGATGGCAGGCCGAGTTCACCGCGCAGGGTAACGTCGTGATGACGCGCGTGCGGCCGCTCCCCACGCGCCGCTCGATCGGCACCGAGGCAGACCCCGTTCGCCTCGAGATCTTCAATAACCTGTTCATGTCGATTGCCGAGCAGATGGGGTTGCGCCTTCAAAATACGGCGTACTCGGTGAACATCAAGGAACGTCTCGACTTTTCGTGTGCGATCTTCGACGACGAAGGCAACCTGATTGCCAATGCGCCGCACATGCCGGTGCATCTGGGCTCGATGGGTGAAAGCATCCGGACCGTGATCGAGCGCAATCGCGGCGCCATGCGCGATGGCGACGTGTTCATGCTCAACGACCCGTATCACGGCGGCACGCACTTGCCCGACGTGACCGTCATCACACCCGTATTCGCGGACGGTTCGTCCGAACCGCTCTTCTACGTCGGCTCGCGCGGCCATCATGCGGATATCGGCGGCATCACGCCCGGCTCGATGCCGGCGTCCTCGTCACATATCGACGAGGAAGGCGTGCTGATCGACAACTGGCAGCTCGTCCGCGCAGGCGTATTGCGCGATGCCGAGACGCGCGCGCTGCTCGCGTCGGGCCGCTATCCCGCACGCAATATCGCGCAGAATATGGCCGATCTGCGCGCGCAGGTCGCCGCGAATCAGAAGGGCGTGGACGAATTGCGCCGCATGGTCGCGCAATTCGGCCGCGACGTGGTGCTCGCTTTCATGCGTCACGTGCAGGACAACGCCGAAGAGGCGGTGCGCCGCGTGATCGGCGCGCTTAAGGATGGCAGCTACCGCTACGAACTCGACAACGGCGCGGTGATCGACGTCGCGATTCGCGTCGATGCCACGACACGTAGCGCCACCGTCGATTTCAGCGGCACGTCTACGCAGTTGCCCAACAACTTCAATGCGCCGAAGGCGGTCTGCATGGCAGCGGTGCTCTATGTGTTTCGCACGCTCGTTGGCGACGAGATCCCGCTCAACGCGGGTTGCCTCAAGCCGTTGTCAGTGATCGTTCCGGACCGTTCGATGCTCAATCCGGTATATCCTGCGGCGGTGGTGTCGGGCAATGTCGAGACGTCGTCGGCAATCACCAATGCGCTGTATGGCGCACTCGGTATCGTGGCATCGAGCCAGGGGACGATGAACAACTTCACCTTCGGCGATGCCCGCTACCAGTACTACGAAACGATTGCAGGCGGCAGCGGCGCGGGCAACGGTTTCAGCGGCGTCGATGCCGTGCAGACGCATATGACCAATTCGCGCCTGACCGATCCCGAAGTACTCGAATGGCGCTACCCAGTGCGGCTCGAATCGCATCTGATCAGGGCGAAATCGGGTGGCCTCGGACGCTGGCAGGGAGGGAACGGTGCGATCCGGCGCATTCGCTTCCTCAGACCGATGACGGCATCGATTCTGTCGAATAACCGCATTCATGCGCCTTTCGGCGCGGGTGGCGGACGGGCGGGAAGACGCGGCAGCAATCGGGTCGAGCGCGCGGACGGACAGATCGTTGCACTAGGTCACATCGCGAGTGTCGAGATGGAGGCGGGAGATGTGTTCGTCGTCGAAACGCCGGGGGGTGGTGGTTTCGGGGAGGTCTGACTCCCGCACAGTGGTGGTTGCGTCCAGCGTCGTCCAGGCGTGCCACGCTGGATGGTGAGCTGTCAGCCGTGGATAAGGCACATCTCTGAGTAACGCGGCCGTTCGAGGGTCCCGGGTGCCTTCAGTGCGAACGGCCGATACTGGCCGCACAGAGCCCGACGACGAGGACGCCGATCATCTTGGACCGTATCTCCATGCGAGATGCATACATCGACCCAATTCGGCCGGTTGGTACGGATGCGGCCCAAAGGCCGCTTTGGCGGCCCCAACCGGCACTCGAACGCCATCGACCTGCTTACGATCACGTCATACGGGTAGTGACCGGGTTCGTGCCTCTGGCGGTCATCCTCCATCCAGCCTAGATCAGTGCTATCCGACTCGGCGAGCAGCGCAACGGATTCGAGACCTAAGCTGAACCGAGACTAGCTGAGAGACGCAATCCCGTCATGGCCTTACACCTTTGCCGAAAGCGCCACGACACGCTTCGAAGCGCAAATATCGGCAACATCAGGCTAGGCTCGTACCCGTCGACCTGCAAGCTCGCGCTAAGCGTCGTCCCTCGCCCGTTGGAATACATCGACAGTGGAATCGAGCATCATACGAGCCTTTTCGCGGCGTCTGCGCGCGAGTCGCTCCGCGCCGGCGCTCCGTTCGGACTCACCGGCAAGCAAAGCGTGAATGTGGGGGAGCGTATAGATGGCGCCACGACTGCCCCAGGTACCCTCCGGAATCTCCGTCGGGAAGACCCAGACGCGCGATGCGACCTCTTCGAACGGTCGGTTCTCGGCGCGGGCCACCGCTTCCGTGACTGCCTTAACCAGCGCTCTACGCGACTCGTCGGTGTATTGCCCCTCGGGCGCCGACGGAATGATCCGGTAGCGCGCTGCTTTCGAGCGTTCACCACCGACGAATACGGCAGCAGGTCGATGGAGATTGAGAACAGATACGCTCTGTGCAATCGGATTGGCTGGATCGTACCCTTCCGCTTTGATCAGAATGTCAGTCAATTCTTTGATTAAATGGGCTTCTGCCTCGCGTGGCAAGGCATCTTCCGGCCAGAGTGCGTCGATCATTGGCATGGTGCTGCTCCTTCATCAGGTGTTTTGGCGATGCGGTTCGCACGAAACTCTTCTACTCGTTCAGGCATGCAGACCGGTTAAATGAGCGCGAGCACGACATTGATGTTGCCGCGCGTAGCCTTGGAATACGGGCAGGTCTCATGTGCCCGGTCCACCAGCGCCTGAGCGACATCACGCGGCAAGCCGGGAAGGCTCACGTTCAAACGCGCCCCGAGAAAGTAGGCGCCGTCAGTGGTCCCAAAATCAATTTCGGCATCGACACTCGTATCGGCCGGCAACGTCACGTTCAAGGCGCGTGCGGCCCCACCCATTGCGCCAATAAAGCATGCCGACCAGGCGGCGCCGAACAGCTGCTCGGGATTCGTCCCAGTGCCTGCGGAGGAACCCGGTCGAGAAAGTTTGATGTCGAGGCGGCCGTCGGAACTGCGCGCGGCCCCTTCGCGGCCGCCCGTCGTATGGATCTTGCCTGTGTACAGCACGTTTTCGATTCGCGTCATGATGGTTTGCTCCAGTTGATCAATGGAAGTATTGAAGTGTGCAGATGTATCCCGCGTGTGTCGGAAAGCGGCGAATTTGTAATTTCAGGTATCAACCTGCCTGCAGATACAGCGCGCACACGGCTGCCGCGTGCCATATCCAGCGAATGCAACACCGGGTTCCGCGCCGTTATATCGATTGTCAGAACAGACGTCGCACGCCTCTCCCGACACCGAACGGATCACCGCGCGGGAATGCGCGAGGGGTGCCCTTATAAGGCGGCGCCTCGACATGCTCAGTGCCCAGCGCTCTGGCCGCCGTCCACGTGCAGGATCTCGCCCGTGACGAACGGTGCGGAGTCGAGATACAGCACGGCGTTGACGATGTCGCTCATTTCGCCCATATGGCCGACAGGATGCAGCGCGCCCAGCGCCTCATGCGTTTCTGGCGCGTGCATCGGCGACTTGATGGCGCCCGGCGAGACGGCGTTCGCGCGGATGCCCGTCTTCGCGTATTCGATGGCGAGCGACTTCGTGGCCGCGTTCAGGCCGCCCTTGGTCAGCGATGCGAGAACCGATGGCACGCCCGCGATCGCGTGATCGACGAGGCTCGTCGTGATCTGCAGCACGTGACCGCTCTTGTTCTTTTCCATTTCCGCGATCGCGAGCTGCGTGATGTGGAAGAAGCCGTTCACATTTACGTTCATCACCGCGACATAGTCTTCCGCCGTGTATTGCGTGAAGGGCTTGGCGATGAAGATGCCCGCGTTGTTGATCAGCGTGTCGACGCGGCCGAAGCGCTTGACGGCTTCCGATACGGCGCGCTGTGCCACTTCGCGCTCGCCGATGTCGCCGGCGATCGTCACGACGTTCGGATCTTCCGATGGCTTGATCGAGCGTGCCACCGCGACGACGCGATAGCCTTGCTCACGGAAACCCTTGGCGATCTCGGCGCCAATGCCTTGCGATGCACCCGTGACGATAACGACCTTTTGCGAATTGCTCATGATTGACCTCTGAACGTTTGTTCGGCTCATGTCGGAATTGACAGTGCCGTTAGGTCGCAAATCTAGGGTGCCGCGAGCGACTTGCGTACACCCGCAATGGACACACAGTTGTGATCGCCAGGAACAAGTGCGGCTAGTTCATCATCTGTGGACTTGAAGCGTGTCAGGATGCGGGCTGGGCGTGACCAAATGGTCTTTAACTGAAATTCAGTTGTGCGCGCTCGGCCACTCGCGCTGATGCCAAGCACCTTGGGCGTCGGACATGTGGCGAACATTCTGGCATTCACAGAGAACGTAGAAATCCTGCCGACCCTGTGTCAGGCGGAGGCCGAAATGCGTTCATGACGCATGCGGCAGGTTCCGGATGCGGATCGGTCGTTTAAGTGACCGCTTTGTCGGTTCAGCGAGCATATGCATCCGAATCTCGCGAGGCCACGGTGAGGTAGCACCCGACCCGCATGCCATCTACGTCCGGCTTGGGAGCCATTTCGGCAAAAAGCTCTTTCCCCATGATGGGGACACTCTACTTCTGCTCCGTCTCGGTTTCTTTTGGAGACCATTTGACTAGAAACAGCTTCCCTTGTGCCTTGAATAAATGAACGCAATATTTTGGGGTGTGAGAGTGTGGCCTGAGCCCAAGTCTGACATCGTTCAGCCACCTTTTCAGAGAGTCGACCGCACAGTCAAGCTCCCAGCAAGCGGCCGTATCAAGCAAAGACGTCAGCGGTGATTTCTTTGACCAATCGCAGCCAGGCCATGAATTCTGATCATTGTACAAATAACCGCTCGACGACAAGACAGCATCTGCTCTGTGCTCAACTAAACCATATTAGCAACCTGGCCTCGCCGGCCTCAAGGCGCGGATGCCCCGGCAGATCTTCCAGTGCACGCGTCAGGTTTAAAAATTTGAAATAGATATTCAGCAATCGAACGCCCCCAATCGCATCAAAATTTTTATTTTGATGGATCTAAATTTCAATTCTTTAAATCAATCGATAGTCAGGTTATTCAATATTCTCTTCGGGCGCGTGCCCGGATCCTGATTAATCGAATGT
Organism: Paraburkholderia sp. LEh10; assembly: GCF_017814945.1. Taxonomy (GTDB): domain Bacteria; phylum Pseudomonadota; class Gammaproteobacteria; order Burkholderiales; family Burkholderiaceae; genus Paraburkholderia. The sequence continues at coordinate 30,724 of NZ_JAGIPX010000083.1, forward strand.
CATTCTGATAAAAAAGGCGCCAGATTTGCCCACGACCAAAAGCGTCGCGCTTTGCGGCAGCGGCGAATCATAGCACTCCGCCTCAGGCGTCGCCAGCGCGAGAAACGGATGGTATTCGAGTACAGCCACCATATTAATTATTCACCCACTTTCAATGGCAATGCCCCAAAAAGCTCTTGTTTCACAGACGTCCTCGACAATCGCTGCTTTGAAGCGGCGCACCCACACGGTCTAAGGAAGATGTTCAAAACACAGTCGGCGACGCCGACCTGATGACGTATGTATCGCCAAGTGAAATCAATGAGACGA
>NZ_JAGIPX010000084.1 GCF_017814945.1 Paraburkholderia sp. LEh10
ATTCGGCATGTTCAACTCCATTTTCAGACACACGTTTTACCCCAAATTCGTGTCCAGAAAAATCGGAGGCGGTTCAAAAGCGCTAACCGAATGGTCCGTCAATGCAGATTGAAAACCCGTTGTCCAGAAGACGTCTCGAAGAGGCCCGGCGCCTGCTGGCGCTCGCGCAGACTGGACTGCATTACGCGACCAGCGATTTCGACAAGGAACGTTACGGCGAGATAGCGAAAATAGCTCACGGTCAAATTGCCGAACTTGCATCCCTGGATGCGGGCGAGGTGGCTGAGTTGTTCGCTTTTGAAACGGGTTATGCCAATCCGAAACTTGACGTCAGATGCACGGTCTTCGACGACGTCGGTCGGATACTTCTTGTGCGCGAGGCGGCAGATGGCCTTTGGTCACTTCCCGGCGGTTGGGCCGACGTCGGCCTATCGCCTGCAGAAAATGCCGCGAAAGAAGTCCGCGAGGAGAGTGGCTACACGGTACGCATCGAACGACTGTTGGCAGTTTGGGACATCAACAAACATGATCATCCAGCATCCGTCTTTCACATCTGGAAGCTGGTCTTCCTTGGCTTAATCGAAAGCGCCGGGTCAATTATCGGCACAGAGACGAACGGCGTTGGATTTTTTAGTCTTGACGACCTTCCTCCATTATCACTTGGCCGAGTTCTTCCCGAGCAGATTCAAAGGTTGAGCGAGCTATATCGTAGCGGCCGCGTTGATTTCGACTGAATCGGCGCGCGTCCGGGCTAGCGGGAACGACCTTATCGATGTCCTTTTCGGGAATCGACTTGAGATCGTCGCCACCTGGCGTGCGGCCTGCGCGCTTCGCTCGGTTCCCGGGTTGGCACGGGCTGCGCGACACCCGGCGGATGTTGCTGCTCACGTTGGCTGTCATCTGGTTTCATGCTCACCTTGCTCGCCGGGGGCGTTCAGTCTTCGTTGCCTTGCGCCTTCGATACCTTCGTTCATTTTTGGATGCCGGGTAGCACGCCCCTTTGAGTGCAATCTGCACGTCGATTCTGCGTGACTGGGAACAAGGGATGCTTGAACGTCACCGTGCGAAGAACAGCGGAATAGCTGAAAAAGCTGCTCGAGATCGCGCTCGGCGTTGTACCGGAAGCGAGCGACGAGACGCGGCCGCAAGGCCTGCGCTCGACAATGCCGCGAAGCCTTGACGCTCGCCTGGGCGCAAGGGTGCCGGTGACGCTGCTTTGCCAGGAATCCACTAGTCAACACGGAGAAGCGCGATGCAAACCGATCCGACAATCGACCCGGTCGCAGACCCGGCCAATCAGCCACTCGACGATCCCGAACAGCAACCGCGTCCCGCGCCCGGCATGCCGCCCGACATGGACCCGCTCGCGCCCACGCCATCACCTGACGAGGAGGAAAATGCGCGGCGCCCTGCTCCCGGCGATGCTCAGACGGGTTTCAAGTAATGGCCGCGTGGGAAGCCTCGCTCGAATAGTGCGACAGTCCGACCGGGCGCGATGGTGCCGCGCTCCGGCGGATGAAGACGTGCATGCAAAGCACCGCCCTCGCCCTGTTACCGTCGCATGACACCGAGCACCAGCGTCACAAGGAAGATGACGACGAATATGAAGAACAGAATCTGTGCAATGCTGGCGGCACCCGCAGCGATACCTCCGAATCCAAACACAGCCGCAATGATCGCAATGACAAAGAAAACCAGAGCGTAGTAAAGCATGGAATTGCCTCCCTTTATGAGCGCGTCAGTCTGCCGCGGTTGTCATTGCTCGCAGCAACACTCGTTCCTCCCCACGCCCGTCTGTCGAAGACGCAATGGAAGCGCGCGGGAGGCATTGCGGTTTGGCAGAAGTTTCATCGCAGGCGCCTACGGCCGGTTGCCAAAGCGGGTATGAGGCTTGCGCGGCGCAAACGGTTGTCTAAAAAAACGCGGATTCTGAATGTCAAATGGACGAGATCGATCGGAGCAGCGCGAAATTCGGAGTAGCGATTTTTGCACTGCGTCGAACCCGAACATGAAGGGAGGGATTGTGAACAATCCATGGATGAAAAAGAACCCGTTTCTGAGCATGTGGTTAAGCGCGGCGAATGCCATGCTGGGATCGGCCCGCGGACACGCGATGTCAGCGGCGAAACGCGGAGCGTTAAAGCCTCGGGGTGCCGCGACGTCAACGCCAAAGACAAAAAGGCGCAAAACAAGAAGATGACGGCGGCCTACCTACCAGCACCGATTCTCCGAAATGCGTTCGGCGGCATTGCTTTCGCCGCGATGTTAGCCATTTCGCTCACCATGACTCACGCGCCGCGCGCAGTCGCGCGCGATCCGCTGCGAATGGCTGAGCCGGCTCTGGCGAAGCGGGGAATCGCCGGCACCGGGAACAGCGCTTGCGCACCTCCTACTGGCCCTCTTGACTGAGACGTCGTTCGACCGCGGCGCGATCAATGGCCCTGTCCCAGTTCGAGGCGAAGAATCGGAGCAGCCCGGTATGGCCACATCACACGCTCAGGTTGCAGGCGACGAACGCCCCGGTCACACGCGCGGACGACGCGCCAAGGCGCTCGCGCGTTATGCCGTTAATCCAGTAGGTCTGCTGTTCCGTTACATCGGCCTGCATCCGTCCGGTCATCTGCTGGTTTTGCTGTGCATTGTTGCCGCAGTCGGCTGTTCGCTAGGGTCGCAGTTTGCGATCCGGAATCTCATCGACGCGCTACCAGCCGGCCGGACCCACCTCGCGTCAGTGGTTCACGCGTTCCTTGTCATTGTCGCGCTGCTGTTTGCGGACAACCTGTTCTGGCGCCTCGCGGGATGGGCGGGCGTACGCACGTTCGTCGCGGTCACGGGAGACGTGCGACGCGAACTTTTCGGCTACCTGACCGGTCATTCACCGGCCTATTTTTCGAACGTGCAGCCCGGCGCGCTGGCAAGCCGCATCACGGCAACGGCCAATGCTGTCTTCACGATCGAGAACACCTCGGCCTGGAGCGCGCTACCGCCGTTACTCTCGGTCGTGGGGGCGATCGTGCTGATTGGGTGGGTAAATGCATCGATGGCGCTTGCGCTCGTCGGCGTTTCCCTCTGCATGACCGCCCTTCTGTTCTGGCTTGCGAGTAAGGGCGGAGCACGTCATGTGCGCTTCGCGACTCGCGCGGCGTCCGTCGACGGAGAACTCGTCGACGTGGTAAGCAACATGGCGACCGTCAGGACGTTTGTCGCCACGGCGCGCGAGTGCCTGCGCTTTGGGAAGTTGCTCGACGACGAGATGACATCCCGTCAGGCCAGTCTGCGCTACCTCGAAAAGCTCAGGCTGCTGCACGCGAGCCTCACGATGCTGCTGTCGTGCTGCCTGCTGGGCTGGGTACTCTGGCTCTGGACACGCGAGCAGGCAACGACAGGTGACGTAGTGCTGGTGAGTTCGCTCGGCTTTGCAATCCTGCATGGCACGCGCGACCTCGCCGTGGCGCTCGTGGACATGACCCAGCATGTCGCGCGGCTGGCTGACGCCGCGCAATCGCTCCTCGCGCCGCGCGAAATGGAAGATCGCATCGGCGTGCCCTCACTTCAGATCCGTGACGCAAACATCGACTTTGAAAACATCACGTTCTCGTATCCAGGCCGTCGCCGCGTGCTGGATCACTTCAGCCTCCATATCGACGCGGGGCAGCGGGTCGGTCTCGTTGGGCCGTCCGGCGCGGGCAAGACCACGGTGCTGGCGCTGCTGCAACGGACGTTCGATCCCCCGTCCGGGTCGGGCGCCGTGTGCATTTCGGGCCAGCGCCTGTGTGACATCGACCTGAACAGCCTGCACAATGCGATCGGCGTAGTGCCACAGGACATTTCGCTTTTCAACCGTTCGCTGCTGGACAACCTGCGCTACGGCCGGCCAGAAGCGACGGAAGCGGCCGTGCTGCAAGCCTGCGAGCACGCCAACTGTCTCGATCTGATCCACTCGTTGCCCGATGGATTACAAACCGTCGTGGGCGAACGCGGGACGCGGCTGTCGGGTGGACAGCGGCAGCGCATCGCGATTGCGCGCGCGTTTCTGAAAGACGCGCCGATCCTGCTCCTCGACGAGGCCACTTCCGCGCTCGACAGCGCATCGGAAGCGGCGATCCAGGCCGCGCTGGAAAAACTGATGAAGGGACGTACCGTCGTCGCGATCGCGCACAGGTTATCGACACTCGAAAGCTTCGATCGCATTGTCATCATCCAGCAGGGGCGGGTCGTCGATGATGGGTCACCGCAGGAACTTGCGCGCCGACCCGGCATCTACCGCGACGTGCTGCTGCGCCAGGATCGGCGTATGGCGGCCCCGCAGGTGTGATGCCGCGCCGTTCGAGTGGAGTGCGGGACATGCGGTGAGGTGCTGGCTTGCAACACCTGAGTGCGGGCCTGTCACTTGCTATCCCCGCGTATAGCGCAAGCGTCGACCCGTCGGCATCGTGCGCGTTCTCATCGAGCGCCCCGCGATTTTATCGGAACGATCGCCGCAACCTCTCCACTCTGCACATTCGACCTATGCCGGAGCCTCGCGATGTCGATCCATTCAAAGGTTACCCAGTGGGGCAACGTCAGCCGGTTCTGTATCGACCGGTTGGCGGACTACAGCGAGCTTCTCTCGATTGAACTGGCAAGGGCCCGCACGGCATTTACGCGCGAAGTCATTGCACTCGTCGCGCTGGCTGTCGCCGGGCTTTTCACCCTTTCGTTCTTTTGCATTGCGCTGATTGCTACCGCCTGGGGGACGCCGCATTTTCTGAACGTGGCATGGAGCATTGCAGGCGCGTGGTTCGTGCTGTCGATTGCCTCGTATGTCGTGCTGCACGGACAGAAACCGACTCGTTCATTCGATGGGCTTCAGGTAGAAATCCGCGAGGATCTGCAGACGCTCAGGGAGGCATTGAAATGACTTCACGGTCCGAGGCGCACCAGCAGCGCGAAGACACGTTGCGGGAACGCATGGCGATGTCGCGCGAGAACCTGCTCGCGACGCGCGCCGCGCTGCTGCTCGAAGAGGCACGCAAGCCGTCGTTGCCCGCACGATTTCACGAGCTCTATTCGACGGCGCCCAATGTGACGCTGCTGATCGCGATTGCATTCGGAGCGTTGATCATTGGACCACGCAGGATTGTCTCCGTTGTGGTGCGCAACGGACTTATCGGCTGGGTCGCGAAAACGGTCCGTCGGGTAGCAGGACGCTAGCCGTATCCGCATCTTTTCGCGGCACACACGCAGCAAGCCACTGGAATTCAGGTTTGACGAACCGATTCACGACAGCAGTCTCGTGTGAACACGCGGGCTTGATATATCGCTTTGGGAAGCCGCTAGAACGTACCAGTTCAGGCATCAGAGATGCTGCATCATGGCGCTTATTGAAGATGTGCGAATCAAAACGCAGTACGAATCGAGGAGAGAGTGAAATGGCAGAGCATAGTGTCGAACGGGACATCGAGCATCGCATTCGTGAACGCGCATCTCGTCTCTGGGAACAGGACGACGATCCAAAGAAGCACGCCGACGAGTACTGGGACACCGCGCGCCGGCAGATTGAAGCGGAGGACGCACCGGCGGCGCCGGCCGTCGAACAGTCCGCGAAGCGTCAGATCGAAAGCGAGAACCCTCAGGAAGTCCCCGGCGTTGACGATGCGACAGGCAAACCGCGCGCGAAACGGGCGACGTAACAGAACGAGCATGGCGGCGATGGGCAGGGAAATTTGCCCGTCGCGGGCACGGGAGATGGGGACGCCGGCTATCCGTTGCACGCGGCAACGGGTAGCGGGCGATTGCAGGTCGTGGTGATCGTCCAGTATCGCTCAGCACCGAACTCTTCAGGTTCGAAATATGCTCGCGATAACAAATACGTTGCATCACGCTCCGATGCAGAAGTACGAGAAACCGGGGAGATAGACAATGCGAGGCGGCCAAGGCAACCCTCCGTTTCCTGAGGACTGGTGCCAGCGGTGGGTGAATTCCGTCAGCGAATATGCGGTCATTGGACTTTCGCCCGACGGCACCATCAGGACATGGAATGCAGGCGGTGAGCACATCCATGGATTCACTGGCGAAGAGGTGATCGGTCGCACCTTCGACATGTTCCGTACGCAGGAAGAGCGCGAAAAAGGCAGCGCTGCTGCCACGCTCGAGATCGCACGACGCAATGGACGATCGGAGTCCGAGGGCTGGAGAGTCCGCAAAGACGGCTCGCGTTTCTGGGCAAACGTCATCATGACCGTTCTAACGGACGACGAGGGCCGCGTCCTTGGCTACGGCAAGATCGTGCGGGACATGACCGACAAGAGAACGGCTCACGAAGCCGTTGTCGAAAGCGAACGGCGCTTCAGGATGCTCGTGAACGGCGTCACGGACTATGCGATCTTCATGTTGTCCCCGGGCGGCATCATCACGAACTGGAACGCCGGTGCCCATCGCATCAAGGGATACCGCGCCGAGGAAATCATCGGCTCGCATTTTTCCCGCTTTTACACGCCTGAAGACGCGGCGGCCGGGTTGCCGCAACGTGGACTCTCCATCGCCGCACAGGAAGGACGCTTTGAAGCTGAGGGATGGCGAGTGCGCAAGGATGGCAGGCGTTTCTGGGCGCACGTCGTCCTCGACGCGATCAGGGATGAGGATGGTGCGCTCGCCGGTTTTGCCAAGATCACGCGAGACATTACGGAACGCATGGAAGCCACCCGGCAGCTGGACGAGGCCCGCAAAGCCCTTTTTCAGGCGCAGAAAATGGAAGCGGTAGGCAAGATGACGGGCGGCGTCGCGCACGATTTCAACAACGTACTTCAAATACTGCGCGGCAATCTCGAACTGCTGGACAACCGGCACCATCGGGACCCATGGACTCGCGAGCGGGTCAACAAGGCCGTTGACGCGGTTGACCGGGGATCGAAGCTGGCCTCGCAACTGCTCGCGTTCGGCCGGCAGCAGCCGTTGAAGCCCGATGTCATCAATCTGGCGGCGGCGCTCCGCGACATGGATGATCTGCTTCGGCGAGCCCTCGACGAAACGATACGCGTGCAGACTGTTGTCGCTGACGGTTTATGGAACACGCTGGTCGACATTCATCAACTGGAGAACGTGATCCTCAATCTCGCGATCAATGCGCGGGATGCAATGCCTGAAGGCGGCAAGCTCACGCTGGAACTGTCCAACGCGATGCTCGACGACGAGTACATCGCTACTGCGCCAGACGTGGCGCCTGGACAATATGTGCTGCTGGCCGTCATTGATACGGGAACAGGCATGTCGCAAGATGTCGTTGAGCGCGCGTTCGATCCGTTTTTCACCACAAAGCCCGAAGGCCAGGGTACCGGTCTAGGACTGAGCATGGCCTATGGCTTTGTGAAGCAAAGCGGCGGTCATATTCAGCTCGATAGCGAGCCGGGCCGAGGAACGACCGTCAAGATCTATCTACCCCGCTCGGCGAGGGCCGCCATCGAACCGCCGTCGCGGACCCAGGCTGTCGTCAAGGGCGGCACGGAGAACATCCTCGTTGTCGAAGACGACCCGACGGTGCAGTCGACTGCCGTTGACATCCTTTCGGAGCTTGGCTACCGCGTTTTGAAAGCCGACGATGCGCAACAGGCTCTGACCGTGCTGCGAAGTGGAATGGAGGTCGATCTGCTTTTTTCCGACGTCGTGATGCCGGGACCCTTGCGCAGCACCGATATGGCCGCACAAGCCCTCCACATGCTGCCCCATTTGAAGGTGCTATTCACGTCGGGGTACACGCACAATGTCATCGTCCACGGCGGCAGGCTCGACCCGGGCGTCGAGCTGCTTAGCAAGCCCTACCGCCGCGAGCAGCTTGCCCACAAGATCCGGCAGATGCTCGACCGCCGAGAAAAGCGCTCCATGACCGTGCGGGCGGAGACTTCAGGCGCGCTGCGCATTCTGCTGGTCGACGACGATGCAAACTTGTCCGAGGCTGTCACCGAACAGCTTCGTCTGCTCGGCCATTCGCCCACATCGACAACATCGCCGCGTGAGGCGCTCGAGTGTATGACCGGCGAGTCCTTCGACGTGCTGATGACGGATCTTGTGATGCCTGACATCGACGGCATCGAGCTCGCGCGGCAGGCAGCCGCAGTACGGCCGTCGATATACGTGGTGTTTTCATCAGGTAATGAGATGTCGGCACTGTCATCATTGCCGTTTCGCTGGACGGCGCTGCGCAAGCCCTTCACCATCGAAGAACTTGGTGCAGTGTTGCGCGGCTTCCAGACCTAACGTGCGTCTGCCCAGGCCGCAAGAGGCGACGCGCGCGCCCTTGCGATCGGGCAAGTAAAGCGCGTCGTCCCAAACACTTTCATCCGCGTGTGACACGTTCCCAACCGTGCCGCACGGCAGCCTTGAACCGTTCCCACCCACTTTCCGGGTAGCGCGACTCCCAGTTTTCACGAGCACTCGGTTCAACCCCTTGCCAATCGTACCCGCGATAACGTTCGTCTTCTCCGAGTGTCGCTCCGTGTGTATAGGCCCGGCGATATTCGTCGTATGAAGCGCCCGTGTTTGCGTAGTGGGCGTCATAGTCTTTGCGGAATTCATCGTCCAAGGGGCCGTCGTCGAGCATGGCGCCCTTGACGGGATCACGGAAGCGGCCCGTCTCGTATGTGTGTTCCGCTTTCTCCGTTATGCTGCCTTGGGGCGAGCGCGCTGCGCGGGATTTGAGACCCGCATCCACGCCCTCTGAAGTGCGCGCTACCCTGACATCAGGTACAGACGACATCGACTGGCGGCTTTGGATGTGTGGGGTGGAGGCGCTCCCCTCCGTGCGCGTCGTCACCTGCTGCATCCCACTGACCATTCTGGGCTCAGCCGATGAACGGGATCGATCCTCCGATCCCGTTTGTACGCCGGCCGACGCATCGCCCGTGGATGTCGACCACGACGGGGCCGAAACCCGCGAATCGTCGGATGGAACGGCGCCAGCGTCACTCGTGCTCAACGAAGGCGCCGTTTCCCGTTCGCTGTGTAATGTCATGTCGTCCTGCAGCGCCGTCACCGGCTCTCGGGCTGTCGCGCTGTCCCGACCTGACGTGCGCCCGGACATGTCCCTTTCGGCGGCATCATTTCGCCATGCGTTGCTGCGCTCATCGATGTCGGCGGCACCCGCGCGTCGCATTACATCGCATGCGAGATCGACTTCCATTTCGGAAACGTCTGCGCTGACAAGCGCGCCTCCCCGACGTATGAATTCCCTGTAATCCTCGGTTTCCGGTGGATACTCACCCCGCTTGAAAAGCCGCGCGAACAATTGCTCGAGCTGATCGAATACCCGCTTATGATGCCGCACATCGCCACCGCCCGCTGCATAGACACGCGGCCCCTTCTCGACCAGTGCATCAACCGCGGTCGAGTAGATAGCGATATCGGCTTGCGCCACGCCAGCTTCGACCAGCGCGCGCTGCGACGAACATGCATCGGCGTAGCTGTCAAACACCCCTAATACGGTTTGCCTCATGACTCTCTCCCTACCAAATCACCGTACGGCTTTTCGCCGCCGTATCGGCGACTTGCGCAACATGCGTGCCTGGTTTTACACGCAATCCCTTGCGTCAGATACTGGCCAATGCGCTTATCCAGATGCCTTTGACATGTCGCTCAAGCGAATTCGAGGATGAAATGCGCAATCAGCGCGACACCTGTCGCAATCGTCGCCAGCCAGCAGAATGCGCGTAATGACCAATGAGCCGCCAGATCGCCGATCGCTTCGCGTTTCGAACTCAGCAGCACGAGCAGGACGAGCACGGGCGTGATCGTCATACCGTTAACGACCGCGCTCCAATAGAGCGCGGCGACGGGATCGACACCGAGCACGGCGAGCAGCACTGCCAAAGCGGTGCCGATCGCGGTGATCGAGACGAGCAGCGCCGCGATTCGCGTATTGCGCCGCTCACCGCGACGCCAGTCGAACGAACTGGCGACGGCCTGCGCGGCAGACCCGGCGAGCGGCGGCAGCGCAAGCAGCGCTGAACCGATCAGCGCGGCGCCCAGCACCTGCGGTGCGTAATCATGCGCGAGCGGCTCGATCACGCGCTCGAGCGCCACCCGTTCCCCTGGCGCACGATGCGTCAGCTGCAACGTGGCCGCAGAGGCGATCATGATCACCACACCGGCTGCATTCGAAAGGGCGGTCTTGAGCAGCGCGTCCCGACGCAGTTTGCGCAGCTCGCGCGCCGACGGACCCTTCTGCCTGTCAGAGTCATGTTCCTCGCGTTCCCGCACCTCCTGTTCTGCCTGCGCAAACAACAGATACGGGCTGATCGTGGTGCCGAATACGGCAATCAGCATGGTCATGTAGTCTTCGCTCCAGTCTATGCGCGGAACGACCATATCCCATGCTATCGTCTGCAATGGCAGATCCAGCAAAAAGATCACGCCGACGTATGCGAACATGCCCAACGTGAGCCATTGCACCCAGCGTGCGTAGCGCGCATACGGAACGAACCATTGCAGCGCAATCGACACGGCACCGCACAATAGCTCGAGACATGCAATGGGACTGTTTGCGAACGCATGCGCAGCCGTCCCCATCGCCAGTATGTCGACGGCAATATTGAACGTGTTGGCTATCAGGAAACGTGCAACGGCAAAATAGAAAAAAATGGGCGCGTAATGCGCGCGCATGTTCGCAGTTAGCCCCTGCCCCGTGATTGACGCGACCCGCGCGGCAACCAGCTGAAGCGCGACCATCGACGGATAGGACAGTACGCACACCCACAGCAGGTCATAGCCATAGGCTGCGCCCGCCAGGGTATAGGTGGCGATGCCGCTCGGATCGTTGTCGGAGCCTAGCGTGGCGAGTCCCGGCCCGACGTCGGCCGCCCATGAGCGGGCGGCGGCGCCCGCAGCCCGCTTGTCCTGGTGCCGCTGCATTCCAGAAGATTGCCACTGACGATGTCGATGCTCGTCGTCCGCACGAAGCGTTCCTGTCCGTAGCGTCGCGCGGCATGTTCGCTTCGCGGCTGCATTCGCCTGGCTAGACGCAATGCTCGTCGATCCATTCCTTCGCCCACTCGGTCGCGAAGACAATGGCTTCCTTTCCGTCCACAAAATGACCCGGCACTTCGAATTCGTAGGTCTCCACTGCCGCGTCACTTGCCGCCGGCCGATAGATGCGCACATTTGCGACCACGTTGCCGTCCGTTACGCCAGCTGTCACGCCGACAGTGCATGACGAATAGGTCATCTCCATGATCCCTCCCATTCTTCGGGAATGATGTCGCGTCGCCGTTCATTGCGTGCACGACGCGCTGCCGCAGATCACATCGGTTCACAGCGCCGAGGGTCTCGACCGTTGGGCGTCGACTCGCGCCACACCTGTCGGCTTTCTAGCCGACACTCTAGCAATCGACATGCCTTTCGGTTCCCAGCAACACGTGTCGGCTGCGCTCGACCGGAGAGTTGTCCAAGCAATCTGCAAGGCAAATTTAAGCGAAAGAAATGAACCTCAAGAGGGATGCGTTGAAGATCCAGAAGGCGAACATTGGCGGTTTCGATTAGGGTGCGCGTACGGCCAACGTCGTCGCGGCACTGTGGCCGAATCGCCGGAAGGCATTGGTGTCGGTGAGCGGCTACCTGATCGGCAACCAATCGGATCCTGCGCAGCCGTGCAAGTTGAGACGCTTTGACGGCATCACGGCGTCGACGCGAGGCGATGTTCAAGTTACGAGGCCTGCTTCTTCTGGCACCGCTTCTGCAAGGAGCATGTATTCATGATTCGCAGGCACATAGGTTTCGCCAGCACGCGGCCGGAACACGGCATCGCCGGGACGGATCCGCATTCCCGTCAATACGCAAAACGACGATTTGCGCGCGACGCCTTTTCGCCACACCTGATCGGCATAGTGACCGGATCGGGGATCGCTCCAGCACACACTCAGCGTTCGTGACGTAGGCTGTTCAGTAATGAAAATGCGAGCGGGCGTCGGGGCGCGCCCACGTCGTCGAGAGGTTGTTTTGTGGCCGTGCTTGGGTTCTTCGAACGCCAGCCGACGCACCTTCAGGTGTGAGCAGTGCAATCAATGCACGTCCGACAATATCATCCTCGATTTCACAAGTCATAGCGGTCACCTCAATTCACGAGTAATCAGCCATAAGCGGCATGCCCACGGAATCCCATCGAACCGGGCTACGCGGATGGCGCGCAGAAATCGCCCTCTGTTTGGCGCAGCGGAGTTCTGACTCCGCTCAACGCGGACCTTTGTACAACGGCCAGGACGGCACGACCGCCACCGCTGGAGGCCGTGGTCAGCGCAATCGCCCGACCACATTGCGCTCAGCGCAGCGACTAGAAGCTCGCTGGAATCTCTTCAGTGAAAATTTGCGGCTGCTCCCAGACGGCAAAATGCCCGCCTTTAGAGAGACCGTTGTGATGAATCAGCCTGGGATACGACTGCTCTGCCCACCTGCGGGTAGCGGCGTACAGTTCGTCCGGAAAGTGTCTGCGGTCGGCCGGCAATCTCCTGCGCGTAGCCGATGAAATGAATGTCTAGCCTCATCAATCTCGGTGACGAATTGCGGCAACGCGTTCAACCGCGCTTCGACGTTGCGCCAGTTATAGTCCGCCGCCCAATAGCGGGCGAGTTTCTGCATGGTCGCGAGTTGCACGCCTTGCGATGCATCCGTTACCGTTTCCCGCTCGGACCATTTCGCCGCCTCGATCCGTCTGCGCAGTTCGGCTAGTTGCGATTCCGGCACATGCACACGAAGTGGACGAACAGCCGTCCTGTCGCCGCCCGCCGGTCGTGCAATTTCGGTGACGGCCTGATTTGTGTCTGCGAACGCGAGGCGGCTCACCGAGGCAGCTGCAATCGTGGCCGCTGTCATACCAATGAAGCGCCGGTGCGCCGGGATCTGGATCGGGATATCGTCTGGCATGGAAACTCCCGTTGTTAATATGACGATCTCTTGCACAACGACGCGATCGCGGCCACTGCTACACACGAGCACTTACCAATGCATTCGACCGTCGAGAACAGGGCAATTGAAACGCACTGCCCGTATTCGATTGGCAACGCCGGCGCTATTGCCAGTACGCTCGCTGCGCAGATGAATGCAAATACCTGACGGGCGAAGCGCAAATTGACGATGGCTGCCACACCGACGCAAATCATCATGACCTTTGACGCCGCCACGACGAGCAACCGTCTGGAATCGATCGAAACACCGAGTTCAAGCGGTATCTCAATCAATGACCAGAAACAGACGCCCGTCACAAATGGGATGAACAGACGCTCCCATCTCTTCGACAGGGCGACACCCTCTTCCGACACGCGTTGAGGAACTCCCCACATGGCCAACACCTGAAGTTTGCCTTTCACGACTCAAAGTTACGTCAAAGACAGCGCGCGTTCTATTGTTCGAAGGTATTGGGCGCGATGCGGCACCATCGAGTCCCACACAGGGCCGACACGAAAATGATGAAGACGATACGGGATCGAAATACGAGGCTCTGTCGAGGCCAGCGAACGGCGTGCATGGCACTAGTGACGGCTGGCCTGCCGAACATGCAGGCGGGCGTCGAGAATGTGTTGCGGGCTGTGCAGGGATACGCGCTTGCGGAGGTGTGCTGCCTCGGCGGTTGCGCACGAACGGCGATTCAGTTATCGCGCTGAGGGGAACAACGGGATCGCACGGGGCAAAGAGCCCCATGCGATCCCGGCATCTGGCGATACCACAATCGGGGTGTACGAAACCACCCCGTCTCTCATGCAGCTTTTTCGAGTACTGCCGGCGACGTTCGACCAGGTTGAAGTTTCTGCGCCATGTTTATCAGATCGGCGAGCGAGACGGCGTTCATCTTTCGCATGACCTGCCCTCGGTGCGCTTTCACCGTGATTTCACTGATGCCCAACTCGATTCCCACCTGCTTGTTGAGCAGGCCGGACACCACCAACGCCATCACCTCGCGTTCGCGCCGACTGAGCGACGCGTAGCGATCGTTGAGCACCTTCATTCCGGCCGCCTCGCTCAATGCCGCGCGGCTGCGCTCGATAGCCAACAGGATCGCATCGAGAAGGACCTCGTCATCGAATGGTTTGGTGAGAAATTCAACGGCTCCGGCTTTCATGGCCTGCACCGTCATTGGAACATCCCCATAGCCTGTGATGAAGATGATCGGCATCTCCGCGCGCTGGGACGCGATGTGATTCTGCAACTCGAGGCCGTCGAGATCCGGCAGGCGGACGTCCAGCACCAGGCAGTTCGGAACCGTAGCGCGTGGACGCCTGAGAAAATCCCGTGCGGATGAATACGTTTCGGCCGTGAGACCGGCGTAGCCAATCAGCGCTTGCAGCGACTCACGTACCGAAACGTCATCGTCGACGATGAACACAACCGGCGCGGCGTGTGCCGCCGACGCCGCCCCTTCCTGTTCAAGTTCAACTTCACTGGCCAGTGTCATTACGATCTCCAATCATGGCACCGCCGAGGGCAGCGTGAATCACCTCCAGCAATACGACGTCGCTGAACGGTTTGCACAGGCATGCGGCTGCACCTTGTTCAAGCAGTTGTGGGCGTAGGCCCTCGTCCGCATGCGCACTGATGAAAACAATGGGAACGCTTTGCCCGCGCCGTTTCAGTTCCTGCTGCAAGTCACAGCCCGACATGCCCGGCATGTCGATATCGAGGACCAGGCAGTGCGCGTGGCCGATACAGCCGGAGATCAGAAATGCCTCCGCCGATGCAAACGCGCTGACAGTGAATCCGAATTCTCGCAGCAGCTCGCGCAGCGATTCGCGCACAGACTCGCCGTCGTCGACAACAGCGATAAGCGGGCGTTCCGTCATCGTCAGTTCCTCGCGGCAGCTTCCGTTTCGGCGCCTGCCTGTTGGTACCCGATACCGGAACGGGCGTGGTCCAACACGCGTCCCGTGCCGCATGGCACGGAGAATGAAAACGTGGCACCGAAGCGCTTGTTCGAGGTAGCCCACAGTCGGCCACCATGGCGCTCGATGATGTAGCGGCTCACGGACAGGCCGATGCCCATCCCCTCTCGCTTGGTCGTGTAGAACGCATCGAACAGCCTGGCTGCGTGCTCAGGTTCGAAGCCCGCCCCGGAATCGGTCACGGCGAGCCGTATGAGGTCGCCATCATCCCGTTCAATCTCGACCAGTATCCGACGCGGACGGTCGCCCACACCCTGCATCGCCTCCACCGCGTTGAGCAGCAGGTTCAGCACCACCTGCTGGAGCTGGACCTTATCGCCCGTGACGGCAGGAAGGTCGCCGAGCGCTTTCAACTGCAGCACAATCTGTTTCCTGCGGATTTCAGTGCGCAGCAACTCGATGACCTCGCATGCGGCTTCGCGAAGATCGACGGCATCGGTCATCACGACCTCTTTCCTGAATATCGCGCGCAAGCGGGTCACCACCTCCGAAGCGCGGTGCCCGTCGCGGATGGTGCGTCGCGCGGTTTCCAGTGCGCCTTCGACATTGGGAGGGTCGGTGCCCAGCAATCGCAGAACGATCCGCGCGTTGGTCATGATGCCAGCCAGTGGCTGGTTGATCTCGTGTGCGATCGAGGCGGTCAGCGCACCCAGTCCGTTGACCCGGCTCACATGAGCCAGCTCCGCGCGAAGGCCATCGAGCGCTTCTTCGGACTGCCGGCGTTCGGTTACATCCTGCACGGCGCCGATGTAGTCCAGTCGGCCCTGTGAATCATACGTAGCGTGAGCCTGCATGCGCACATATTTGATGAAGCCGCCGGGCAGGAGCAAACGGTAATCGCATTCCAGATCCTTGCCGGCTTGCGCCTGCTCCAGCGCGTTATACACGATATGACGGTCGCCTGGATGGACTCGCGCCGTGACGATGTCCATCGTTATTCGCGCCCCTGGTTCGATCCCGTAAATTCGATAGAGTTGATCCGAACAGGTGATCCCGCCACTCGACGGGCGCCAGCAGAAGCTCCCGCTTAAACTGAGCTGTTCCACTTTGGCCATCAGCGCCGCGCTTTTCCGTAACTGCTCGTCCGCCTGCTTGCGTGCTGTGATGTCCCGCGTCACGCCCAATTGCACGATCGATCCATCGCTGCTGCGCAAGGGCGCTGCGTGCGTTTCCATGTGGCGGCGATCGCCGTTCAGCGTATGATGTCGAATTCCAGAAAACCTGTCTTGCCCGAGCAGATGTCCTGATTGAATCCGACGTACTGACTGCGATGCTCGAGGGCGACGAAATCGTAAAAGCACTTTCCAATGAGCGCCTCTGGACCCGGCGCTCCCGCCAGATTGCTACCGGCTGAGTTGACACGCACGAGCGTGCCTTCGCGTGTGATGACCTTTACGCACTCGGGCGTCGTCTCCACGATCGCGCGAAAGCTTTCTTCGCTTCGTTTCAGCGCCAGGTCGTTTTGTGCGCGCTCTATCGCGACACCAATGATGTGTGTGAATTGGGCAATGAGTTCGCGCTGGAACGGCGTTGGGCTTCCCGACGTCGACGAATAAAGGGTGAAACTGCCCAAAGCTTCATGAGCACGCGACACGATCGGCGTCGCCCAGCACGCCCGCCGCCCGTCCGCGAGGCTCTGATCGCGCCACATTCGCGACCAGCGGGTCTCCGATGCTATATCCGGCACGATCACCTGAGCCTTGAAGGACGCCGCCATTTCACCAGGTTCAGAGTCGCTGCCGATAGGAATTCCATCCTCGCTAGCCCCGACCGGCATGAGGCTCGGCGCCCCTACTCGCAGCAGCGTCTTGTCCTCGGGATCGGTCAACCAGACCCCGCATCGGCACCCGCTCGCGACGTCTTCAGCGAGCCGGCACAATGAATCCAGAACGATGCGCAAGGGCAGCCCCAACGCGACCATCTCGAGCAGGCGCTTACCGCCCGCCAGTAACGCCTCGGCACGCTTGCGGTGGTCGATGTCGGTCTGCAGGAAATACCAGAGAACGATCCGCCCCTCGGTGTCTCGCACAGAAAAGCCCTAGATCAGAAACCATTGGTAGACACCGGCAGCGTGGCGAAAGCGGCATTCGAACTCACATGATTCGCCCGTTCTGATCGACGTTTGGAAGCGGGCAACAACTGCTTGCCGATCATCCGGATGGAGTAGACCGTTAGTCTGCCAAGCCTGCAGCTCCGCAAAGGTCACGCCAAGGTATTCAAGCGCATAGCGGTTCGCATGAAAGACCTCACCCTCGGGCGTATAAAGCATGCCCGGAGTGCGCAAACTATCCACCATCAACAGATAGGGACTTTCATGCGTACGCCGCACATCTTCGTCGACATCCGTATTGACTATGCACTGCGGCACGATCCCGCCAGCATTCACACCGTCACCTTGTCTCGAATGCAACGTTAGCGATATGTACCATCCTGCGATTCTGATCCAGGTAACGTGTATATGCACATAGTATAGGCCGAAAGCCGGGATGGCAAGAATTCGCACAGGGACCCGTCATTAGTGTTCTGGAGAACGTCGAAACAACTTGCGTGGCTGCCTCAGATCAGGCAGCAGTCAAACATGTGACGAATCCGGAATGGCGGTCTACGCCCAAGGCGGCAACGGACGCCGGATGAAGTCGCGATAACCCGCCAGGTCGCACTGTGTTCGGGGTTTGGGGCGACACGCGTCGCCTGGCCGCATCGCAGTGCCGTATTCCCGGCGTTTCGCAGCGTGAATTGAAAAGATGATGTTAAATGCAGCATGCGGTGCCTCTCGGATCGCAATGTTTAGCCTCATTCACGACAGCGGAGAGATTGAAATGAACAAGCAACTGCTATACGCGTTGTTGGTTAGCGTCTCGATGAATGTGTCGATCCCTTCCTATGCACAGACAGATAACGCCCAAACCGCTCAAAGCTCGAAGGCGACGCCCGCCGACCGCGCGCTCGGAAAGGCTGTGCGCCGCGCGCTCGCGAAGGCGCAAGGGTTCGACGTGTCGGGTGTGTTTGTCCGCGCACGAGGCGGCGCCGTAACATTGAGCGGCTCGGTCAAGAGCGGTGAACAGATTCAGCAGGCGGAAGAGATCGCCAAATCGGTGCAAGGCGTGACCTCCGTGACCAATAAGCTCACGCTTTTTCATGGCGGAAACGGCTAGCCTGCGTCGTGACGGCAGCGCCGCGACTCGCAACGCGACTGCACCGCGGTTCTGCCTGGCTTGATTCAATCGGGGTCCGGAGCTTATCTCGCACCACGCATGCAATCAATTTTTGACTCGGCTCCGCGCCGCGAACCCCGGACATCAGGCGTGAGCGTTGTCACGCTGTCTCCGCGTGGTGCGGACATCCAATACGAGCGCCGCCCGAGTCGGCACGATAATAATGAACCGACCCAACTGATCGCCGCTCGCGACCGAACGCTGCACTATCGGCGCGACGGTTCATTCCTGTCGTATGCCTTGAATGTACAGCTTACATTTTCCTAAAGTGAAGCTGGCCGTGTGAAGCAAATTGACGACTCGTGCACCGAAAGCTGCGCGATCACGTCCCCAGGCGTCCCCCACATCGCGACGCCCCGTTCCGCACAGTTGATGCATCCGTCCGCACGGTGCGTGCGGAAAGCGGTTGCAATTGGGGTGAAGTTAATGACGCACTCCAGCAGTACGGCCTTGCTGCCAGAGGTGACTTCGTGTCGATTACTGGCGCGGCGGGACTGACGCTGGGTGGCAGACTCGGCTGGCTGGTCCGCAAACATGGACTCGCGCTGGACAATCTTCAGAGCGCCGAGATCGTGCTCGCCGACGGTCACAGGGTGACGGCCAGCAGTCATGAAAACGAGGATCTGTTCAGGGCGATACGTGGCGGCGGAGGCAACTTCGGCGTGGTGACGTCGTTCGAATTCAAGGTACACCCGACCGGAACCGTACTCGCCGGCATCGTGCTCCGTCCCGCCAGCAACGCGGCGGGCGCAATCGCTCAGAAACCGCGCGTGATGACGTCAAGCTATGATCCGGTGGTGCAACTAGCCGCGCAACTTCGCCTCCGTCCGCTTTGACTCGCGCGCAGTCTTGACGAACGCCATCAGGTATTCGATTTCGTCATCGGCCTTGCGCGTGCCGAGAAAAATCTGCTTCGCGATGCCCTTCTTGCCAAGTTTCAACGGCGTGAGCGGCATCCGGCCTGCGTATTCCTCCGCGAGCCAGCGCGGCAGCGCTGCTACGCCGCGGCCGCTCGCGACCATCTGCAGCATGATGTCGGTCGTCTCGATCACCTTGTGGCGCCGTGGCACCACGTTCGCGGGCGTCAGGAATTGCGTGTAAATGTCGAGCCGGTCCGTTTCGACGGGATACGTAATCAGCACTTCGTTCGCAAGCTGTTCAGGTGTGACGTACGGTTCACCCGCCAGCGTGTGCTCATCGGCAACGACCAGCACCTGTTCATAGTCGAACACGGGCTGGAAGTGCAATTCGGGTTTTTTTAACGGGTCGGGCGTCACAAGGACATCTATCTCGTAGCCAATGAGCGCGCCAATGCCGCCGAACTGGAAACGCTGCTTCACGTCGACATCGACATCAGGCCATCGCGCGAGATACGGCGAGACCACCTTGAGCAGCCACTGATAGCAAGGATGGCATTCCATGCCAATGCGCAGCGTGCCGCGCTCGCCCTGCGCGTACTGCTTCATTCGCTCTTCTGCAAGCTCGAACTGCGGCAGCATACGATTCGCCAGTCCAAGCAGGTACTGGCCCGCTTGCGTGAGCCGCATCGAACGACCCTCACGCGTCCATATCGGCGTGCCCAGTTGCTGCTCCATTTTCTTCACGGCATGGCTCAGGGCCGATTGCGTTAGATTGAGGGTATCAGCGGCCGCCGTGAGCGAGCCTTGGCGCTCCACCTCACGCACGACCAATAGATGACTGCGCTCCAGCATTGCTCACTCCATGAACGGAATTAATGTTCGCATGAAATAAATCCATTTTTATTCATGTGGAGAAAATTCTATCATCGCTCCCAGCTACTTTCCTCTGGACGGCAACGAAACATGGTCACGTCGCATAATCTGGGTTTTCCGCGCATCGGCGCAAAACGTGAACTGAAGTTCGCGCTCGAGAAATATTGGAACAACGAGTCTTCGCGTGACGAACTGAAGAGGGTCGGTGCGCAGCTTCGCGAGCGTCACTGGAAAGACCAGGCCGCGCTGGACTTCGCACCCGTTGGTGACTTCGCGTTCTACGACCAGGTACTCGACATGAGCTTCACACTCGGCAATCTGCCGGAACGCGTGCGCGGCTTTCATGGCGATGCGCTCGACAACTATTTCCGCGTGGCGCGTGGACGTTCGGCTCAGGGTGCAGAAGATCACTGCACATGCTGTGGCGGTGTCGCTGCAGGTGAAATGACGAAGTGGTTCGATACCAACTATCACTACATCGTCCCGGAGTTCGACGCGAACACCCAGTTCTCGCTCGATCCGGCGCGTCTGCTCGAACAGCTTGCACAAGCACGCACGCTCGGCGTCAAAGTGAAACCCGTCATCATCGGACCCGTCACGTATCTCTGGCTCGGCAAGGCGAAGGACGACTCCGACAAGCTCGCGCTGCTGCCGCGCCTGCTGCCCGTGTACGCGGCGCTGCTCGACTACTTCACCGCGCAGGGCATCGAATGGGTGCAGATCGACGAACCCGTGCTTGTCACGGAACTCAATGCGACGTGGCATCAGGCGTTCCGCACCGCGTACGAAGCGTTGGCGGAGCGCCGCGTCAAACTGCTGCTTGCCACCTACTTCGGCCAGTTGCAGGACAACCTCGCACTCGCGTGCAAGCTGCCCGTCGATGGTCTGCATATCGATGCGATCAACGCTCGCGACGACATCATGAAAGCCGTCGCCCAACTGCCCGCGACGTCGGTTGTTTCGGTCGGCGTAATCAATGGCCGCAACGTCTGGAAAACTGATCTGACGGCTGCGCTAGAGTGGCTTGAGCCGCTGCATCATTCGCTCGGCGATCGTCTGTGGATCGCGCCGTCGTGCTCGCTGGTGCACACGCCCGTCGATCTCAACAGCGAACAGAAGCTCGACGCCGAGATCAAATCGTGGCTCGCATTCGCGCTGCAAAAGCTCGATGAACTCGCGGTGCTGGCGAGCGCGCTGAACAACGGCCGTGATTCGGTCGCAGAAGCACTCGCCGCCAACGCCAGGGCCATCGAAAGCCGTCGCACGTCGCCGCGCGTGCACAACCCCGTCGTGAAGGCGGCCATTGCACGCATCGATGCGTCGCTCGGCACGCGTGTGAGCGCGTATGAGCAGCGCGCTGAGAAGCAGTCCGCGATTCTCAACCTGCCCGCGTTCCCGACCACCACGATCGGTTCGTTCCCGCAGACGAGCGAAATCCGCCACGCACGCAGCCAGTTCAAGGCGGGCGAACTCGATCAGGACGGCTACAAGGCTGCGATGGAGCAGGAAATCACGCGCGCCGTGAAAGAACAGGAAGCGCTAGGCCTCGACGTGCTCGTGCACGGTGAAGCCGAACGCAATGATATGGTCGAATACTTCGGCGAGCAACTTGACGGCTACGTGTTCAGCCAGTTCGGCTGGGTGCAATCGTACGGTTCCCGCTGCGTGAAGCCCCCGATCCTGTTCGGCGACATCAGCCGCCCGAAGGCAATGACGGTCGAATGGACCAGGTACGCACAGTCGCAAACGACCAAGCCAATGAAGGGCATGCTGACGGGCCCCGTCACGATCCTGAACTGGTCGTTCGTCCGTGATGACCAGCCGCGCGCGGTTTCGTGCTACCAGCTCGCACTCGCGATCCGCGAAGAAGTGCTGGACCTCGAAAAGGCGGGTATGCGCGTGATCCAGATCGACGAAGCCGCGCTGCGGGAGGGACTGCCGCTGCGTCGCGCGCAATGGAACGAATACCTTCAATGGGCAGTGGAATCGTTCCGCATCGCGGCGAACGGCGTAAAAGATGAAACGCAGATCCACTCGCACATGTGCTATTCGGAGTTCAACGACATCATCGCGTCCATCGCCGACATGGATGCGGACGTCATCACGATCGAAACATCGCGCTCCGACATGGAACTTCTCGATGCATTCGACAACTTCAAATATCCGAATGAGATCGGCCCAGGCGTGTACGATATTCACTCGCCGAACATCCCGAGCGAGGAACACATCGTGAACCTGATGAAGAAAGCGGCCGAACGCATTCCGGCAGAACGTCTGTGGGTCAACCCGGACTGCGGCCTGAAGACGCGTGCATGGGCTGAAGTGATTCCCGCGCTGACCAATATGGTTGCGGCTGCGAAAACCTTGCGGCAGTCGGTCTGATCGTTGCGATCGGTGTCGCGTCGCTCGGGTGCGGATTTTCAAGACATCACGATCCGGAAAGAATGGGAGGCCACCTGCGGGTGGCCTTTTTTCTTGCCCGTGGCGGAAGCACAAGAGAATGTGTCTCCGTGCGCAGGGGATTTCGTCACTACCAGTGCCCTGTCTGTTGTTGGAAAAAGCGCACCAATAATTCAAACGCTGATCATCGAACAAAATGCCTCACCGACTAACCGCGGCATGACGATTTGGTCAACGCGTGGAAGCATTCTGAAGGAATTTTTGATTCATGTTCCGCTAGCGATATTCCGGATTTCCGCTTCAATCCACGGAGTGGGTCTACCGATATGAATTCCCTGTGCAAAATCTACCCCTAACGCATCCAGGGCTTGCATCGTTTCCTCATTCTCCACAAATTCTGCAACCGTCATGCACTTCATCGAGTGGCTCATTTCGTTAATCGACTTGACGATGCCAAAAGTCACTGGATCATGAACCATTTCCTTGATTAAGCTTCCATCAATTTTCACGTAATTCACTGGAAGATGCCTCAGATATCCCAGAGACGACATGCCAACACCGAAATCTTCCAGCGCGAAGCGGCATCCCAGCGCCTGAAATTCACACGTATAAACCTCGACGCAGACGCGAGGTCACTCATTGCCGCGGTCTCCGTCAACTCGAAACATATCATCTTGGGATCCACTTTGGATCGAGCGAATTCGCTAAGAATATGATCGATAAACCGCTCATCTCCGATCGACGTGGCTGATAAATTGATCGAATATTCCGAAAATTTCGTTTCATCGAGACTAGCTATTGTCTGCAGTGCGGTCCGTATGACCCATTGATCCAACGCAATCAAGAGACCATACCGTTCTGCGGCGGGAATGAAAAGACTTGGTGGCACAACATGGTCAACTCCCGTGTGATTGAACATTCTCAGTAGCAATTCCCCTCGAACCTTTCCTGATGTGGAGGAACAGGAATCATGCACGCTGACGATCGGCTGCACATGCAAACGAAGTTGCTCGTGCGCGAGAGCCTGTTTCAACCTTCTTCCCCAAAGAGCATCATCGACATAGCGCGCCTGTTCACAATCCGAAAGAGACGCCTTTTGTACACGGTCGCGCCCACGAGCCTTTGCTACATAGCATGCGATATCCACAAGACGCATCACCTCCTGTACGTCCGCCGATGTCTCGACTTCCGACAGGTCCAACAATCCGATACTCAGACTTGCTTCGAATGGTTGGCTGTCCCATCCAAATTGACGGTCCGCGACGCTCTTCCTCATTCTTTCGGAAATGACTTTTCCTTCCGAGCGGCTACAATTGCGAATCAAGACCGCAAATTCGTCACCTCCCAAGCGGGCTAGTGTCGCGAGTTAGAAATTCGTAGACAAAATCGCTTGACGCTGGCGAGGATGTCATCGGCCGATTTGGTCCAATTGAAAGGTCTCGGATCAGTGTTGTTGATCTGGATATATTGGCGAATCGCCTGTTCGAGTTGCCGGGTGGAGCGATGAGTGCCACGGCGGATGTATGTCTCGCTGAGCGTGGCAAACCATCGTTCAACCTGGTTAATCCATGAAGCGGAGGTTGGGGTGAAATGCGCATGAAAACGCGGATGGCGAGCCAGCCAGGTATTGATCGCGGAGGTCTTGTGCGTACCGTAGTTGTCCATCACCAGATGCACGTCCAGTTGGGTGGCACGTTGGCCTCGATGGTGCGCAGGAACTGCAGGAATTCACTGCTGCGGTGACGTCGATGCAGTTCGCCAATGACTTCGCCTGTGGAGATGTCCAGCGCCGCGAACAGTGTGGTCGTGCCGTGGCGCATATAGTCGTGCGTGCGTCGCTCGGGGATGCCCGGGGCCAGCGGCAGCATGGGCTGGGTGCGGTCCAGCGCCTGGATCTGGCTCTTCTCGTCCACGCACAACACCATGGCCTTCAATGGCGGATCCAGGTACAGCCCGACGATATCGCGCACCTTGTCCACAAAAAATGGATCAGTGGAGAGCTTGAAGGTCTCCTGCCGATGCGGCTGCAATCCGAAGGCACGCCAGATCCGCGACACGGCTGTCTGCGACATCCCCATCTCGCGGGCCATTGTGCGCGTGCTCCAGTGAGTCGCGCCCGTGGGTACGGACTCGAGCGTGCGAGCGACGACCGCCTCAACCTGCGCGTCCTCGATCGTCCTCGGTGCTCCCGGACGCGATGCATCGAGCAACCCGTCCACGCGGTGATTGATGAATCGCGAACGCCACTTCGAAACCGTATGCGAGGTAACACGCTGTCTTGTCGCGACCGTCTTGTTGTCGATACCCTCGGCGCAGGCCAGCACAATGCGTGCGCGCAAGGCCAGCGCCTGCGCGGTCTTGCGCCGCATCGTCAGTGCCGTGAGCTGTTCGCGTTCCGCTTCACTCACGACCAGTGGCGCCTTCGGTCTTCCTCTCATCATTGCCTCGCTCATTTGCGAACCCTGCAACCCAGGTTAGTACATAACGCAAATAAGGCAATCAATTTTTAACTCGGGATACTAGCGTGTCATTTCCAGAAAGACAATGCCCCATCAGTAGCGCAATCTCGACGAGCATGCGATCACCTGCAGCGTGGCCGCATGTATCGTTCACCATCTTGAATCGGTCCAGGTCCACGTAAAGCAGAATCGATGTAGAGTCGCACGAAAAAGTGTGCCTACAAACAGAGAGATGATCCGCCAGCTGCCGCTCAAACTCCCGTCGATTGACCAGTCCTGTCAACGCATCGTGTGCAGCTTGCCACGCAAGATTGCTGATGTACTCTCTCCCGCGTCATATCTTTGAGCACCAACACATAACCGACCATCCTGTCGTCAAGCGCTCCCGTCATGATGCTTGATGCAGAGGCATGCACATACATCTTGGTGCCGTCGTCTTTCCTTAGCAGGTATTCAGATTCCGTCGCCGTACGCCCAGCATCGAAAAGCTCGTCGGTAATCGAACTTACTGGCGAAGTGTCCGTATGCGCAAGCGTGATGATCCGGTCCACCGAGTGACCCACGTATGACCTGTTCTTCACATCAATCATCTCTTGCGCTGCTGCATTCATGTACCCGACGTGCCCACTCACATCGACCATCAACACCGCTTCGGAAAAAATAGATTCCAGCGGTACGCGCGCTCTTGCCTCGGTTTCTCGTAAAGCGTCCTTGATTCGCATTTGTTTTCGTGTCGATAGATTGACGTAGACCATCACCATCAGTAGTAGACATACGAATGCCACCACGTCAAATAGCATCAACGCAAAAGTGAAAACCCTGAACGAGCGGCCCATCGCGTCTGCGAATTCTTGCGCCAGTGGCGCGACGTCGGAATTGATCTTCAATATTTGCTGCTGACACTGGTCGACCAGTTCTGGCGTGAGCTCGCCACGCTGGTGACGCTCCCGCAATTCGGTCGCAACGTCATTCAAGCGCGCCAGGATGGCATCCCCGACTGCCCAAGCGGCTATGGCCTCGTTCACGAAAGGAAGATGTTGGACCACTCGTGCGGTCAAGACCAGATTGTCTACGTCATCGATCTGAATCTCACTTGCCGCGAGCGACGTTCTGGCCATACCCCGATCAACCGATCCACCGTCAAGCATGGCGATACGAGCGCGACGCAGGGCAGGTTGCCAACTATCTGAAAGGCTTCCAGATATCTTTTGTAGAAAAGAGAATCGCGCGTCTGGGCATAAACGCTCAGATTGAATACAGCGTCCTTTTCTGCCTTCGACCATACCGACTCGCCTCCAATATACGCGCGCATTGCTGACATAACGTTCAGACTAACGACCAAAAGCATCGATACGGTCGCCACAACTAACACGAAGGGGACAATCGCGCGCACGGCATTTTTACAGGACACTGACATCTGCATTATTCAAGGAAGTTATTTTGGTTTCGGCACACGGTCCGTTTGATCCGTCCACAACGGCGATCGCGGCTCATCTTTAGAAATTCACAACTGAACGGGATGGCCCGTTCGATCGCACAGGCGCGACTCAACCAGGGTATGGCCCATGGTGAAACAGCGATTATCGCCAAGGTCTTCCGCATTCTCATCGACAGATGCTGCGGAATTCGATAAATGACAGGCCGATGATTTATAAGAAAATGACGAAGGGCCGCCAGATCGACATGGTCCTCGCACATGGACGTGAAAATTTCTTGATTAAGAACTGGTTCCATCGCGGCGCTTGTATTGCCTATCGTCTCGTGAACCGACAGCGGGTACCGGGCGACTTCATTTATATTTCCATCCAGCACGAACTCGTCGCGCATACGTACCTCCTGTCAGGTTCACAGGCTGACAATATAGGATCCGTCCCTGGATGTTTCCATAAGGTAATCTTGTAAAAACTGAAATATGAAGTGTTCGAAGCGCGCTGAGACGTTCACGTTCACCGACGGCACGATCGCCTGCTGATACATCACATCGAACGACAGCTGATTGCGTAGTGACGACGGCGCATCGCGATAGCCGCTCTCTCGCACGGCATCCTGCACGAAGTACTTGTACGGATGACCGGCGGCGGACGACGACTGAACGGGTAAAGCGTCCGCGAGATCGAGCGCCGCTGCGTCTGCGTCACCGCTGGAGGGACCGCGCGCAGGCGCGTCAGCCGCGTGCAACGATGATGCATCGGCCGTCGTCGCGGGCACCGTCGGCCCGGACGACGTGACGTCCGTCTGGTCAGCCGAATCACTCGGCATTGCCGGTTCAGCAGCTTCGTTCGCCGCAGCATCCCGCGGCAGCCACGCTGCGAGAGCGAGCAGCGCGGCTGTCGTCGTCAGCAGGCCGGACCGGGTTGCACTCATTGCGATTTGAAACGCGGAAGGTAATCACGCTGCATCCACGCATCGGGAATCTCGCGCCACGCGTAGTTGGAGCGCATCACTGTCACCCAGCCCGGATCGAGCCCGTCTATGATGACGACCTCCGTCGGCCGAACATTGCCTAGCTGCGGCGTGTAGCCGCGATAAAACGCCGTCTTCAGCAGATGGTCGCTCTCCGAATAGAACTTCGCTTTCACAGGTCGATTGCTTTGCGCGTCGAGCCACATCTCGATGCGCTTGTAGGTGAGGTCTGGCGCGTTGCCGACGAGCGAAAGAAGGTTGCAGCGACGAGTCTGATGATCGCCGTCCATCACGTCTTCCGTGCCCTTCAGTGTCGCCGTGTAGTCGTGAGAAAAATTGGTCGTGACCACATCGCCATTCGATTGCTGACCGAGCAGGCGCTGATCGGGAGAAATGCGCACGCTTGCCTGGCTTGCTGGATCATAGAACCACAGGTCGTTCCCATTCTTCAGCATCAGCTTGCCGACATCGCGCGCAGGTGCCTCGAAACGCACCAGCGTACGAAAGGTTGAACCGCCCTCATCGGGCTTCGAGAATATCTGCAGCGAATTCCCGTCGACCTGCTTGCCGGCGCGATATTCACTTAGCTCTGCATTCAGCACAAAGGGCTTCGATGGAGAGCGGATCGAGTCGCTTTCAGCAAGCATCTTCTGCGCGTCTGGCGCGAATTGCGCAACCACCGACGATGCAACACAACCCACTAACAACGCCACAAAAAGCGAACGAAGCACGAAGCGCCTCCTCAAAAAAGTACTGGTTTGAAAGTCACACATGGCGCAATGCATCGACGATGGAAAGCCGCGCCGCATTGCGAGCGGGCCACCACGCAGATAACACCGCCACGGCGGCGAACGTCACGAACACCAGCCCGATGTCCAGCCATTGGCCCCCGACACGTACCGTCAGCGCGATCGAATCGACACGCGCGGGCGGCGTCCACGTGAGGCCGCTGTGATTGATCGCGGTCGCGAGCAATAGCGCAACCACGACACCCGCGGCTGTGCCGAACAGGCCGAGCAGCAGACCGTCGCAAACGAACAGCTGCTGGACATCGCTGCGGCGATTACCCATTGCACGCAGCGTCCCGATCTCCACCGTGCGCTCGACGACTACGGTACTCATCGTGTTCGCAATGACAAACAGCACGATTGCGCCGATCAACACAAAGACAAAGCCGAAGATCACATCGAACATTGCGTTCGTCTGATCGTAAGATGGATTGAGCGTCGCGAAATCGAGCACGTCCATTGGCTGATCGGGGAAGCGGGCCTCAAGCAGTTGTCTGATGCGGCGTTGCGCGGCGGGCAACTGCTCCGTATGCCGCAACTCCACCTGGATTGCCGTCACGCGCGGGTCGTCCGCGCCATAGATCAGCCGCTTTGCCGCCCGCAGATGCAGCGCAAGATAGATGTCGTCCAGTTCCTTCACACCTTGCTGCTCGGCTTTGACCACCGTAAAGCTTCCAACGTTTGGCGCGCCGTGCGCGCTTGACGCAAGCACGTCGATATGGGCGCTCGACACGGACGCAGACCGCGTCGACGCCTCTGCATTGGCAAGCGCCAGCAAGTCGGGAGGCGCGTCCACAGCCGCGCGCTGCCCGCGGCCATCTGCAAGCACCTGTGGCGTCTCGCACGACGCAACACGCAGCGGCGCGCACAACTGGAGGACGCGCGCGAGCCCTTCTCCTATGACGGCGGCATCTTCGGCTGTGCCTTCCAGCGGCGATCGTTGACGATCAGGCGGGAATTCATATTCGTTCCACTCCTCCATACGCGTCTGATCGGCAGGCACAGTGCCTTCCGCATAGACGGTTCGCGATACGCCCGCATCGAAATTGCCAGCGATGCCGCCCAGTTGCAATGTAGGCGTGACGACGAGTGTCATCGGTTGCAGTACTGGGTCTTTGCGCAGTATGTCGATCAGCTGCACATAGTCACGTATGCCGTAGGCCGTTGGGTTGCCGATGCCATACTTGAAATAACCGGTTCGCTGGACCTGTAGATGGCCGCTGTGCCGGACGAGATCCGTCTGCATGCCGAACCGGATGTCTTTGCTAAAGCCGCCGAACAGCAGAATCCTGCAAACGCCAATGACGATTGCCAGCAACGTCGTCAACGAACGTCGCTGATTGCGTTCCAGGTTGCGCAGCGCGAGGATCAGCGTTTGTTTCATATCGCGTGGCTCCTCACGCACACGGCCCGCACGATCCGTCCATCGCGAACCTGCACGACCTCGTTGGCTGCCGCCTGCACTTGTGGATCGTGCGCCGACACGACGAACGTCACCCGTCGCTCCCGCTGCATCCGGCGCATGAGCTCAATGATCGAAGCGCCTGTCTGGCTGTCGAGGTTTGCCGTCGGTTCGTCCGCGAGAACGAGCGGCGGTTCGACAGCCAGTGCGCGCGCAATGGCTACGCGTTGACGCTCTCCGCCGGACAGTTCCGACGGACGCCGCCGAGCCTTCTTCGCGAGCCCAACGGCATCAAGCAGTTCCTCGACACGCTGCGCCCGCGTACGTACGGGCAGACGCGCCATCAGCATCGGATACTCGACGTTTTCGTACGCGGACAGGACAGGCAACAGATTGAAATTCTGGAAGACATGCCCGATGTGACGCGCACGAAAGTCCGAAAGCGCATCGTCCGATAATCCGCTCGTGTCCTGAGCGCAGATAACGACACGACCGAGATCCGGTCGGTCAATGCAGCCCATCATATTCAGCAACGTGGTCTTGCCGCTTCCGGACGGACCGCTCAATACGGTCAACGCCAACGGCACGATATGAACTGAAACGTCGTGCAGACCCATCACCTCCAGGCGTCCCATTTGATAAGACTTGAATATATTCTCCACACTGACGGCATAACTCATATCGTCTCTTGATATCCGGACTCTCTAGGGAAAGTGTTCAAAACTCGCCCATGCCATGCTGTTCAACCCGAAGCCTGCCAGGCACAATAAGCGCATGAAAC
>NZ_JAGIPX010000085.1 GCF_017814945.1 Paraburkholderia sp. LEh10
GCCAGCGACAGCGGCAAAGCGAACCGCCAGCGACAGCGGCAAAGCGAACCGCCAGCGACAGCGGCAAAGCGAACCGCATCGCGGTTGCCAGCGACAGCGACCATCAACCCTTCGTCGTCACTTCCCGCTTCCCTCTAACAATCTCATCCCCGGCATTCGCCGACAACCTCCTCGTAACAGCAATCGAAGCAAACGAACACATCCCAACCACCAGAAACGCCGGCCAGAAATCCATCCACTGCAGCGCCGCGTGTCCATGCACGGCCCGCGTGATCGTCAGTACGATACCGGCAACCGTCACGCCCAGTCCCAGCGAAATCTGCTGCACGACACTACCGAGGCTCGTCGCGCGGCCCACGTCCCGGATTTCGATTTCAGCGTAAGTCATCGAATTGAGGCTGGTAAATTGCAGCGCCGGAAAGAACCCGCCCAATAGCACAATGACCCAGATCACCCACGTCGGTGTGCCGGGAAAAAACGCACCGCACGCGGTAATCGCGATGCCCGAATACGCCGCGTTATACATCAGCACCGTGCGAAAGCCATAACGGCGCAACACCGAGGCCGCGAGCGTGCGCATGAACATGCCGCCGAACGCCGATGCGCACGTAATCAGCCCTGATTCGAACGCGCTCATGCCAAGCCCTTCCTGCAGCACGAGCGGCAGCAGAAACGGCACCGCGCCAAGGCCGATGCGAAACAGCGAGCCGCCCAGCACGCTCGCCTGAAACGTCGGCACGCGGAAAAAACGCAGATCGAGTAAAGGACGCTCGACGCGACGCGCGTACAGCACGTAGACGCCCAGCATCGCGGCGCCGACCAGCGTCATCGTGACGGCCGTGGTGCCCGTCACCAGCTCGCCGTCCGTCAGCGACAGCCCCAGCAGGAACAGCGACGCGCCGCCCGCCGACAGCACGAAGCCCAGCCAGTCGAGCGGTCCAGGATGCGGCTCACGCGTGTTCCTGATGTACTTGTTGGTCAGCCAGATGCCGAGAATGCCGACAGGAATGTTAATGAAGAAGATCAGCCGCCAATGCAGATACGTCGTGATAAAGCCGCCCAGCAGCGGCCCCGCCGCTGGCCCGAGCATCGCGGGCACGCTCAGGTAGTTCATCGCGCGCACATACTCGGAACGGTCCACCACCCGGAAGATGATGATGCGCCCGACTGGCACCATCATCGCGCCGCCCACGCCCTGGATGAAGCGCGCCACCGTGAACGTCGCGAGCGATGTCGACGCCGCGCACAGCAGCGAACCGACGACGAAGATGCCGATGGCCGAGCGGAACACCGAGCGCGCGCCGAAGCGGTCGGCCAGCCAGCCGCAGACGGGAATGAACACGCCGAGACCCAGCACATAGCTGGTGACGGCGATTTTCAGCGTGACGGGATCCCGGCCGAAGGCGCGCGCCATTTCGGGCAGCGCAGTGACGATGACATTCGCATCCACGCTCTCCATGAACATCGCGCAGGCGACGATGACGGGAGCGATAAAAGCCTTGAGGGCAAGCAGCACGGGCGGCGAGCGATGTAAGTGAACGTTGATTATTGCATAGCCGGTCCGTTAAACGCCATGACGTTGCAATCGCAACGAACGGGCACGCACACAGGAACTCGCGGTCTGCCTCGCGACGACTGCGCGCTCACTGCGCGCTCACTGCGCGCCGACTGTGAATGCGGCCGCGCCGCAGAAGCGGCCGCCTAACTTCCGGAGCGCCTGAAAAGCCGCATATGCTTCGTCTGATCGGCCGTTTCACCGCCGATCCAGCCGAACTCCACGGGCATGCGCATATAGAACACATGAACGTTCTCGGCGCGCACGATGTCGAGCAGGCGGTCCGCTTCGTCGTCCGTGGTGGCGAGGATGATCTGCTGCGGCTGATCGGCCAGCGACAGCGCATGCGCCGAATGATGCGCGCCCGCATGCCCGACGCCTTGCGCGCAACTGATCACCGTCGCGCCGCGAATGCCGAGCGCATGCGCTTCATGCAGCAGCCAGTCGCAGACCGTCTGGTGACCGTGCCTGCGGTTGCGCTCGGTAAAGAAAGTCAATTGACAGCCGTTCATCTTGGTTCTCGCGGTCTCGCATGCCAACGCCGGGCGGCAGCGTGCGAGGCCGAATGCCGGTGCATGATGTCGAAGCTCGCATTCACGATTGCCACTACGCCCGCGACGCCGAGGCCGACGATGCCTTGCCGCCCGGATGGCCCACGTGATGCCGCGCGTACTCGACGGCTTCGATCAGCACAGCAGCGATTTCCTCGACGCGTTCCCGCGGTATCCGTATCTCGACCCATTCGCGCATCGCCGAGCGGCCATACGGTTGAAACGCGAACGCGCGTCCGGCGTTCACGAGCATCGCCGCGCGTTCCGCGGGCAGCTTGATGCCGATGCCGCTGCCATACACGCACAACGCCAGATGCGAGCCGACGAACACTGCCGGGCAGCCGAACATCGACCCTTCGCGCACGGAAGGGTCCTTGTCGTGAACGCAAGCGAACACCGCATCGAACAGTCCGACATCGTGCAAGAGTCTTGGCTCTGTTTTCATCGCGTTTCTCCTGTCGACGAGAGTTGAATCGCGTTGCACTGCGAGCGACGCCGGTGTTGAAGCAGCGGTGTTGAGGCAGCGGTGTTGAAGCAGCGCTGCTGAAGCACATTACGCGCTTTCACGGAACGCCGCTTCCCAGCACCTCGTATTCGACGGTACAGCGCGTATAGAAAAGCGGCACGTTGCTCTCGCGCAAGCGCTCGAGCAGCGCATCGACCCGCGCGCTTTCGCCCGCCAGCGTAACGGCGACGGGCTGGTCGGCCAGTTCGACGAAGCGCGCCGCATGATATTTGCCGTGCACGTCGAGGCATTCGCTGAGCTCGATCACGGTCGCGCCCTGGATGCCCGCTTGCCGCGCTTCGTCGAGTATCCAGCCGACGGTCGTCTGATGGTGCCTGCGCGGGCCGGTAGTGGCCGCGAACACGGTGAGCTGGCTGCCCTGCATCGCCGATCTCCATGCGCACTGCGCTGACGGATGAGAACCATTATGGCGCTGCCGGCGCGTGCGCGACAGTCTCGCAAGAGCGATGCCCGTTTGCGGATCGAATGGTCACGCGCCAGTCATCGACGCGCCACGCGCGAGCGGATGCGATGCGGCGGTGCGTCATGAGTTAGTGCGCCGCCGCGGCGATTTGCTCGCGCGCAAGCGGATCATGGACAATGAAGGTCTTCGATACTCCGGGCTGCCGACATGACCGACCAGACGCCGCACGTCCACCACGCCGCATCGGAAGGCTATACGAAAGGCGCGGACACCTACGCGAAAGGCCGCCCCGACTATCCGCGGGAACTCGCCGCGTGGCTGACAGTCGAGCTGGGCCTCGGGCCAGGCAGGATCGCCGTCGATCTCGGCGCGGGCACAGGCAAGTTCACGCCGCGTCTCGTCGAAACGGGCGCGCGGGTGATCGCCATCGAACCCGTCGCGCAGATGCGCGCGAAGATCGCCGCTGCACTGCCGCAAGTCGACGTGCGCGAAGGCACGGCGCAGCGGCTGCCGCTCGACGATGCGAGCGTGGATGCGGTGCTCTGCGCGCAGTCGTTTCACTGGTTCGCGACGCGCGAGGCGCTCGCCGAGATTAGCCGCGTGCTGAAACCGGGCGGGCATCTCGGGCTCGTGTGGAACGTGCGCGACGCGCGCGTGCGCTGGGTGGCGCAGCTCGACGCGATCGTCAATGCGCGCGAAGGCGATGCGCCGCGCTACCACACGGGCGAATGGCGCAATGCATTTCCGTTCGAAGGATTTTCGGCGCTCGAAGAGCGGCACATGCCGCATGGGCACACCGGCCCCGTCGAAGACGTGATCGTGACCCGCGTTCGTTCGACGAGTTTCATGCTCGCATTGCCGCCGCATGAATGGGCGCAAGTGGAGCGCGAAGTGCGCGCGCTGATCGCGTCGGAGCCGGCCCTCGCATCGCGCGACGTGGTCACGGTGCCTTACGTGACCTACGCGTATTGCGCGACGCGCATAGCGGGCTAGTGCTTGCGCACCAGCGCATCGACGAGCGCGAACGCCGTCAGCCTGAGTTTCTTCGGGTCGCCGTATACGCGCTCCATCACCGCAATGCCGCGCGTCGTCGTCACGACGAGGCTCGCTGCCTGCTGCGGCGGCACCGCCAGTTGCGCGCGCGCTTCCTTCGTGTCGAGCACGGACAGTATGGCGGCTTCGAGTGCGTCGAGCATGGCCTGCAACGATTCGCGCAGACGCGGCGAGTCGGGGTCGATCTCCACGGCTGTTTTCGTCGACAGACAGCCACGCGTGGGCGTGCCCTGCGTAATCGAGCGGATCGCGAACGTGAAGAACGACGTTAGCGCGTCGTGCAGATCGGGTTTGTCGAGCGCCTTGCGCGCGTCGGCGACAAAGCGTTCCGCATAGCGTTCGAACACGCGGATGAAGATCTCTTCCTTGTCGCCGTATGCGTTATACAGCGAGCCGCGCTGCACGCCCGTCGCTTCGGCGAGGTCCAGCATCGACGTCGCGCGAAAGCCCTTGCGCCAGAAGACGTCCAGCGCGTGCGCGAAGGCGTCGTCCTCATTGAATTGACGAACTCCAGCCATGTCTTGCCTCAGTCGTGGAAATGCCCAAATGGCGTATTTTGACACCGATGGCTAGAATGCACAAAGAAGAGGACGTCAGCGCGCGCGATCGTCGATGAAACCCTTGAGCGTCGCCAGCGTATCGGCGTCGTCGATGTGTTTGTCGGTGCGCCAGCGCAGCATCCGTGGAAATCGCACGGCCACGCCCGACTTATGGCGCGGACTTGCCTGGATGCCTTCAAAGCCGATCTCGAAGACGAGCGTCGGCGTGACGCTGCGCACGGGGCCGAATTTCTCGACTGTCGTTCTGCGCACGATCGCGTCGACTTCGCGCATCTCTTCGTCGGTGAGGCCGGAATAGGCCTTGGCGAAGGGCACGAGCGTGCGTACGCCATCGGCTTCGTCCCAGACCGCGAAGGTGAAATCCGTATAAAGGCTCGCGCGTCTTCCGTGGCCGCGCTGCGCGTAGATCAGCACGGCATCGATCGCGTAGGGGTCGATCTTCCATTTCCACCACGTACCCGATGCCTTGGTCCGCCCCACGCCATACATCGATGCGCGTTCTTTCAGCATCAGTCCTTCGACGCCTCGCACGCGGCTTTCGTCGCGTAGCGCGGCGAGTGCCTCCCAGTCGAATGCGTCGACGAGGGGTGACACGCGCAGCAGGTCTTTCGCGAGCGTATCCGCGAGATTCGCGGCAAGCGCATCGAGCCGCGCGCGGCGCTCGTGCAGCGGCTGCAGGCGCAGGTCGTTGCCGCCCGCTTCGAGCAGATCGTAGGCGAGAAAGGTGGCGGGCGAATCGGCCAGCACGCGTTTGGTCAGCGACTTGCGTGTGATGCGCGGCTGCAGCCGCGCGAACGGCAGTGGCGCAAGCGCGCCGGGTTCCCACGCGAGAATCTCGCCATCGAGCACATAGCCGTCCGGCAACGCCTCGCCCAACGCGACGACTTCGGGGAAGCGGTCGGTGATCAGGTCTTCACCGCGCGACCACACCCACACGCGGCCATCACGCTTCACCACTTGCGCGCGAATGCCGTCCCACTTCCATTCGGCGAACCACGACGACGGCGCGCCGAGCGTCGCCGGATCGGCCTGTAACGGATGCGCGAGAAAGAACGGATACGGCAGGCCGCGTTCGCTGTCGTGCCGGATGCGCGCGCCCTCGGCGTCATCGTTGGCGTCGTCTGCAGGCGCGATAACGCGCAGATAGCGCGCGGCGTCGGGCGGCTGACTCGAGTCCGTCCAGCCGACCATGCGCTGCGCGATCAGCTTGTGATCGACGTGCGCGACATCGGCGAGCGCACGCACGACCAGTTGACGCGCAACGCCGACGCGAAAGCCGCCGCCGATCAGCTTCGTGAACAGGAAGCGGCCGCTCCAGTCGAGCTCGTCCCAATACGCGACGAGACGCTCGCGCAGCGTGTCGGGCGACGCCCCGCGCAGCGTCAGGATGCGTTCCTCGATCCATTGCGTGAGGCCAAGCTCGGACATGCGCGCCGCAGGCGGCAGCACGTGCGCGATGGTCTCCGCAAGATCGCCGACGGCCTGATACGACTCTTCGAACAGCCACTCGGGCAAGCCCGCGTGCGTGCGCGCGATCTCGGTGAGCAGGCGGGTCGGCACCGACTGGCGAGGCTTGCCGCCCGCGAGGAAGTACGAGGCCCATGCCGCGTCCTCGGGCGGCGCGGCGCGGAAGTACGCGATCAGCGCATCGAGCTTGTCGCGCGTCGACGTAGTGGCATCGAGCGCCGCATAGAGCGTGGCGAAGCGCCTCATGATGTGTCGCGTTCCGCGATGTTGGCAGCCGATGTATCCGCTTCGGCTGCGCTCATTCCCGGGCCGGTTTCGTTGCCCGCCGCAGCATCGGCTTCGACGGCGTCATCGCCATACTCGGTCGCGAATGCGCCTGCTTCGAGGCCCTGTTCACGCAGCCAGCGCACCATCGGCTCCACTTGCCCGTGCGTGACGATCACGCGCTGCGCGCCCGTCGCCGCGATGGCCGTTTGCAGGCCCGGCCAGTCGGCATGGTCGGACAGCACGAAGCCGCGATCGACGCCGCGTCGGCGGCGCGTGCCGCGCAAGCGCATCCAGCCCGATGCGAACGCGTCGCTGTAGTCGCCGAAGCGCCGCAGCCACGCGCTGCCTTGCGCGGATGGCGGCGCGATCACGAGTGCCTGCCTGAAGGCGTCGCGGTTCTTCGCGGGAACCTCGCCAACGAGTCGCACGCGCGGCAGTGCGACACCCGCCGCGCGATACGCGCGGTTCAGCGGTTCGATGGCGCCGTGACAGAAGATCGGTCCGATGCCCGCGTCGACACCCGCGAGAATATGCTGCGCCTTGCCGAACGAATAGCAGAACAGGACGGACGCGCGGCCCGCTGCCGCGTTGTGCCGCCACCAGCTGTCGATGCCGTCGAACACCGTTTGCGGCGCATCCCAGCGGTAGATCGGCAGGCCGAAGGTGGATTCCGTGATGAACGTATCGCAGCGCACGGGCTCGAACGGCGCGCAGGTGGGATCGGCGTCGAGCTTGTAGTCGCCCGATGCCACCCACACTGCGCCGCGATGCTCGACGCGCACTTGCGCCGATCCCAGCACATGCCCCGCCGGATGCAGCGAAACGCCGACGCCGTTGATCGCAATGCGCTCGCCATATGCGAGCGTTTGCAACGCGATGCCCGGCAGCCGGGCTTGCAGCACGCCTGCACCGGGTTCGGCGGCGAGATAGCGGCGATGCCCGAAGCGCGCATGATCGGCGTGCGCGTGCGTGATGACCGCGCGGTCGACGCTTTGCCACGGATCGATATAAAAGTCGCCTTGTGGGCAGTACAGGCCTTCGGGGCGCGCGACGATCAGATCCGTCTGTTGAGTCAAGGTTGTCTCCGCGAGAATCACGCCGCGTCAGCGACGAACGGGCCTGTGCATCAATGGACTCGCGCGGCGGGGCCGAAGTTCAGCGGCGTTTTCGTCGGCTTTGGCCGACTCGCTGTCGACCCGATGCGCGCAGGATCTCCGCACGCATCACACGTGACGGCTCACGCAAACAGAAAGCGCCCCGGCGTCGCGCCAACGACGCCGGGGCGCACGTTCATCCGCCGGCTGCACGCATCACCCCGACGGCTGCTGCAACGTCACTGGCTGCCGCCCTGGTTCGTGCCTGCGCCAGGCTGCATCGTGCCGGGCTGGGCCGTCGTGCCGCCGTTCGATGTGCCGTTGTACTGACGGTTCATGTTGCCGCTTTGCGGCGCTGCGCCCGTACCCGTGCCCGTGCCGCCGCCCGTGCCCGTCACGCCCGGCGTGCCGTAGCCGCTATCGTTGGTGGTGCCGCGCTGCATGCTGTTGACGCCGGCGCCCGGCGATGCCACGCCGCCTGCGCCACCCGTGTTGCCGCCACCCGCGCCCACGCCGTTGCCGGCCGATCCTCCGCCCGAATTGCCGCCGCCTGCCTGTGCATAGACGCCGCCCGACAGTGCCATCACTAGGGCAGTAGCAAGTACCTTCTTCGTCGTGCTCTTCATGGTCGAATCTCCAGGAGATGGTTTGATCGTCACGAGTCGGTGCTATCGACCCGACCGCATGGATACTTGCGCAAGCACTGTGCCGCGCGACGCAACCACGGATTCATTGCGCGTGCAGCGAATCGCCGCCGCGACGTCGGTCCGCGTGCGCAGCGAATCGAGACGCTCGCGCAGTCGGGCGACGCGCGCCATTTCGTGCTCGAAGCGTTCCGGCATCCGAAGGCGATTGCCGCGCCCGGCGCTGGCAAGGACGTATCGAGCGCCGCGCATCTGCCCGCCGACGCCGACGGTGTGTCGATCAGCGATGACGGCAAGCTGGATGCCGTGCTGAAGCCGTTTATCGAAACGTTGGGCCAGCATCGCGTGTGGTTGCGTAGGCGGTTGGCGGAGTCGGTGCACGCGTGATTGCGGGCGGGCGCGCAAGCCTGCCGAAAAGCGCCGTTGCCGCTGATGCGCGGCAACGGCGCTTTTTCGTCAGCGAGTCGAAGCGGGGGGCGGAAAAAGCGGACGGAAAGAGCGGGTGGAAGAAGCGGGTGGAAGTAGCGGGCGGAAGTAGCGGATGGAAGTAGCGGGCGGAAAAAGCGGGCAGGTGGAAGCGAACGAGAAAGAGAACAGCGCCCTTGCTAGCGCCGCGTCGAGGGCGCCGGTTGCGAGCCTTCGCGTACGACGGCCTGCAAGCGCCAGAAGCCCGCGACCTCGGGCCGCGAGTGCGAGATCCACGTCGCCTGGCCTTGGGCCGACGTCATGTTGCCGTGCCGGTCGACGTGCACGCCGTACAGCGTCACGAGCGCCTGCTCGCTGCCGCGCGCGCAGAGCGAGACCACGTCGCCGTCCTCGCGCATGTCGCCCGATGACGGCAGCTCCACGCCGCGTCTGTCTTGCGACGTCCACGCGTGGCTGAGCGTATCGAGCCACAAGACGGCATAGTCGTGGTTGACGGTCGGGTCGGAAGTGTTGATCAGGATCGACAGACGCATGAAGCCTCCATGTCCGCTAGAGCGCCGCGCGGACCTCGCGGCTGGGATGCGTGTGCCCGCATGCCCGATTCGATGCCTGATTGCGGGCATGGAGCAATCGCATCGGCTTATAAAGCAACGCCCGTTCCACGTTTGGGGACACATTGGGCGCTACAACGGCGGGCGCCCATGGCGGTGCGCAAGCCTCAACCGCGGCGAGGGCCGATGCTGCGCTGCACATCCGTCTGTACAAAGTGCAGGCGGCGTAGCCGTTTTTACGCGCCGGTTCCGATTTGCAGGAGGCGGCGATGCGTTCTGCAAAACATCGTACACTTCGTCATCCACATCAGAACGGGCTGTCCTTCATGCGCCGCAGCAACGGCGAGGACGGCCGCACAGAAGTCAGGAGACAGCATGGATCTGTTCATGTCGATGGAGGCGTTCGTGCGGGCCGCCGAAGCCCAGAGTTTCGCGAGCGCCGCGCGCCAGCTGGGCGTCGCCAAATCCGTCGTCACGTCGCGCGTGAAGCAGCTGGAAGAGCATTTCGGCGTGTCGCTCTTTCATCGTTCGACGCGCGCCGTGCGTCTGTCGGAGCTCGGCGAGTCGTACTACCGCGAGTGCGCCGAACTCGTCAACAAGGTGCACGACCTGTCGGTCCGCTCGAATGCGGTGCACGAGTCGCTGTCGGGCACGCTCAACGTCCATGTGCTGCCGGGGTTCGCGCTCGGGCACTTCTCGCGGGCGCTGATCGAGTTTCGCGAGGCGCATCCGCGCATCGAATTCGTTGTGACCGTCAACGATCGCGTGATCGACCCCGTCCAGGAGGGCTTCGATCTCGCGCTGCAAATCTACCCGCCCGCGTCCAACCTGCTCGTCGAGCGGCGCCTCTTCCCCGTGCGCGGCGTGCTGTGCGCGGCGCCCGGCTACCTGAAGGAAGAGCCCGCGATCGAGACGCCGCTCGACCTGCTGCGGCATGATTTCGCGCGCTATTCGTACTATCCGTGGGGCGACAAGTGGCCGCTGATGAAGGGCAACGAGTGCTTCGAAATCGCGCTGAATCCGGTGCTCAAAACGAATAGCGTGCACCTGCTGCTGGAGTTCGCGCGGGCGGGCGCGGGCGTCGTTTATCTGCCGACGATGGTCGCCGCCGCCGACCTGCTCGAACGCCGGCTCGAACGCGTGCTGCCCGAGTACGCGGCGCCGCCGCTGTGGCTGTCGGCCGTGTATCCCGCGTCGCACCGCTCGACGGCGAAGGTGAAGGCGTTCATCGATTTTTTGCGGGAGCGCTATCTGCGCGAGCCGCAATGGGACAAGGCGCTCGGCATCACGTCCGAAGACGACGACACGAAGAGCGTCGGCGAAGAACTCGCCGATCAATAGCCGCGGGGGTGTGAGCGCGCGCGGTGTCGCGCGGGTACAGACGCCTCCCCAAGCGCCGCGGGACGCCGCACATTCCCACCCGCAAAGCCGCCACGTTCCGGCACCAGGTACTTCCCCTGGGGTCGATTGTCCGCACCCGGCGTTCGGATTTGCCGAACCTCGGATCATTGCCGTTGCGCGTCGCGTTACTTACTCTTGCATCCATGGAATCGCGCTCGATGAGTCGCACAGATCAACAGAGATCCAAGGAGGCAGACATGCAGCAAACCTGGTTGGGAAGTCTCGACAATTACCGTAAAGGCTCCATCGAAATCATCAAGGGCAAGCCCGAGCACTATGCAATGTCGAATGTGTTCGAAGTCGCGAGCCAGGCCGCGCCGTACGAGAAAATCGTGGTCGGCAAGAACCTCAAGTACGTGATCGAGACGCTGCGCGCGCAAGGCTCGTCGCCGTGGTTCACGGCATCGCACGACGAGTTCTGCGTCGTGATGGACGGCGAGATCGACGTGCACTTCATCAAGCCGTCCGATGGCCCCCTCGTCGATGAAGCGACGGAAGGCAGCGTGCGCCTCGAAGGCACGCCGTCCGGCAAGCAGATGGGCTTCGTGCGGCTGCGCCGCGGCCATCAGGCGCTGTTGCCGGCGGGCGCCGCGTACCGCTTCGAAACGGCAGGAAAGGGTGTGCTGCTCGTGCAGACCATTCTCGGCCGCTACTCGGTCGAGAAGTGGAAAGACATCTGCATTCAGTAACGCATTGCGCACATTCATTTTCTGGAGTGGGTCATGAGCACAATCAACACGCTGCAAAACATCTGTGCAAGCGAGCCGGATGCCGTCACCGGCTATCGCACGTTCAGCCTCGGCGACTTCGAATTCTCCCGCGACGCGTATTTCGTCACGGTGAAATGGCCGGCTAAAGGGCAGCAGCGCTCGCATCAGATGCACGCCGACGACTTCCTTCGCGCAATGATGCGCGATGTCGCATGGGGCTTCTTCTACGGCTGGGTCAATTTCGACGAAGTGATCGGCACACGCAATCACTACGGCAAGGTCGACATGTATGCGGGCGCCTATAACGCGAGCTTCCGCGAAGCGGGCGTCGATCACACGCAGCAGTTCGACACGCCCGTCATCATGGCGACGTTCAAGGCGATTCTGAAGGACTGGGTCAACGAAGGCTTCGATCCGTTCGCCGCGCCTGAAGAGACGGGCTCCGCATTCGGCACGAAGCATGGCGACAACGTTGCCGCCATCGAGCGCACGCGCATCGCGACGAAGCGCATGCCGGGACTCGAAGGCGATTCGCCGCTGCGCGACGATCTGCCCGTCAACCGCCAGTTCGCCGATATCGTGCAGGACGAGCCCGAGGTTCACGCCGCGCCCGGCTTCGAAGGCGAACTGCATGCGTTCAACCTGTTCAAGTATCTGTCGCGCTCGGACGTCACGTGGAATCCGTCCGTCACGTCGGTGTGCAAGCAGAGCCTCTTCTGCCCGACGACGGAAGAATTCGTGCTGCCCGTGTTTCATGGCAACGACCGCGTCGAGTGGTTCCTGCAACTGTCGGATCAGATCATCTGGGATGTGGCCGACAAGGACACGGGCGAGCCGCGCGCGCGCATCACGATGAACGCAGGCGACATCGCCGCGATGCCCGCCGATATCCGCCACAAGGGCTACTCGCAGAAGCGTTCGATGCTGCTCGTGTGGGAGAACGCAACGCCCGATCTGCCGAAGCGGTATGAGAGCGGCGAGCTGCCGCCGTACCCGATCCAGTTCTAAAGCCACCTCCCGATCTCCCCGCCGCGTGCGACGCACGGCGCCAGACAGCTGGCGCCGCGGGGACGGTCATGCCTCAACGTCTTACCGAGCAGGACTCACATGCAAACGCAACTCTTCATCGACGGCCGCTTCGTGCCTTCGCTCACGGGCGAAACGCTGCCGACGCTCAATCCTCACGACAACTCGGTGATCGCCGAAGTCTCGATGGCTTCGCATGCCGATGTCGATCGCGCAGTGGCCGCGGCGAAAGCGGCGTTTCCGAAGTGGAGCAACCTCGCGGCCGCCGAGCGGGGCCGTTTGCTGCTCAAGCTGGCCGACGCGATCGAAGCGAACGCGGACCGGCTCGCGCGCCTCGAATCGATCGACACGGGCCATCCGATTCGCGACACGCGCAATCTCGACGTGCCGCGCACGGCGGCCACGTTCCGCTATTTCGGCGGCATGGCCGACAAGTTCGAAGGCTCGGTGATTCCCGTCGAGCAAGGCTTTCTGAACTATCTGACGCGCGAGCCCGTCGGCA
Source organism: Paraburkholderia sp. LEh10 (assembly GCF_017814945.1). Classification (GTDB taxonomy): domain Bacteria; phylum Pseudomonadota; class Gammaproteobacteria; order Burkholderiales; family Burkholderiaceae; genus Paraburkholderia. Next base: position 12,737 of record NZ_JAGIPX010000085.1, read on the forward strand.
TCGTCGGACAGGTGGTGCCGTGGAATTTTCCGCTGATGTTCACGAGCTGGAAGATGGCGCCCGCGCTCGCCGCAGGCAACTGCGTGATCATGAAGCCCGCTGAACTCACGCCGCTGTCGAGCCTCGCGATTGCCGAGCTGATGGCCGAAGTCGGCTTTCCCGCAGGCGTCGTCAACATCCTGCCTGGCCTCGGGCATGTCGCGGGCCAGTACATCGCCGAGCATCCGGAGATCGGCAAGATTGCGTTCACGGGCTCGACGGCCGTGGGCCGCAAGATCGTGCAGGCGTCGAGCGGCAATCTGAAGAAGGTGCAGCTCGAACTGGGCGGCAAGGGCGCCAACATCGTGTTCGGCGACGCCAACATCGATGCCGTCGTACAAGGCTCCGCGTTCGCGATCTTCCACAACCAGGGGCAGGCGTGCATCGCGGGCTCGCGGATGATCGTGCACGAATCGATTGCGGACGAAGTGCTCGAAAAGTTCGTCGCGCTGTCGCGCACGATCCGCATCGGCGATCCCCTCGATCCTTCGACGGAAATGGGCCCGCTCACGTCGCGCCAGCATCGCGACCGCGTGCTGTCGTATGTCGATGTGGCGCGCGAGCAAGGCGGCCGCGTGCTGGCGGGCGGCAAGTCGCCCGATGTCGCGGCGCTTGCGAACGGCTGCTATGTCGAGCCGACCATCGTCGCAGCGAAGCCGACCGACCGCGTGTCGCAGGAGGAAGTGTTCGGCCCGTTCATGACGGTGACGACGTTCAAGACCGACGAAGAAGCGCTCGCGATTGCGAACGGCACGGAGTATGGACTCGGCGCGGGCCTGTGGACGCGCGACCTGCAACGCGCGCATCTAATCGCGCGCGAGATTCATAGCGGCATGGTGTGGGTCAACTGCTACAAGCGCGTGAGTCCCGGCTCGCCGTTCGGCGGCGTCGGCGCGAGCGGCTATGGACGCGAGATGGGCTTCGAAGCGATGCGCGAGTACACGCAGGCCAAGTCGGTGTGGGTCAACGTGGATGCGCAGATTCCCCCTTATTTTCCGCGCTGAAACCGCGCCCTTGAATCGAGCTTGAACCGAGCTTGAACGTTAACGTCATGGAACCTTTCGTCTATCAGGGCTTGCCTTCGCGCGTCGTGTTCGGCGTGGGCAGTCTGGACCAGCTCGATCACGAGATCGCGTTGCTCGGCGCGCAACGCGCAATCGTGCTGTCGACGCCGCAGCAGCGCGCGCAAGCCGAGCAGCTTGCCGAGCGCATCGGGCCGCGCGCGGCAGGCGTCTTTGCACAGGCCGTGATGCATGTGCCCGTCGAGACGGCGCGCGCCGCTCGCGATTACGCGGCGAGTGTCGGGGCCGATTGCGCGATCGCAATCGGCGGCGGTTCGACCACGGGTCTGGGCAAAGCGATTGCGCTAGACACGTCGCTGCCCATCATCGCGATTCCGACCACGTACGCGGGCTCGGAAATGACGCCGATCTACGGTCTCACGGAAGGCGGCCTGAAGAAGACGGGCCGCGATCTGCGCGTGCTGCCGAAAACGGTCATCTACGATCCGTCGCTGACGGTATCGCTGCCGCCCGCGCTGTCGCTGACGAGCGGCATCAACGCGATTGCGCACGCGGCCGAAGGTCTCTACGCACAGGACGCGAATCCCATCATGAGCCTGATGGCCGAGGACGGCATTCGCGCATTGGGCGAGGGCCTGCCGCGCGTGATCCGCCAGGCCGACGATCTCGATGCGCGCAGCGCGTGTCTGTACGGCGCGTGGCTGTGCGGGGCGGTGCTGGGCAGCGTCGGCATGTCGCTGCATCACAAGCTGTGTCATACGCTCGGCGGCACGTTCAATCTGCCGCACGCCGAGACGCACACGATCGTTTTGCCGCACGCGCTCGCGTACAACCGCACGGCCGCGCCGCAAGCGATGCAGCGTATCGCGCGCGCGCTCCATGCGGACGACGCGGCGCAAGCGGTGTTCGATCTCGCGCGCGACAACGGCGCGCCGACCGCGCTGAAGGATATCGGCATGAAGGAGGCGGACCTCGACATCGCATTGAACATCGCGTTGAAAAGCCCGTACTGGAATCCGCGCGAAGTCGAGCGCGAGCCGCTTCGCGCGTTGCTGCACGACGCTTACGAAGGACGCAGGCCCGGATAGCGAAAGCCGCGCACCCGACACATAAAACGATCAGGAGACAGCAATGAATGGAGATCTTTTCAACGGAGGACGGCGCCGCTTCGTGCGCCTTGCGGCGGGCGGCGCGCTGGCGGCCGCCGCGCCCGTGTTCTCGTCGCGCGCGTTCGCAGCCGGCACGCGCACGCTGAAAATCGGCTACGTGTCGCCGCAGACGGGGCCTCTCGCGCCGTTCGGCGAAGCCGACCGCTACACGATCCAGCAGATGCAAGGGGCGTTGAAGAACGGCGTGTCGATGGGCGGCAAGACCTACCCCGTGTCGATCGTCGTCAAGGACAGCCAGTCGAATCCGAATCGCGCGGGCGAAGTGGCCAACGACCTCATCCTCAAGGACAAGGTCGACATCATGCTCGTGTCGGGCACGCCCGAAACGGCGAACCCCGTCAGCGACGCGTGCGAGCTGAACGAGACGCCGTGCGTGTCGACCGTCGTGCCGTGGCAGCCGTGGTTCTTCGGCCGCAAGGGCGATCCGAAGAAGGGCTTCAACTACACCTATCACTTCTTCTGGGGCCTCGAAGACGTGATCGCCGTGTACACGGGCATGTGGCAGTCGGTGCAGACCAATCGCAGCGTCGGCGGCCTCTTTCCAAACGACGGCGACGGCAACGCGTGGGGCGATACGAGGCTCGGCTTTCCGCCCGTGCTCGCGCAAAAGGGCTTCACGCTGAAGGACCCCGGGCGCTTCCAGAGCATGACGCAGGACTTCTCCGCGCAGATCTCCGCGTTCAGGCAATCGAATGCGCAGATCGTCACGGGCGTCGTGATTCCGCCCGATGCGAAGAACTTTCTCGTCCAGGCTCGCCAGCAAGGGCTCAAGCCCAAGGTCATTTCGATCGGCAAGGCGCTGCTGTTTCCCACTTCGATTGAAGCGCTCGGCGATCTCGGCGAAGGGCTGTCGACGGAAGTGTGGTGGTCGCCGTCGCATCCGTTCAAGTCGTCGCTGACGGGGCAAAGCGCGCGTCAGGTCGCCGACGACTACGAGCGCATCATGTCGAAGCAATGGACGCAGCCGATCGGCTTCGCGCACGCGCTGTTCGAAATCGCGATCGATTCGTTCAGGCGCGCGAAGGACATCGACTCGAACGAGGCGATCCGCGATGCCGTGGCCTCGACGAAGCTCGACACGCTCGTCGGCCATGTGGCCTGGGGCAACGGTCCCGTGAAGAACGTCGCGAAGACGCCGCTCGTCGGCGGGCAGTGGGTGAAGGGGCAGAAGCACCGCTTCGATCTTGCGATCGTCAATAACCAGCTTGCACCTGCCGTCCCCGTCAGCGGGCCGCTCAAGCTGATTGCGTGATGGCACGCGCGGCATCACGAGGAGAGTTGCGATGAACGCATTGCTCAGGCTCACGAACGTCTCGAAGCGCTATGGCGCGCTGACGGTGACGAATGCGATCAGCTTCGAAGTCGGACGCGGCGAGACATACGGCGTTCTCGGGCCGAACGGCGCGGGCAAGACGACGCTGTTCAATCTCGTCAGCGGCGATGTGAAGCCGGATCAAGGCACGGTCGAGTTCGACGGCGCGGACGTCGGGCACCTTGCACCGCATCGGCGCTGCGCGGCGGGCATCGGGCGCTCGTATCAGGTGCCGCGTCCGTTCGGCGGCATGACGGTGTTCGAGAATCTGCTGGTGGGCGCGCGCTTCGGCGGCGCGCTCGACGAGAGCGCTGCGTACGACATGTGCGTCGACGTGCTCGAACGCACGGGCCTGAAGCGTCGCGCGAACCAGTTGGCCGGCACGCTCGCGCTGCTCGATCGCAAGCGGCTCGAACTGGCCCGCGCGCTCGCGACGCAACCGCAACTGCTGCTGCTCGACGAAATCGCGGGCGGACTGACGCAAGGCGAAACACATGAGCTCGTCGATGAAATCCGCCGCGTGAAGGAGCGCGGCGTGACGATCGTGTGGATCGAGCATGTCGTGCACGCGCTGCTGGCCGTCGCGGACCGGCTGCTCGTCATCAACTTCGGCAGCAAGCTCGCCGAGGGCAAGCCGGCGGCGGTGATGGACGATCCCGACGTGAGGCGCGTGTATCTTGGACTGGAGGCGTGACATGGCGGCACTACTGGAGACGCGCGGCCTCACCGCGTTCTACGGCGATTTTCAGGCGCTGTTCGGCGTCGACGTCGCCGTGCAGCCAGGCGAAGTAATCGCGCTGATCGGCTCGAACGGCGCCGGCAAATCGACGTTTCTGAAAGCGCTCGCCGGCCTGACGAAGGCGGCGCGCGATCAGATCGTCTATCGCGGCGAAGCAATCGGCGGCGCGCCGGCGGCGAGCATCGTCGGCAAGGGGATCGCGCTCGTGCCGGAAGGACGCCGGCTGTTCGCGAGTCTTTCCGTCGAGGAGAACCTGCTGCTCGGCGCGTTCAGCAAGCGGCCCGGACGCTGGAATCTCGATAGCGTCTATGCGCTCTTTCCCGCGCTGCGCGAGCGCCGCAATCACGCGGCGACGGCGCTGTCGGGCGGACAGCAGCAGATGGTCGCGATCGGCCGCGCGCTGATGAGCAACCCCGACCTGTTGATGTGCGACGAGCTCTCGCTGGGACTTGCGCCCGTGATCGTCCGCGAGATCTACGCGGCGTTGCCCGATATCGTGTCGGACGGCATGAGCGCGATCGTCGTCGAACAGGACGTGCAGCTCGCGCGGCGTGTGTCGTCGCGCTTCTATTGCTTCCAGGAAGGGCGCGTGTCGCTTTCGGGCGTCTCCGCCGATGTCTCCGACGAGGCGATCACTGAAGCCTATTTCGGAGCCGCCGCATGAATACGCTCGCCAATATCGTCGTGCAAGGCGTGCTGCTGGGCGCGCTGTATGGTCTGTTCGCGATGGGGCAGTCGCTCGTGTTCGGCGTGATGCGCCTGACGAACACCGCGCACGGCGATTTCATCGTAATGCTCGTGTTCGTGCTGTTCGCGTTGACGAGCCTGTTGCATGTGCCCCTCGCCGTGTCGCTCGTGCTGCTGCTCGTGATCGCGTTCGGCGCGGGCTACGCGGTGCAGTACACGATACTGAACCGCGTCAGCAGCCGCGATCCGCTGCCTTCGCTGATCGTCACGTTCGGGCTTTCCATCGTCATCCAGAACGTGTTGCAGCAACTGTTCTCCGCCGATCCTCGCTCGATAGGGACAGGCAGCTTCGAAGCGCAGAGCGTCACGCTCGGCGGCATCACGGTCGGCTATCTGCCCCTCGTGACGCTCGCGGCGACCGTCGCGCTCGCCTTCGCGATGCAGTGGATCTTCACACGCACGCCGCTTGGCCGCGCCTTCCGCGCGACCTCCGACGACCGTGAGATCGTGCAGCTGATGGGCGTGTCGTACCGGCGCACATACGCGCTCGCGATGGGCATCGCGTTCGCGCTGATCGGCGTCGCGGCCGTGCTGTATTCGATGCGCACGGCCGTTTCGCCCACCGACGGTCCCGCGTTGCTGCTGTTCGCGTTCGAGGCGGTGATCATCGGCGGGATGGGTTCGTTCTGGGGCACATTCGCGGGCGGCATGGCGCTCGGCCTCGCGCAGCAGATCGGCTTCTACTTCGATCCGGGCTGGGGCATCTGGCTTGGCCATATCGTGTTCCTGTGCGTGCTGGTGGTGCGGCCGCAAGGTCTGTTGCCGAAGACGGCGTGAGAGGGTTTGTGATGAGTATGCATCTGGATCAGGCACGCGCTTTCGACGTTCATCGCGCGACGCGCGCAAGCAGGGTGACGCTGCTGGTGTTGCTGGTGGTCGCCGTCGCCGTCGCGAGCGCGCCCTGGTGGGCGGGACGCGATGCGATGCGCGACTTCGTGCAGCTTGCCGCGTATCTGGTGTTCGCGATGATGTGGAATCTGCTCGCGGGCTACGGCGGCATGGTGTCGATCGGGCAGCAGGCGTATTTCGGCCTCGGCGGCTATGCGATGCTCGTGCTCGCGAACTACTGCGGCGTGTCGCCGTTCATCGCGGTGCCCCTCGGCGCGTTGATCGCGATGGCGGCGGCCGTGCCCGTATCGACGATCGCGTTTCGTCTCGAGGGCGGCTATTTCGCGATCGGCACATGGGTGATCGCGGAAGTGTTCAGACTGACGTTCGCGAACATCAGCGCGCTCGGCGGTGGCTCGGGCACGAGCCTGACGGCGTTGCACGGCATCCCGCGCGCGCTGCGCGAATCGCTGACGCTGTGGCTCGCGCTCGCGATCGTCGCGGCGGCCGTGGGCCTGCTCTATCTGTTCCTGCGCTCGAAAGCGGGGCTTGCATTGACGGCGATGCGCGACAATGCAGTTGCGGCGAGCAGCCAGGGCGTCGACGTGAAACGCGCGCGGCTGATCGTCTATCTCGTCTCGGCGTGCGGCGCGGCGCTTGCGGGCGGGCTGTACTTTCTCGGCAATCTGCGCATCTCGCCCGATGCCGCGTTTTCCGTGAACTGGACCGCGTTTGGTATCTTCATCGTGCTGATCGGCGGGCTCGGCACACTCGAAGGGCCGATTGCCGGTGCGCTGATTTTCTTCGTGCTGAACAAGTTTTTGTCGGACTATGGCACCTGGTATCTGATCGGTCTCGGCGCGCTCGCCATCGTCGTGACATTGTTCTTTCCGCAAGGGCTGTGGGGCTACGTCTCGCAGCGCCTGCACCTGCAACTGTTTCCCGTCGGGCGGCGGGTCGTGTTTCGCGACGCAGCCGCGCCGGGCCAGCCAGCGACGAGCGATATCGCACGGACGCTCGATTCACATTCCACCAGCGCCCATAGAGCGTGAGGACATCATGAGTGAGACAACTAAGCAACGCATGAACAGGACGGACGTTCACCCCATCACCGAGACAGTGCTCGCGACGCTTTCCGGCTGCGAAGATGCGCGCCTCAAGCAGATCATGTCGGCGCTCGTGCGGCACGTGCATGCATTCGCGGAAGAAGTGCAACTGACGGGCGACGAATGGCGGCGCGGCATCGAGTTCCTGACGCAGACGGGAAAGAAGTGCGACGGCATCCGCCAGGAGTTCATTCTGCTGTCGGATACGCTCGGTCTGTCGATCATGCTCGATGCGATCCACCGCCAGCAGGACGTGGCGGAATCGGCTGCGACGGAGAACAGCCTGCTCGGTCCGTTCTATCGCGAGGGCGCGCACGACGAGCCGTTCGGCGCGAACATCGCCCGCACGGAAGGCGAGCCCGCGCTGTTTCGCGGACGGCTGATCGACGAGGCGGGCAAGCCCGTGCCGAACGCGCTGATCGAAGTGTGGGAGACGGCCAATAACGGCATGTACGAAGGCCAGGACCCGGACCAGCCCGAGAGCAATCTGCGCGGCCGTTTCCGCTCGGGGCCGAACGGCGAGTATGCGTTCCGTTCGATCAAGCCGACGCCGTATCCGATTCCGACGGACGGCCCCGTCGGCCAGATGCTGCTTGCGGTCGGCCGGCATCCGATGCGGCCCGCGCACGTGCATTTCCTGATTCAGGCGCCCGGTTACGACACCATCACCACTGCGCTCTACAGTTCGGACGATCCTTATGTCGAATCGGATGCGGTGTTCGGCGTGAAGCGTTCGCTCGTCGTCGAGTATGTGAAGAACGACAGTCCTTCCGACGCGACAGAGTGGGATCTGCCGAGCCCGTTCTTCGATGTTCACCGCGATTTCGTGCTGGTGCGTTCATCAGGAGCGGCGCGATGATGACAGCGACGGCACGGTGTCTGCTCGATGACATTCCCGACGGCGGCGGCAAGGCCGTCGCCGAAGCCGGCATCGTCGTGCTGCGCCGCGGCGACCATGCGTGGGCCTACCGCAACCTGTGCCCGCACTTCTCGATCCCGCTCAACTACGAGCCCGATACCTTCTGGACCTACGAAGGCGAGCATCTGATGTGCGCGCATCACAGCGCGATGTTCCGCTTCGAAGACGGCATGTGCGTCGATGGGCCATGCGTCGGCGCCGCGCTCACGCGCGTGCCCGTGCGCGTCGAGCAACGCGTGGTTGTCGTCAGCGACGAAGACGCAGACGGTGGAGTTTGACAGTTCCGCCTCGGTGCGCCGCGTTACAGCGGCGATTTGAGCAGAGAAGCGGCGAATCAGGGCGGTATCTGCTATCGTCGCGTCTATGCAGCCCATCATCTCGGTTTCGAACCTTTCGAAGACATACGCATCGGGTTTCCATGCCCTCAAGCGTATCGATCTCTCCATTCGCCAAGGCGAAATCTTTGCATTGCTTGGGCCGAACGGTGCGGGCAAGACGACGCTCATCAGCATCATCTGCGGAATCGTCAATGCAAGCGAAGGGACCATCACCGTCGACGGTCACGATATCCGCAATGACTATCGGGCCGCGCGTTCGCTGATCGGACTCGTGCCGCAGGAACTGACCACCGATGCGTTCGAAACCGTCTGGGCGACGGTGTCGTTCAGCCGCGGCCTGTTCGGCAAGCCCAAAAACCCGGCGCACATCGAAAAGGTCTTGCGCGACCTCTCGCTCTGGGAGAAGCGCAACAGCCGCATCATTCAGCTGTCGGGCGGCATGAAGCGGCGCGTGCTGATCGCCAAGGCGCTATCGCACGAGCCGCGCGTGCTCTTTCTCGACGAGCCGACGGCGGGCGTCGACGTCGAGCTGCGCCGCGACATGTGGAAGCTCGTACGCTCGCTGCAGGCAAGCGGCGTGACGATCATCCTGACCACGCACTACATCGAAGAAGCGGAAGAGATGGCCGACCGCATCGGCGTGATCAACAGCGGGCAGATCATGCTCGTCGAAGAGAAAACCGAGTTGATGCGCAAGCTCGGCAAGAAGCAGTTGACGCTGCAACTCGAAGCGCCGCTCGCGAGCATGCCGGCATCGCTCGCGGATTACGGGCTCGAACTCGCGAACGACAATAGCGAGCTGATCTACACATACGACGCCGAGCGCGAGAAGAGCAGCAGCATCGTTGCAATGCTCAACGATCTCAGCGCGGCGGGAATCCGCTTCAAGGACCTGCACACCACGCAAAGCTCGCTCGAAGATATCTTCGTGAGTCTCGTGCACAGAAAACACGAGGAGACCGTGCGATGAACGTTTACGCAATCCGCGCGATCTACCGCTTCGAAATGGCGCGCACGGGGCGCACGCTGATGCAGAGCATCATCGCGCCCGTCATTTCGACGTCGCTCTATTTCATCGTGTTCGGCGCGGCGATCGGCTCGCGCATCCGCGAAGTGGAAGGCATCAGCTACGGCTCGTTCATCGTGCCGGGGCTCATCATGCTGTCGCTGTTGTCGCAGAGCATTTCGAATGCGTCGTTCGGCATTTATTTCCCGCGTTTTACAGGCACCATTTACGAGCTGCTGTCCGCGCCCGTGTCGTACGTCGAGATCGTCGTCAGCTATGTCGGCGCCGCCGCGACCAAGTCGATCCTGCTCGGCCTCATCATTCTCGCGACGGCGGGCTTCTTCGTGCCGTTGCAGGTGCAGCATCCGTTCTGGATGGTCCTGTTTCTCGTGCTGACGGCCATCACGTTCAGTCTGCTCGGGTTCATCATCGGCATTTGGGCCGACAACTTCGAGAAGCTGCAGCTCGTGCCGCTGCTCATCATCACGCCGTTGACGTTTCTAGGCGGCAGTTTCTATTCCGTCGCGATGCTGCCGCCCGCGTGGAAAGTGGTCACGCTGCTCAACCCGATCGTCTATCTGATCAGCGGCTTTCGCTGGAGCTTTTACGGGCTCGCCGATGTCAGCGTCGGCATCAGTCTCGGGATGACGGCGCTCTTCCTTTGCATTTTCCTCGCTGTGATCGCGTGGATCTTCAAGACCGGCTATCGGCTGAAGTCGTAGTACGATGAGCGGCATCGGCGCGCATGCTGTACCGCCCGCCGTTCGCATCGTACGATTCCTTCGGGGCGCGAGCTACAGTCATGACCACGACGCACTCACGACCGCTACACGTTTTCGCCGAGCACATCCGCAAGAGCGAGGTCGAGCTCACGGAACGCTGGCTGAAATCCGTATTCAGCGACGTCGAGCTGACCGATTCCGACCGGCTGACGAACGAGCAACTGGCGGATCACGTTCCCGATATACTCGCGGACATTTGCGGCGCACTCGAACAGCAGGACCTCGAAGAGGTCGAGCCTGAAATCGAGCGCAAGGCGAGGCTGCACGGCAAACTGCGCTGGAAGCAGGGCTACCGCATCGACGAACTCGTGCGGGAACTCGAACTGTTCCGGCGAGTGCTGATGGGCGCGATCGTGCAATTTGCCCAGGCGCACCCGAGCTTCACGCGGCGTCACGAAGAACGCGCGCGCTATTTCATCGACGAGGCCGTCAGTTTCGTCACGCTCACGTCGATCCGCGAAGTCGTCACGGAGCGCGACCGCAAGATCGACGAGTACACGGGACGGCTCGAGCGCGCCAACCACGAGCTGCTGCTCAAACAGAAGCTGGTCGGCGAACTGCACGAATCGCGCATGCAGATCACGCGCAGCGTCGTGCATGACTTGCGAAACTTTCTCAATGTGTTTTCGATGGCGTTGCAGCTCGTCGCGCGCGCGCCTGCAAAAACCGAGGCGGCACTCGCGCTCGCGAACCGCCAGGCTGCGGACATGAAGGTGCTGGTGGACGAACTGGTCGAGTATTCGGTCGTGCTCGGCGACACGAATCAGGCGGCCATCGAGCGCGTCGATCTGCGTGCGCTGTTCGACGAGCTGGTCGCTTCGTGCGGTCCCACCATCCGCGAAAAAGGTCTCAAGCTGAATGCATCATTCGACGGGCAACTGTCGTCCGTGCAGTCGAACCGTCTCAAGCTGAAGCAAATCGCGATCAATCTGCTGACGAATGCCGCGAAGTACACCAAAGCGGGCGAGGTGTCGCTGGAGTTCAGCGCGCGCGGCAACGAGCACTGGTGCCTGCGGGTCTCCGATACGGGCGTGGGCATCGGCGCGACGGATCGCGAGCGCGTGTTCAAGGAGTTCGAGCGCGCCAACGAAGACGACGTGCCCGGCGCGGGCCTCGGTCTCGCGATCGTCAGTGAGTTGTGCCGGATGCTCGGTGGCGAGCTGCGCTTCGACTCGCGGGTCGGCGTCGGCACGACGTTCGAAATCACGTTTGCGCTGCAATGGCGTGCCGCCGAAGCGCAATGAACCGGGTGAAAAGAACAAGGCCGGGCAGCGATGCCCGGCCTTTTTGCAAGCTGCGTTCAGACCTCGATTAGCTGAACAGCTTCATCGCTTGCAGCAGCGTGTTGGTCACGCCCCACGCGAGCGGAATCAGAACATACACCCAGAACACCGCGAGCAGGCCCTTGTTGGTCGGATGAGCGGTTTGCGTCGACATTGCGTTTCTCCTTTGTCTGAGCTTAGTTGCCGGCCGCGAGCTGCGCTTGCGTCATGTGGTGCTTTTCGTTTACGTGCTTGACCAGCAGGTTGCAGATGAAGCCGATCACGAGCAGCACCGTCATGATGTGCACCGTCATCGTATATGCGTCCGCTTTTGCGACGCCATGCGCGACCTGATAGGCACGGATGTAGTTGACGAGCACAGGGCCAGCGACGCCCGCGGCCGCCCACGCCGTCAACAGACGCCCGTGAATGCCGCCGACGTACGCGGTGCCGAACATGTCCGCGAGATACGCGGGCACCGTCGAGAAGCCACCGCCGTACATCGAGAGGATCACGCAGTAGCACAGCACGAACAGCGCGATGTTGCCCGACGCGGCGAAGTCCGGCACGAGCCAGTACAGCACGGCGCCCAGCGCGAAGAAGATGAAATACGTGTTCTTGCGGCCCACGTAGTCCGACGCCGATGCCCACACGAAGCGGCCGCCCATGTTGAAGAGCGACAGCAGGCCGACGAAGCCCGCCGCTGCCGCCGCCGTCACCGTGTTCTTGAAGCTTTCCTGGATCATCACCGACGCCTGGCCGAGAATGCCGATGCCCGCCGTCACATTCAGGAACAGCACCAGCCAGATCAGGTAGAACTGGGGCGTCTTCAGCGCCTGGTCGATGTGCACGTGGTTGCGCGTGATCATCTTCTGCGTCGTGGTCGCGGGCGGCGTCCAGCCGGCCGGCTTCCAGTCGGCGGGCGGCACGCGGATCGCGAGTGCGCCGATCGACATTGAAATGAAGTACGCAATGCCGAGCACGATGAACGTTTCGGCCACGCCGACGCTCGTCGCGCTCTTGAAGTGGTTCATCAGCGTGACGGAGAGGGGGGCGGCAATCATCGCGCCGCCGCCGAAGCCCATGATCGCCATGCCCGTCGCCATGCCGCGGCGGTCCGGAAACCAGCGGATCAGCGTCGACACGGGCGACACATAGCCGAGCCCGAGCCCGATGCCGCCGATCACGCCGTAGCCGAGATAGAGCAGCGCGATCTGGTGCAACCACACGCCGATGGCCGAGACGATGAAGCCGCCGCCGAAGCAGCACGCGGCCGTCAACATCGTGCGGCGCGGGCCGACTTTTTCGAGCCACTTGCCCGCGAACGCCGCCGACAGGCCGAGGCAGACGATCGCCAGCGAGAAGATCCAGCCGAGCGTGGTCAGCGACCAGTCGTCCGGCGCGGACTGCGTGACGCCGATAACTTTGGTGAGCGGCCCGTTGAACACCGAGAACGCATAGGCCTGACCGATGCACAGATGCACGGCGAGGGCGGCAGGCGGCACCATCCAGCGGGAAAAGCCAGGTTGGGCGATCGTTGCCTGTTTTGAAAAGAATGATGGCGAGCGGGCGTTGCCGCCGGGCTCAGTAATGCTGCTCATGGCCGGTCTCCGATCGGGCTGAACGTCTGTTATCGGTTGCAGTTGCCGAAGCCTGAGACGGGCAAATTTCGAAACATAGGCTGGGCTGCAACGTATTTAAAGATGCACCGCCGCTGACGTTTTCGGCAATGGCGAGACAATAGGTGTCCGGCCGCAGGTTGGCAATATGAGAATTAAATACATATGGAGCAGTCTGAAACGGTTGTGCAGAGCGGGATGCAGCGACTACAAGCGACATGAGGCCGCAGGTGGCCGCGTGACACAGCACGAGCGTTCACTCAGTTTGGGTCCAAAGCGGCCGAGGCGCGCTGGTTGCTGCGACTGCACATGGAAAGGCGGCTCGGCCGTGTTTTGAGATGAGAATGCACCCCGGTTTTTTTGTGAAGCACCCGTTTAGAAGCACAGTTCGTGGTCGGCGCGGAAAATACAGTGTGCTGCCGGACCCGCGGCCGTGGCGGGTTCCAGCCCGGCGTGCTACCTTGGAATTGTTGCTCACGGTGAACAACAGTTGTCTGATATACCACATACAAGATACTTGATTTTTGCCGCGACGCAGCATATTATTGAGTCATCCAATCACTCAATTGACGGGAGCATCAAATGGATTTCGTGTCGCTTGCTTTCTTTGCCGCCGCTGTCGTGGGCCTGGGTTCGGCCGCTACCGTGCTGCTGACGCGCTGGGTGCCGCTGCATGTCGCCGAGCTGGCATCGAAGCACGGCCGTTACGCCGGTCTCGAAGCCGCGGCGGTTCGCGAAGCTACGCCTTACCGCGCACGCGTCGAAGCCGCGATGAACGCGGTTGGCTCGTCGAACTAAGCAGTGGCGACGCCCGCACCGAACCTGCCTCTGGCGCTGCAGCCCATCGGCAACAGCGCCAGCCTCCGCGATCAGGCCTACGCGATGTTGCGTCAGGCCATCGCGGATGCGGACATTTACGCGTCGCGTGAAGAGATTCGCCTCGACGAGCGCGTATTGAGCGAGACGCTAGGCGTAAGCCGCACGCCCGTGCGCGAGGCGATGACGTTGCTGGAACAGGAAGGTTTTCTGCGTATGGTGCCGCGGCGCGGCATCTACATCGTGCGCAAGAGCAAGCGCGAGATCGTCGAGATGGTGCAGATGTGGGCCGCGCTCGAAAGCATGGCCGCGCGTCTCGCCACGCTGCATGCGACCGACGAGGAGATCGCGAAGCTGCGCCACATGTTCGATCAGTTCCGCGACTCGACGCCCGCCGAGCATATCGCCGAATACTCGGACGCGAACATCGCGTTCCACCAGGCAATCGTCGAGTTGTCGAAGTCGCAGATCATTCTCGACACGATCAAGAACATCTTCATCCACGTGCGCGCCATTCGCCGCATGACGATTTCGCAGAGCGACCGCGCGTCGCGCTCGATCGTCGATCACTTGCGGATCATCGAGGCGCTCGAAAAGCGTGATACGGAACTCGCCGAGCGTCTGGTGCGCGACCACTCGCTGGGGCTCGCCGCTTTCGTCGAAGCGAATTGCGACTTTCTCGATTGAGCGACGCATCCAAGCCGAATGAAGCCAGCGGGCCGTAAGGTCCGCTGGCTTTTCTCATGGCCGCAAAGCGGCGTACTTCAAGGGCGCATCGCCTGCAACATCGTCGCGCCGAGCGCCGCCGGCGACTGCGCGACGTGAATGCCCGCCGAGCGCATTGCGTCGATCTTCGCGCCCGCCGTGCCCTTGCCGCCCGAAATGATCGCGCCTGCATGGCCCATCCGGCGTCCGGGTGGCGCGCTCGTGCCGGCGATGAAGCCGACCACGGGTTTTTGCGTGCGCGCATCCTTCACGAATTGCGCCGCGTCCTCTTCGGCCGAGCCGCCGATTTCGCCGATCATGATGATGCCTTGCGTATCGTCGTCGGCGAGGAACATCTCGAGGCAGTCGATGAAGTTGGTGCCGTTGACGGGGTCGCCGCCGATACCGATGCAGGTCGTTTGTCCAAGGCCTGCCGCCGTGGTTTGCGCGACAGCCTCGTAGGTCAGCGTGCCCGAGCGCGACACCACGCCGATCTTGCCTGGACGGTGGATATGGCCCGGCATGATGCCGATCTTGCATTGCCCCGGCGTGATGACGCCCGGACAGTTCGGTCCGATCAGGCGCGTCGCCGAGCCGGCAAGCGCGCGCTTGACGCGCACCATGTCGATGACGGGAATGCCTTCCGTGATGCAGACGACGAGGGGAATCTCCGCGTCGACGGCTTCGAGAATCGCGTCGGCGGCCATCGGCGGCGGCACGTAGATCACGGATGCATTCGCGCCCGTGACATCGACGGCATCGGCGACGGTGTCGAAGACGGGCAGCCCCAGATGCGTCGAGCCGCCTTTGCCGGGCGTCACGCCGCCGACCATCTGCGTGCCGTACGCGAGCGCCTGCTCGGAGTGAAACGTGCCCTGCGAGCCGGTGAAGCCCTGGCAGATCACGCGGGTATTGCGATCGATGAGAACGGCCATGTCAGTTCGCCTCCGTTGCGGCTGCCGTGTGGGCGTTGTTCGTGACTGCCGCGACGACTTTGCTCGCGGCATCGGCGAGATGGTCGGCCGACACAATGGGCAGACCCGAGTCGCGCAGAATCTGCTTGCCGAGCTCGACGTTCGTGCCTTCCAGCCGCACCACGAGCGGCACGCGCAAGTCCACTTCGCGCGCGGCGCTCACGACGCCTTCCGCGATCACGTCGCAGCGCATGATGCCGCCGAAGATGTTGACCAGAATTCCTTCGACTTTTGGATCGCGCAGAATCAGCCGGAACGCGGCCGCGACGCGCTCGCGGGTCGCGCCGCCGCCCACGTCGAGGAAGTTCGCGGGCTCGCCGCCGTAGAGCTTGATGATGTCCATCGTAGCCATCGCAAGGCCGGCGCCGTTCACCATGCAGCCGATGTTGCCGTCGAGCGTCACGTAGTTCAGGCCGTGCTTCGCCGCTTCCAGTTCGGCCGCGTCTTCTTCGGCTTCATCGCGCAACGCTTCGATGGCGGGGTGGCGGAACAGCGCGTTGTCGTCGAAATTGACCTTCGCATCGAGCGCGATCACGTCGCCTTGCTGCGTGACGACGAGGGGATTGATCTCGACGATCGATGCGTCCAGTTCGACGAACGCGCGGTACGCGTTGGCGATGAACTGCGTCGCCGACTTGATCTGCGCGCCCGTCAGGCCGAGGCCGAACGCGATCTGGCGCGCGTGAAACGGTTGCAGACCCGTTGCGGGATCGATCGCGACCTTGAGGATTTTCTCCGGCGTGCGCGCGGCCACTTCTTCGATTTCCATGCCGCCTTCCGTCGACGCCATCAGCGTGATCCGCGACGTGCTGCGATCGACCAGCATGCCGAGGTATAGCTCGCGCTCGATCGCGCAGCCTTCCTCGATATAGACGCGCTGCACTTCGCGGCCCGCCGGCCCTGTCTGTTTCGTGACGAGCACGTGCGACAGCATTTGCGCTGCATGAAGCCCGACGTCGCTAACCGATTTGACGACGCGCACGCCGCCTTTGCCGTCAGGATCGTCGGCGAAGTGTCCCGCGCCGCGCCCGCCCGCGTGAATCTGCGACTTGACCACCCACACCGCGCCGCCGAGCGCGAGCGCCGCGTCTTCGGCTTCCTGCGGCGTGAACGCGACGCGCCCGTTTGGCACGGCGACGCCGTAGCGCCTTAACAATTCCTTCGCCTGATATTCGTGAATGTTCACCTGTCTCCTCGCTGGGTTGGACGACGCCTGGCGGCGTGGAAAGTGGGCGGTCGGCCAATGGGTAGAAATATGGTATGTGATATATCAACGTTCATCAAGCCGGCAATCCCCTCGGGGTTTTCCCTTTACGAAGCCGCTCCTTAATCTCTAATTTCATGTGAAAGCCTTGCACAACAGGCGATTGGCGTCCTTTTCGGGATTTCTCTTACGTGACTGAAAGCGCTTGCAGCGATTTGATATATCACATACCGTATTGAACACGGACGATCTAAAAGGTGAGCAGGCGGCGTGCTCGGAAGGGGACAGAACATGGGTAAGGCACTCGACGGTGTGCGCATTCTCGATTTCACGCATGTGCAATCGGGGCCGACCTGCACGCAACTGCTCGCATG
>NZ_JAGIPX010000086.1 GCF_017814945.1 Paraburkholderia sp. LEh10
TCTGTCTTCATCCTCGCGCGTGGCGCCGCCGCACTATGACGCCGCCGTTTATTGTCGGTTTTCAACCGCCGTTCACAACCGGGAATGCCGGCGCCCCGGCGCAGCACAGCGGCCACAAACCGCATCGACTGTGCAAAAATCCGTTCAACGCCCCTCGAAGTGTTGCCCCGACCGCTTATGGAAACCCTCGACCTTGAACCGCAGGTACTGGCGAATCACCGCGGCGTGGCGTTTGGCCTTGTGCACCAGAACAGCACGGTTGAATGCGTGATCACGATCGCGACGCTGGAAGCGTACTTCTGGCTCGAACCCCGGGCCAGTGATGCCCGGATCCTGAAGACCTTCCGCGACGGATACGGTCGCATCCGGGCGATCGCCGAACGCAAACTGCTCGCCCATCCGGCCGCGCGCCTCGAACTGACGCGGGACGATTTCGCGCGCCCCTGACGGCTCAGAGCGACGCCTGGCCAGCCGCTCGACGACAATCTGCACAAACGGGCCTGTATTGCGGCCAGAAGGTCCGCATGTCCTGGTGACATCATGTCAGTCCTCTAAGTTTCAACGACGATGACGCCCGCGCCGGGAGGCTCTGCTATCTCGTCGGCGGCGAACTCGTGGCCATGGCGAAAACGGGAGACTGGCTCAAGACGGTTCACCTGGTCGAATTCGCTCGCATCTGGATGAGTGCCAATAGCGCACGATGTGAATGGCGGGGACGTCTCGCAATTGTTCGCGCGGCGGCCGACCTGGCGCCCCTGTTCACCGACTCGCGAGATTCATGACATGTGCGCGCCCCGCATGCGTCACGTGAAGTGATGATCGGTGCTGCTTTTTGAAAAGGCATCATGGCGGGACGCTGGCTTACATGGAGGGAAACATGAGTGACGGAAAGCAGAAGGTCACCGCACACACTCCAGGCAGCCCCGGCCAGTTCAGCATGCTTGCCGGCCTGGTTCGGGATGCAACGGGTGCGGCGTGTGTAGCCATGGTCGTAATCAATGCCGCAGGCAATGGTGAATACTGCGTGGCAGGACCGCTTGAATCGCAGCTGCTGATGCCCGATCTGCTTGAGCAGGCAGCGCGTGAGTTGCGAACGCAACTGGCAGGGTCGGTCCAGTGACCGGCTCCGTGCGCATGAGCAATGGTTCAGGCAGCGTTGACGGCGTCCTTGAACCCCTTGCCAGCCGTGAACTTCACGGTCTTTGCCGCCGGGATCGTGATGGCCTCGCCCGTCGACAGATTGCGACCCGTGCGTTCGGCGCGGGCGCCCGTTGAAAACGATCCAAAGCCGATCAGCTGAACGGTATCGCCACGCGTAACGGCGGCCGTCACCGCCTCGAGGATGGCGTCAATGGCTTCGCCTGTGCTGGCCTTGCTTTCACCCGTGCCGGCAGCGACCGCATCGATGAGTTCATGTTTGTTCATGTATGCGCTCCGTCTGATAAAAGTGCCCGCGCATCGCGGGACAGGACACTTACCCTATCGCAGCTGTACCGCATCCGGCAACCCGCGAGGCTTCAGAAAGATATTGCCGCGTTTTCTGCGCCTTGCGTACCCTTCCTTGCAAACGATCCAGTGGCCACTCCTTGTCGGCGGGGTTTGGCGAAGCCGGGCAAGCATGGATGAATCCCGGACCGTTAGTTGCGCACAACACAATCTGAATCGTTGAATACGCACGACGGCAGCGATATGCTTCGCACCTCGGGAATGGTGAAGAAAAAGACGTATCGAAGGGAAACGAAACAATGCGATTGCGACGCATCACCGCGCGATGTTCCTCCGTGCATGGCAAGGGACTTTTTGCGCTACAGCCCATTGCCGCAGGCGAGCGGCTCATCGAGTACAAGGGTGAAGTGACCAGCTGGCGGCGGGCGGCCGCACGCCAGCGATCGGAGGCCGGCCATACGTTCGTGTTCGGTCTGTCTGACGGCCGCGTCATCGACGGCAGTCGCGGCGGGAACAGCGCCCGCTTCCTGAACCATGCGTGTACACCCAACTGCGAGGCAATCGAGACGGGCGATCGCGTCTTCATCCATGCACTCACTGGCATCAAGCCTGGCGAAGAACTTTTCATTGACTACAGTCTCGCGATCGACGGCGAGATGACCGAGGATATCCGTGTCCAGTACGCGTGTCATTGCGGCGATCCCGTCTGCCGTGGATCGATGCTTGGCAGTGCATTGATCGCCACGTAAGTGCGGCGTCGCCCGTACGCATATCCCTGACTGCATGGCGATCGCTGGACCTATGTTTGCCGGCAGTACCTGTTTTCGCCTGCCCGCGCATCTTGTAGCGGCCCTCGGTGAACTTTGCGCTCCCAGCCGACGCTCGCCTGGGCAGGTACCATCGGTTGTCGTCAAATCGGCAACGGTCGGTATGGGGCGTCGAGCAGCCGCTCGGTATCTCGATTCAATGACAAAACATCGGCCAAAACCGACGATCGACGGTCACCCGCTGCGCGGCGGCTGAAGGTCGCTTCACTGACATTCGCAAACCCGTGCCGACGAACGTCTCCTCTCTCTATCGACGAATGAGTCTTCACGACCCTCACCGGTCATTGATTCTGGCGCAGGTGAATTGGCTGCTTCCAAGGGTACAACAGTCATTCACCCGCCCGTCGGGGCGATTCTCGAGGAAGCACGGCCGCACGTGCCTCGTCTTCAGAAAAAGCCGATGTGACCAGTTAGCGAGCCCGGGCATGCCCCAGGAATTCGAGGATCAGCTCGTTGACCTTATTTGCGTCTTCTTCTGCGGCGCTGTGACCTACTCCAGGCAGCAGCAGCTTCTTCCATAGCCCGGGAAGGTGCGCTTCGAGCTGATCATAAAGACCACGAATCGCGACAGGTTCGATGGAAGGATCGGCGGCACCACCGATGAAAAGGCTCGGTTGGCGCACGACAGCGCCATCGAGAAAGGCGGTGATCTCCCAGTTCCGGTCGCGGCAGCGGTAGTAGTTCAGGGCGCCGGTGAAACCGGTACGCGTGTATTCGTCGACGTAGTGGTCAATTGCCCGTGGGCAAAGCCACGAGGGGAAGTCCCTGGGGTCGGTAAAGGCGTTGAGAATCGGTTCGCCAGGTTCGATGAACAGCCGCCACCCCTCAGTTCCGACAGCGCTGCCGGAGACCGAATAGAAGATGCTACGCAGCGTCTTGCGGGTATCGCTGGCCAGTTCGCGATCCGGCTTGCCGCGTTCCTGAAAGTAAAGGTGGTGATAGACCTTGCCTTTGGCCATCTCCCGCAAGCCGACAGTGGGCCTGACCTTGCCGCGCGGCGGCACTGGCGTGTTGAGCATCACGAGGGCCCGGAACAAATCCGGTCGCAGCATGGTGGCCGCCTGAGCCACCCAGGCTCCCAGGTCATGCCCCACGATCACCGCCGACGTCTCACCCAGCGCCTTCATCAGTCGACCATGTCGCCGGCCGCCTGGCTCATATCATGGGCTTCGACAGCTTCGGGGCGATCTGTTCGCCCGAATCCTCGTTGATCGGGCGCAACCACCCGAAAGCCGGCGGCAGCCAGGGCTGGAATCTGGCGCCTCCACATGTACCAAAGATAGGGAAAGCCGTGGAGCAGGATCACAAGGGGGCCCTGGCTTCCTCTACATAGTGCATCCGGATGCCATTGACGTCGGCAAATCGGTGGCTGAACGCGTCGGGGTCGTCAACGTCAGTTCTGCCACAGGGACAGGGGAGCGGCTCAATTCCATCGCGGGCCTCTGCTGCCCACCGGCAAGATCACTCACCGCGACCTGAGCGGATTGAGGCATAGGCAGGCGCATCAGGCGAATCCAGCAAGCTGTCCGGCGCAGGAAGCGTCGATACACCTTGCGCGATCGCCGCCGCCTCCTGGGCTTGTAGCGCACGCTGATAGGAGTCGCGTTTTTGCAGGCTTTCCCAGTAGGCCGCCACCGCAGGTGTGAACCGCGACGCTAGCCCCAGATGTTGCGCGAGCATCAGCGCGTATCCCACCGAGACATCGGCCGCCGTAAAGCGGCCGGCGCAAAGGTACGCATGTTCCCTGAGCACCGGTTCCAACGTGCGCAGCCTCGCGAGAAACCAACGGGCATAGTCATTTGCCACCACCGGTTGCCGCCGGTCTTCAGTCTCGAAGCGGGCATAGCGCAGCACGAGCGTCTGCGGGAAGGTGAGCGTCGCCTCGCCGAAATGAAGATAGTTGAGGTATGCGCCGAACCCGTCTTCCCCTGGCTCAATCTGCAAAGGTGTAGGCGCATTGACCGCGCAAAGGTACTCACAGATCGCGGAAGACTCCGTCATGCGTGTCTCGCCGTCGATCATCAACGGAATCGTCCCCAGCGGATTGACATCGAGGTACGTTCGCTCCAGCACGCGGGGAGGAAATGGAAGCATCACCAGTTCATACGGGACGCCGAGTTCCTCCATCATCCAGAGGGGGCGGAAGGAACGTGCGCTCATGCAGTGATAGAGGGTAATCATCGCGGTACCTGAGGTTGCGGGGACCGATAGCGACCGACTGGCCGCGCCCCCGCAGAATGACCAACACCATCGCGCCAGCGGATGCCAACGCATTGATAGAACATACCAGTTTCGGCTTCGCTCGCCTGTCGTTCGTCAACAGCTGTCGGTGCAACGGTTACGAACGGTCAAAAACCTGCCACGCATCGGGCTTCGCTACCGTGAGGTGCATGACTTCCAGAATTGGTTGAGGATTCCAGGCCACGCAAGCGCGGCGCCTCCCGCACATATGCATCGAGATTCGCCACCTTTCCTTCCCGATTCTCTTCTCTCAGAACTGATCTTCGTTCATCGCCAGCACACCTTCACGGCTGCACGCGCCCATGGCGGAACCGCGCCCGGAAATTCTGAACTCTCTGGACAGTTCGGTCGTCTATGTGGCGAGCCTGCCAATTAGACCCAACATGCCCATCACCCTGGGTGGTGAGATCACTCAATACAGTGAGTCACCGTGAGCGGACTGCCTGGGTCGGCCCGCGCGATTCCAGCGCTGCACTCCCGCGAAGACGATGCGGGAGGCCGCCTGCGGCTGCCAACGCTTACCCGTAAGTGTAGACACCCTGGCCGGTCTTACGACCGAACCGGCCCGCGGCGACCAGTTCTCGTAGTAATGGACATGCGCGGTACTTCGGATCGCCGAAGTCCTTCAGATAAACGTCCATGACGGACAGCAAGACGTCCAGGCCCAACATATCAGCCAATGCGAGCGGGCCAATCGGGTGATTGGCTCCCAGCCGCATTCCCGCATCAATTTCCTCCGCAGTTGCGGTGCCCTCGGCCAGAACGAAGAACGCTTCATTGATCATCGGCACGAGAATGCGGTTGACTGCGAATCCCGGTGAATTCTTGACAATGATGGGTGATTTGCCGAGGCGCACGGTCATCTCGCGTATCGCTTCGACAGTCTGGTCACTCGTGGCGATACCGCGGATGATCTCGACGAGCGGCATTAGCGGCACCGGATTGAAGAAGTGCATGCCAATGAACCGCGAGGGGGCGGCAAGCGTGCCACCTAGCGCGGTGATCGAGATGGATGATGTGTTCGTCGCGATGATCGCGTCGGACCGAACCACCGACTCGACCTGCTTAAGGATACGGACCTTCAGGTCGTTGCTTTCCGTGGCGGACTCGATAACGAGATCGACGTCGGCAAGCCGCTGATAGTCAGTCGAAGTTTCGATCCGGGCGAGCGCGGCTGCGCGCGCATCCGCGTTGAGTTTGCCTTTGGCGACGAGGCGTTCGACGCTGTTGCTCAGCGTCGCGACGCCCTTGGCGAGGGCAGCATCGGTCACGTCGATCATGATCACCTTAAGACCGGAGAGGGCAACGGTCTGGGCGATACCATTGCCCATCGCACCGGCGCCTATAACACCTACAAGTTCGATATTCACTTCCACTTTTCTCACTGAAGGTTTTCAAAAATGGCTGCGATGCCCTGGCCACCGCCGATGCACAGCGTGACAAGAGCGTACCGGCCACCGACGCGCTTGAGTTCGTACAGGGCCTTGACAGTGATCAGGGCACCCGTCGCGCCAATCGGGTGACCCAGGGAAATGCCGGAGCCGTTCGGATTGACCCTGGCAGGATCGAGCTGAAGCTCCTGCGTAACGGCGCACGCCTGCGCGGCAAACGCTTCATTGGCCTCGATCACGTCGAGGTCGCTGATGCGAAGGCCGGCTCGCTCAAGGACCATTCGGGTTGCGGGCACCGGACCAATACCCATGTAGCGAGGGTCAACGCCTGCGTGTGCGTACGACACGAGCCGGGCCATCGGCTTGATCCCGTGCCGTTCCGCAGCTTGCCGCTCCATCATCAGAATGGCGGCGGCGGCGTCGTTGACACCCGACGCGTTGCCCGCCGTGACAGTGCCGTTTTCCTTCTGGAAGAGGACGCATCGCAGCCATCCCGGCGGGATCGACGTCCGTACGTACGTGCTCGTCAGTGTCGAACACGACTTCCTTGCCTTTGACGTTTCGTGTAATTGGGAGGATCTGCTCCCTGAACCGTCCTTCTGCAATCGCTGTCGCCGCACGTCGATGCGACTCGATCGCAAGCGCATCCTGCTGCTCGCGCGAGATGCCAAATTTGTGAGCGACATTTTCCGCGGTGACACCCATTGGAACCGTTTGGAACGGGTCGTTCAGCGCGCCGAGCATCATATCGATCAGACGGCTGTCGCCCATGCGCGCTCCAAATCGCGCGTCGGTGCTGATATAGGGCGCGCGGCTCATGTTCTCGGCGCCACCACCGATCGCGACCTCGGCGTCACCCAGCAGGATGGTTTGAGCCGCTGAAATGATGGCCTGCAGGCCGGATCCGCACAGCCGGTTGACGGTGAGGGCGGGAGTTGCTTCCGCCACGCCGCCGTCGAGGGCAGCGACGCGCGCCAGATAGAGATCCTTCGGTTCGGTAGCGATGACGTTGCCGAACACCACATGGCCGACCTGCGCGCCCACGACGCCGGCGCGCGCGAGTACTTCCCGCACGACAAGCGCACCGAGTTCCGTGGTCGGGACATCTTTCAGGCTGCCGCCGAACTTTCCGATTGCGGTGCGCACACCGCTGACAACAACGACATCTTTCTGCATCAAAACCTCCTTGAAACCGGTGATATTTGTGAACATGCCGTACGGCATGTCGGCCACTTCCGCGGTGGTGGCACTGAAGGTTATCCCGTCTTACCAGGCATTCAGGAGACCGGCCGACATAGCCATCTGATCGTTGCCGGAGATGACTGCCATTGGATCTGATATGCCGGATCGCGCATTCGTCTGCGACGCCCTTCGGCGAGATCCTCAGGAATTGGGAGCGCTAGAGCCATGGGGCAGTTGTCGACCATGAAACCGTCAGTCGAACATCCTCTGCAAATGGCGCTGTTAAATGAACTGCAGATCTCGAGCGTGTGACGATCAGGAGCGCCCATAAGGTGTGGCGGCCCCATTCAGAAGCTGGATGCCGCCGCACCAATGGAGCGGTGAGCCAACCTACTGGCCGCCGAATGGTTTCTGCACGGTCAGCCTGTTGGTCACGGACGTCACGCCGGGAACGCCTCGGGCGATCTCGGCGACCTTGTCGATCTGCGAGGCATCCACGACTGTGCCGTCGAGCGTCACCGCGCCGCTCTTCGCTACGACGCTGATATCGCCGGCATTGATCTCCTTATGCTTCACGATGGCAGCGTAGACCGTCCTGCGCAGCGCACGGTTGGCCTTGCGGATGTCTTTGGCAGTCATGCCGCCGGAGGCGGCGACTGCGGTGCCGTTCGAAGCGGCGCTGGCTTCGCCTGGGGGCTGCGCCCAGGCATGAACGGATGCCAGCGCAATCAGTGCGGCACCAGCGATTCCGAATGCCCTTGTTCTAGTCATGAAATGCTCCAGTTGTTGGGTGGAAGGGATCAGAAGCTGTGGCGGATGCCAATCATCGCCGCGGTGGTCGACCTGCCTTCCGGAACGGGCGCACCGTAGACGATCGTCTGGCTCATGTTGCCGTGGTTGTCGACGTACCCGACCTGCGCGTAGGCGAGCGTGCGCTTGGACACGCTGTATTCGGCGCCCAGCGCGTATTCGGCCGAGTGATTGGCCCCGACGTTCCGGTCATGCAGGTAATAGAAGCCTGATGTGACCTTGAAGAGTGGGGTGAACCTGTAGCCAAGCCCCCCGGAGTACATCTCCAGGTTGAACCCTCTGGGCGCGCTCGAATTTGCGGGATTCCGGGCGCGGCTGTAGGACGACGACACGGAGAGCGAGTGGAACGTGTATTCCGCACCCACGTAGTAGAACTGGTTGTTGTTCAGGCCCGTCGACGGCGCAGTGACGATTCCAGTGGCGGTCGTCGTGAACGGGTTGGAATCGTGTCCGTTGTAGTACACGGCCGCGAGGTTCAGGCCGTAGTTCGAGTATTGCAGCACGGCCGACTCGCGCGTGCCGCCCTGGAATTGTCCGGGGACGCCGCCCGGCGCGTACTCGAGCGCGAGCGATGCGCCATAGAACTTCGGCGACCGGTAGACGATCGCGTTGTCGTCATACAGCGCGCCGACCGAGCCGTTCGTGCTCGTGCCCTGCCAGAACGCGGCCTGGTTCAGGCCGAGCCACCCGGTCAGGATACTGCCGAAGTATTGGGCGTTACGCACGTCGGTGTCGGCCATTGCGTAGATCATCGGCACGATCTGCCGACCCAGGTCGAGGGAGCCGTACGGACTCGAAACGCCCACCGTCGTCTGCTGGGTGAACATCGACGTGGCGGTCGGCGTATCGGCCAGGCCGCTTCTTCCGGTGCCGCTGTTGAACGCGCCTTGCAGCTTGAAGTTGACCTTGAAGCCGCCGCCAATGTCCTCGGAGCCTTTCAGGCCAAAGACGCTCGCATAGATGCCGCCGTCCTTATACTGGAAGACGTGCCCGAGATTCACCCTGGACTGGAAGTTCGCTGCGTTTGCGCTCTGATAGAGGAAACCGGAATCCAGGACGCCATAGAGCGTGACTGACGATTGTGCATGTGCCGCACTGGCGAACACGACAAGCGCTGCAGCGCCACTCCACTTCAATTTCATTTTGTCTCCTCATTTGATTAGGGGTACCGAAAAATACGGCAGGTGTACGGCAATTGCTTCAATAACACTGGGGCCGGTGGCTTATGCAGGCCGAATATCGTCGCGACTGCCCGAAAATGGGCGCCGCCCTGCAGGACTACCGACTCAGCGGCCTGGCATGGACCACTGGTCGTCCGGATCGGTCTGCAAGATCAGCACACCTCCGACCTCGCGTACGGGAAACCTCTGCAGGCGCAGCGCGCCCGCCGTATCGTCGTCGTACTTCGCCAGATCGAACCGCAGACCATGAGCGGGACACCGCAATACCGTTCCGTCGATGCAGCCGCTCGCCAGGGACGCCCCGTTGTGGGGGCAGGAATTCTCAATGGCGTGGATCGTTCCTCCGACGTTGAAGAGGACGACGCTCTTGCCCCCGACGAAGACGAGCTTGCGTTGGCCCGGGGAAAGCTCAGTTGCCAACGCGACCGGCACCAGATTTGAGCTACCGGCAGAGTGAAATTCACAAGTCATGTTCTGTCGATGGAAATGAGGCCGGCTGAACCGGGCACCCGTCCCGTAAAGATCATCTTTCACGGGTGCTGCCCGGGTCCGACATACCGGTCAGCACTGCTCACGCAGCAGCTTCTTGTTGATCTTGCCGACGCTCGTTTTGGGAATTTCCTCGACGAAAGCGATGCGATCCGGGTCAGGAACCGCGTACTTGCTGATTCGCTTTGCATCCACATGCTGCATCAGCCGTTCACGAATCGCCTCAACGCAAACGCCCGCGTCCGTCTCGCAAACGACGAACGCCATCGGCCGTTCTCCCCACTTCTCATCACGCACGCCGACCACAGCACATTCCTGCACGCCGGCCACGCCCGTGATCAGGCTCTCGACCTCGATCGACGACACCCATTCGCCGCCCGTCTTGATCACATCCTTGATGCGGTCGACGATCTGGATAAACCCGTCGGGCGTCATGACGGCAATGTCCTGCGTGTGGAGATAGCCTCCGGCCCAAAGCTCTTCGGACGCCACTGGCTTGCCGACGTAGGTCTTCGTGAGGAACGGTGAGCGCAGAACAATTTCGCCTTGCTGCTTGCCATCGCGCGCGACGTCTTTCATGTTCCCATCGACGACCCGGAAGTCGACAAACGGCACCGGGCGGCCGGTCGCG
Organism: Paraburkholderia sp. LEh10; assembly: GCF_017814945.1. Taxonomy (GTDB): domain Bacteria; phylum Pseudomonadota; class Gammaproteobacteria; order Burkholderiales; family Burkholderiaceae; genus Paraburkholderia. Next base: position 10,199 of record NZ_JAGIPX010000086.1, read on the forward strand.
CAGCGCATCCGCACTTCTTCCTGGCGGTCCTTCGGTACGTATCCAGGCGGCAGTTGCGCCATGGAGACGATGGGGCCCGTCTCCGACATGCCATAGGCTGTAAAGACATCCATGCCGCGGTCGAGCGCAGCCTCACATAGCGCGGGCGACAAGGCGGAGCCACCAATCATGAGCTTCCAGCCCGTCAGGTCCTGCCCGTGCGCGTCCGCTGCCTGGAGCACCATCTTGAGGATGGTTGGCACGCAATGGGAGAAGGTGACCTTTTCCGACTGGCGCAGGCCGACCAGGCGCTCGGGGATATAACGTCCGGGCAGCACGGTCTTGAGCCCCAGCATAACCGCGATATACGGCATGCCCCAGGCGAGCACGTGGAACATCGGCGTGATCGGCATGTAGACGTCCTCCCGATGCAGCCGCTGGCCTTCGCGGGGTGCGCACAGGCTCATGGCTGTCCCCATGGCGTGCAGGACGATGTCGCGGTGGCTGTACGCGACGCCCTTGGGATCGCCGGTTGTGCCCGTCGTGTAAAAGGTCGCGGCGCGCGTCCTTTCGTCAAAGTCGGGGAATTCGAAATCCGCCGAAGCGCGCGCCATCAGTTCCTCGTACTCGCCGGCGACCGGCAGTGTCATCGTCGGCACGGATTCACCGTCGGCAAGCACCACCGCCTGGCGCACGAACTTCAACTCTGCCTTGATCTCCTCGAGCACCGGGACGAAGTCCGCATGCACCAGTACGACCTCGGCGCGGGAGTCGTTCAGCGTATAGAGGATCTGTTGCGCCGACAGCCGCACATTGACCGTGAAGAGCGTCGCACCCATCATCGGGATCGCGAAATAGCTTTCCAGGTAGCGGTGGCTGTCCCAGTCCATCACGGCTACGGTAGAGCCGTGCCGGACATCCAGCCCGTGCAGCAGGGACGCGAGCTGTCCGACGCGCTCGCGAAACTGCCGGAAGCTGTAACGCAATTCGCCGCGATAGGTGATTTCCTGGTCGCCATGGATGCTCAGTGCGTTCAGGAGCAGCTGCTTGACGAGCAGCGGGTAGGTATAGGCCGACGGCGTCGGCGTGATCAGGCTGTCTTGCATGGCAGGGCTCAGAACGGTTTGCTTCCAATGATTCCCGCGCGCTCCATCTTGCGATGGCTCGGCGGATAGTCCATGACGGCGTAGTGCTGCGTCGCGCTGTTGTCCCAGATCGCGATGCTGTTGGGCTTCCAGCGCCAGCGCACCTGGTACTCGGGGATCGCAGCCTGGCTGATCAGGTAGCGCAGCAGGTCCGCGGCACCGGGGTTGGCATCGGCGCCGTAGCGCACGCGTTCCGGGGTGTGGAAGTTGGTGAAGTGGGTCGTGAAGACGTTGACGTAGAGGATCTTTTCACCTGTCTCTGGGTGCGTGCGAACCACGGGATGCTCGGCGTCGGGATACTGTGCCTTGAGGGCCAGCCGCTTCTCGATCGGCATGATGGCGCCGAACACCGCCTCGATGCTGTGACGCGCACGCAGGTCGGCGATCTCCGTCTTGACGTGTTCCGGGAGTTTTTCGTAGGCCAGCACCATGTTGGCCCACGTGGTGTCTCCCCCGACGGGCGGACACTCAACGCAGCGCAACACCGCCCCAAACGGCGGGGCCTCGCGCCAGGTCGCGTCGGAATGCCAGGCGTTTTCATAGCGGTCATTTGGCTGCTCGGGGGTGCGGTAGATCCGCACGAGGCCGGGATGCTCGGGGTCGCTGCCTGCCACCGGATGGCCCTCCAGATCGCCGAAGCGCCGGGCGAATGCCACATGCTCTGCCCGGCTGATTTCCTGGTCACGCAGGAACAGTACGCGATGCTTGAGCAGCGCGGCGCGGATCTCCGTGAACAGGCCGTCGTCGTGAACGGCGTCGGCCAGCCTGACGCCCGTCAGTTCGGCGCCAAGGGCGCAAGTCAGTTGCTCGATTTGCATGATGATGTCCTTGCAGCAGCGATCTTCAGATCACGAAGACCGAGGAGCCGGTCGTCTTGCGTGACTCCAGATCGCGATGGGCCTGTGCGGCATCCTCCAGGGCGTAGCGCTGGTTAATCTCGATCCGGATGCGGCCCGATGCGACGTGGCCGAACAGCTCGCCGGCCAGTTCAGCCTTCTCCGCAGGATCGGCGATGTAGTCGGCCAGCGCCGGACGGGTCAGGTACGGCGAGCCCTTGAGGGCAAGGATGTGCGGATTGAACGGCGGGATCGGACCCGACGCGGTCCCGACGCAGACGATCAGGCCCCGGCGCTTGACCGAGTCGAGCGAGGCCTCGAAGGTGTCCTTGCCGACGCTGTCAATCACCACGTTGACGCCGACGCCATCGGTCAGCTCGCGCACCCGCGCGGCGACATTCTCATGGCTGTAGTTGATGATGTGATCGCAGCCATGGGCGCGTGCAACCTCGGCCTTGGCTTCGCTGGAAACCGTGCCGATCACCGTCAGCCCGAGCAGCTTCGCCCACTGCGACACGATCAGCCCCACGCCACCGGCTGCCGCATGCAGCAGGATGGAGTCGCCTTCCTTGTAGGCGTAAATCCGGCGCATCAGGTACGCCGAGGTGAGGCCGCGCATCGTCATGGCTGCGGCCGTATCACAGGCAATGCCATCGGGCAGTCTGATGAGCGGAGCGGCGGGAATCAGCCGCTCCGTGCAATATGCGCCGAGTGTGTTTGCCGCGCCCGTATAGGTCACACGATCGCCGACAACAACGTTGGTCACGTCCGGCCCCACTGCCTCCACCACGCCGGCGGCCTCGGTCCCGATGCCCGAGGGCAGCGGCGCCGGATACAGGCCGGTGCGGAAGTAGATATCAGCAAAGTTGAGGCCGACCGCCTCGTGACGCAGCCTGACCTGACCCGGTCCGGGTTCGCCCACCGCCATGTCCTCATAGCGCAGGACTTCGGGGCCACCAGTTTCATAAAAGCGAACAGCTTTTGCCATGCTTTGTCTCCTTCATTCAGTACAGGCGCCAGCCTTGTGCCGGATCGGCACCTCGTGGCAGGCGCGCTAACACGTAACTACCGTCCCATCGCTGTGCGATCGGCGGCAAACTTGACGAACCAGTCGAGGCTTTCAGGGTTCGCCATGGTGTCGGGATTGGCTACCTTGTCCAGCGGCTGTCCCAGCAGCAGCTTCTTGATTGGCAGTTCCATCTTCTTGCCCGACAAGGTGCGCGGAATCGCCGACACCTGGAACACTTCGTTCGGCACATGCCGTGCGGAGAGCGCTACCTTGATGCGCTGGCGAATGGTTTCGGTGAGCGCGGGCGTCAGTTCGACACCCGGCCGCAACACCACGAACAGCGGCATGTAAGACTCACGTCCCAGGTATTCGAGATCCACGACCATGCTGTCCAGCACCTCGGGTAACTCCTCCACGGCCCGGTACAACTCGCTTGTACCCATGCGGATGCCGTAGCGATTGATCGTGGCGTCCGAGCGGCCATAGATGATCGCGCCGCCCCTTGGGGTGATGCGCACCCAGTCTCCATGACGCCAGACTCCTGGATACATGTCGAAGTAGCTGTCGCGGTAGCGCGCGTTGTCCTTGTCGTTCCAGAAGCGCAACGGCATCGACGGCATCGGGGCAGTGCAGACCAGCTCGCCGACCTCATCTATCACCGCCTTTCCCGCATCATCGAAGGCCTCGACGCGCGCGCCCAGGCAGCGGCACTGCATTTCGCCAAGGTAGACGGGCAGCGTGGGCACACCTGAAACAAAGCAGCCGGCGAAGTCAGTGCCACCCGATAGCGCGTTGATCCAGATCGGCCCGACGTGATCGAGGATCCAGCGGTAGCCTTCAGGCGCCAGCGGAGAACCCGTCGAGCCAATAGCGCGCAGCCGCGCAAGGTCGGCGACCTTGCAGGGCTCGATAGCGGATTTTTCACAGGCCTGAAAGTACGCTGCGCCCGCACCGAAAAAGTTCACACCCGCTTCGCCGATGAATCGCCAGAGCGCGTTCATGTCCGGATAGCCGGGATTGCCGTCGAACAGGCATACCGTCGCGCCTGCGAGCAGTCCGCCGACCTGCAGGTTCCACATGATCCAGCCGGTGCTTGCCTGCCAGAAGAATCGGTCACCGGCATGCAGATCCAGATGAAGCGTGGTGAGCTTGACATGCTCGAGAACGATGCCGCCCTGCGAGTGGACGATGGGCTTCGGCAGGCCTGTCGTGCCTGACGAGTAGACAATCCACAGCGGATGGTCGAACGGCACATGCTCGACGTCGAGCGGCGTCGCGTGTTCGGCAATCACGTCGGCCCACGTCACCGCGTTGGAAAGCCCATGGCGATCGTCCTGGCAACGCAACGCCGGAACGACGACGACATGCTCGACGCTCGGCAACTGCTCCAGCAGCGTGCGCAATACCGGCCGGCGATCGAATTCCTTGCCGCCATACCGGTAGCCGTCAACGGCGATCATGACCTTGGGCTCGATCTGGCGGAAGCGATCCAGCACGGCCAGTTCACCCATGTCGGGCGCGCAGGCCGACCAGATCGCGCCGATGCTTGCCACGGCGAGGAACGCAACGATCGCGTGCGGGGTATTGGACAGATAGGCCGCAACCCTGTCGCCCCGAACCACACCCATGCTGCGCAGGGAGGCTGCCAGGCTCGCGACCTGACGTTCCAGTTCGGCCCAGCTCATTTCTCCCGTCTCGCCCGCCTCGTTGCGATAGACAATGGCGGGCCGGCCAGCCGCGGCGTGTCGAAACACCTGTTCGACGTAGTTCATCTGCACGCCCGGGAACCACGCGGCGCCCGGCATCGTGGCTTCAGCCAGTGCGACGCGGGGCCTCTGGACCGACGGAATCGCGGCCCATTCCCACAGCGCCAGCCAGAAGGCATCGATCTCGTCGACTGACCACTGCCACAGGGCGTCGTAGTTCGCAAACGACAGGCCGCGCTCCTGCTCGAGCCATCGCATGAATTGCGTGACGCGGGCGTTGTCGACGACGGATGAGGACGGCGACCAGGCAGGCAATTCAAGTGTCGGCGGCGTCAGCGCACCGTCGTTCAGGGTCGGACTAATGGTAATGCTCATTGCTTGGGTACCGATAAGGGGTGTGTGCTATCAAGGTGTGGCTGCGCGGCTCAGGCGGATACCGCCATCGGCGACCCCGGCGAGGCCGCGGCATCCAGCCGGATATGCTCCAACTTCGCAAGCTCCGTTTCGTACGTGCGCATGGCCAGCAGAAAACACAGGGCGGCGAGCAGACCGAACGCCGGCAGGACCGCAAGCGCCGTTTGCAAGCCCCACGCATCGGACACCAGGCCGCCCACGAAGGGGCCAACGGCAAGGCCGAAGAGATTCTGGAACAGCGACAGCATGGCCGCCCCCGTCGCCCGGACGCCGGGATGAATCACGTTGAACACCACGCTGGCAGTCGGTGCCAGCGTGCACATCATCAGGAATCCGCCCAGGGCAATCACGAGAAACTGCCAACTGGACGCTTCCATCGCGCCGAACGCAGTCGCAAAGACCAGCAAAGTTGCGGCCGACAGAACCGCCATCAGCACGAGCTTGTTGCGCGGCCGGCGAACGGCGAGCCTATCCGCAATCACGCCCCAGGCGACCGAGCCGATGGCGCCGCACAGCACGATCACCGCGGCGTGCATGGCCGCCTTGTCCGGGGCCGCGCCATGGAACCGGTGGAAGTAGCTCGGAAGCCACGACCAGATCATTGAGACGACGACGAGCTGGCAGGCTGCACCGACGCATGTCCACCAGACGGCCGGAGAGCTGGCCAGTGCCGTGGCGATCTGCTTCGCAAAGCCGCCTGCCGTCTGTCGCTTGTGGTCCGTCCGGGGTGCGAGCTTGACTGTCTTGTAATCTGGGACCAGCAGATACAGGAGCGCCAGGACCAGGCCCGGAATGCCGACCACACCGAAGGCGGCCTTCCAGCCCCAGTGAACCGCAACGACGCCACCCAGCATCACGCCGAGCACGGACCCGATCGAGGCCGCTGCGAGGAACGCTCCTATCAGCGTGGCACGCAGGCGCTTGGGAAACAGGCTGACGATCAACGCCCCACCGACCGACCCATATCCCGTTTCACCGGCGCCCACGACGGCCCGCGCCAGGAAGAGCTGACTGTAGTTGCGCGCGAACATGCAGGAAATCGTTGCCACGCTCCACACGGCAGCCATCACGAAGATGCTCTTGACGCGGCTGAAGCGGTCGGCGATCAACGCAACCGGGAGCCCGCCCACCGCGACCACGATGGAAATGATCGAGACAAGGCTACCGAGTTGCATGTCCGACAACCCCCAGTTCGCTTTCAGATAGGGAAACAGGGACACGATCACCTGACGATCGATGTAATCGAACAACATCAGCGCGAAGGTCATCGCGAAGGCGAACCACGCCTGACGCCGATTGACGAGGTAGCCGTCGCCGTCGTCCGAACGCGGCGCGGCGGAATGCAAGTTCATGATTTAGTCTCCGAAGCAGGGCTCTTGCATGGAGAGCCTCTTTTTCTCTGGCGATCTCACAACGAGATCGAAAGTTCGTTGCTTCGCAAGGTCTGCGAAGCAACGGCATACTCGTGTTACGACGAACGATCTGCCTCTCAGGCAGCGCGCAGCGGAACGCCCCTGATCCCCGGCTGGCGGCTGGGCGCCATGCCGTTCGCTGCCAGCGTTTCGTCAACACTGTCGTACCAGGTACCAATGCGGTAGATTTCGCGGGCTTCCTTGCCGGTGGCGATGTCGCGCCCGAGTTCATGGGCGACGCGCACGCACTGCTGGATCTGCTGCACGGAGGTCATGCGCTTGCCGCGTTGATCGGTGAGCGTGTCCTCTGTGCCGACGCGAGGATGGAAGCCCATTGCCATCGACATCATGTTGAGCGGCAGCACGTTGTGCAGAAGAGACTCGGACGTGACGCAGACGCCGTCGGCTGCGCGCTGCAGGAGGTACATAAAGTTGTAGGGATTGGGGCCGTCGGCGCCACCGGCGATGCCGATCCAGGTCAGGTTGACGGGGCCCTTGTAGATGCCGCGGCGGATCATGCGTTCGATCGTGTCGTAGGAGTGAACGCCCGCGAGCTGGAAATGCGGCTGGATACCGGCAGCCTGCAGGCGCCGCAGGTGCTCTTCAACCCAGCCCGGACCTGCCGGGACCGTCATCTCGCGATAGGCTTGCTGCAATGCCGGCTCAGCCAGCGAGGTACCTGCCACTGCCTCCGGCGTCATCAACTCCATGATGTTCATCTGCGTGGTGTTGATCGCAATCGTCACCTGGTCCGGCTTCGGGTCCAGTTCGGCCAGCATGTGGCGGGTGTCGTCGGACAGCCATTTCGCGGCCTGGCCTTCATCTTCCGGTGCGAACGAGATGGAGCCACCGACCTGGATGATCATGTCGGGTACCGCCTCGCGCACGCCGGCGATCAGTTCGTTGAACTTGGACAGGCGCTTCGAGCCTTTGCCATCGAGTTCGCGCACGTGCAGGTGCAGCACCCTTGCTCCGGCTTCGTAGCAGTCAACGGCCTTCTGGATCTGCTCGTCCATGGTTACCGCAATGTCTTCCGGGAAATCGGAAGGCATCCACTCGGGGGCGTAAGGGGCGACAGTGATGACAACCTTCTGCTGGTTTTGGGGGTGAAGCGAGTCGTCGAGGAATTGCATGGATTGGCTCCTGGGTGTTGATCCGATACCGATGTGCGGTTCGGCGTATGTCCACACTGTAGGCCGTCCATGAGATAGACTATTTCGTTCAGGTGCCAGTTATTTTCGTTCTGGTGCCACTCCGTAGAAACCCTCTGTAGAAGCCGTTAGCGGCGCACTCAAAGTGCTGTTATAGGGCACGACCTGCGCATCAAGGAGATCCAGGTGACGGAACCGATGGTCCGTGCGCGAGCGTTGAGCGGCCTCCTGCAGGTGGCCCGGCGGCACGGGCAGGTGCCCCAGCAACTGTTGCGCGAGGTGGGTCTCGATGCCACTGTCCTGGCGAATCTGGACCATCGCATTCCGATCACCGCCGTGTGCCTGCTGCTGGAAAGTGCTTCGTCAAATGCGAAGTGCCCGACGTTCGGCCTGGAGATGGCCGACAGTCGCCAGCCACTCGATTTCGGCATGCTCGAACTATTGCTCTCGCACAAGCGTACCCTGCGTGAGGTCCTGCTGGCGGCGATCCAGTACCGCCATCTGCTCAACGAAGCGCTGGCGATTTACGTGGAAGCTGGCGAAAGTGTGGTTGTGATCCGCGAGGAGATCGTCGCCGAGCAAGGAATTCCGACGCGCCAGGCAACCGAACTCGCCATCGGGGTGCTGGCCCGCACCTGCGTCGCGCTCCTGGGAGAACACTGGCAGCCACGAAGCGTCAACTTCACGCATCCCGCGCCCGCCAGCATGAACTTTTACCGGCGTTTCTTTGGATGCCCGGTGGAATTCGACAGCGACTTCAACGGCATTGTCTGCGCCGCCGAGGATCTCGACCGCCCGAATCCGAATGCGGACCCGGAACTCGTGAGATATGCGGAAAGCCTGGCCAATCCTCTTAATTTTTCGGAGCCGCACTCAATCGTGCTGGAGGTGCGCAAGACCGTCTACGTGCTGCTGCCCATTGAGCAAGCTGCCGTTGATCAGGTCGCACGGCAGCTTCACCTGAGCGTACGCACGATGCAGCGCCAGCTCGATATGGCCGGTACCAATTTCTCAAATCTGGTCGAAGAAGTTCGCAAGGAGCTCGCAGTACGCTACCTGACCAATCGTCGTTACCCGATCGGGCGCGTGGCAACGTTACTCGGCTATTCCAGACAGTCAACGTTCACGCAATGGTTCACGGCGCGGTTTGGCACATCACCTCGTGCGTGGCGGAATGCGCAGATGAAGCAATGACCCATTCCCGCGTGCATGGCCGTTTATTCAGCGTGGTTCCAACATGGGTCGCCGAGGGCTGGCGCACCTGCAGCAATTCGCCGGGCGGTTGAGATGAGGACGTTTCATGCCGTGCCGGCGGCGTTACGAGACTACCCCCGATGATCGCTGTCCGACGTTAGGTGTGGAACGCCTATCGTGATCGCCTGGCCAGATTGGTCAGTAGATGAGCCTGTTTGGACAGCCGATTCTTCGGCCTTCAGCGATACGATGTTCCCAATGGTTGTTCCCGCTGCTGTTCGCAACCGCCGACATGATCAAGCTGTCTTTGAAGCTGGATTGCGCAGTATACGGGACGACGTTGGTCTGAATGTTTTCGCGTAGGAGAGTTTTGTGAGAGTTCTTGTCGCGGTGAAGCGCGTGATTGACTACAACGTGAAGGTCCGCGTGAAGTCGGACAACACGGGCGTCGACATCGCCAATGTGAAGAGGTCGATGAATCCGTTCGACGAAATCGCCGTCGAAGAAGCCGTGCGTCTGAAGGAAGCGGGCGTGGCGACGGAAGTGATCGCCGTATCGGCGGGCGTGGCGCAATGTCAGGAAACGCTGCGCACGGCGCTGGCAATCGGCGCGGACCGCGCGATCCTGATCGAATCGAACGAAGACCTGCAGCCGCTGGCTGTCGCGAAGCTGCTGAAGGCGCTGGTCGACAAGGAACAGCCGCAGCTGGTGATTCTCGGCAAGCAGGCCATCGACGACGATTCGAACCAGACGGGCCAGATGCTGGCCGCGCTGGCGAATCTGCCGCAGGCGACGTTTGCATCGAAGGTTGTCGTCGCTGACGGCAAGGCGACCGTGTCGCGCGAAGTGGATGGCGGCGCGGAAACGATGTCGCTGAAGCTGCCCGCAGTAGTCACAACCGATCTGCGCCTGAACGAGCCGCGCTACGTGACGCTGCCGAACATCATGAAGGCGAAGAAGAAGCCGCTCGAAACCGTGAAGCCCGAAGACCTGGGCGTCGACGTCACGCCTCGTCTGAAGACGCTGAAGGTCAGCGAGCCGCCGAAGCGCTCGGCTGGCGTGAAGGTGGCCGACGTGAAGACGCTGGTCGAGAAGCTCAAGACGGAAGCCAAGGTGCTTTGATTTTTACGGGCACACGGAGACGAATGAAATGACGATTCTGGTAATTGCTGAACACGACAACGCGTCGATCAAGGCTGCAACGCTGAACGCGGTGGCGGCGGCACAGAAGATCGGCGGTGATATCCATGTGCTGGTCGCGGGCCACAATGCGCAGGCTGCAGCCGATGCAGCGGCGAAGATCGCGGGCGTCGCGAAGGTGCTGCTCGCCGACGCGCCGCAACTGGCCGAAGGCCTCGCGGAAAACGTTGAGGCGACGGTGCTGAATATCGCGAAGGACTATTCGCACGTCCTCGCGCCCGCGACCGCTTACGGCAAGAACATCGCGCCGCGCATCGCGGCGAAGCTCGACGTCGCGCAGATCAGCGACATCACGGCTGTCGATTCGGCCGACACGTTCGAGCGCCCGATCTACGCGGGCAACGCCATCGCGATCGTGCAATCGGCTGATCCCATCAAGGTCATCACGGTTCGCGCGACGGGCTTCGACCCGGTTGCAGCCGAAGGCGGCAGCGCATCGGTTGAGAAGATCGAGGCTGCGGCTGATAGCGGTCTCTCGGCGTTCGTGAGCCGCGAAGTGACGAAGCTGGATCGTCCGGAACTGACGTCGGCGAACATCATCGTGTCGGGCGGCCGGGGCCTGGGCAGCGGCGAAAACTACACGAAAGTGCTGGAGCCGCTGGCCGACAAGCTCGGCGCAGCCATGGGCGCCTCGCGCGCAGCCGTCGACGCTGGCTACGTGCCGAACGACTATCAGGTCGGTCAAACCGGCAAGATCGTCGCACCGCAGCTGTATATCGCCGTCGGCATCTCGGGCGCGATCCAGCATCTGGCCGGCATGAAGGACTCGAAGGTGATCGTCGCGATCAACAAGGACGAAGAAGCGCCGATTTTCAGCGTCGCGGATTACGGCCTCGTCGGCGATCTGTTCACGGTCGTGCCGGAGCTGGTAAGCGGCATTTGAAATATTTGTGACTTGCTGATCGCTCTCCCTGATGGAGGAACCGTTGGATCTTTCAAAGCAGATCCGCCAAAGCGCTGCGAATGCGGCCAATGCTGAGGATGCGGATATCTGGCGATGGTTTGCTGGCCTGGTCGAGGAACGTCGAATACGTTGGTGTTGCGCTGAAGGTAGCTGGTTGGTCAGCGTCGATCATCGGCACGTTGCCACGGAAAAAAACTTCGACGAGGCGATTCGTGGCGCCAAGCTGCGCACTCAAAGATGGGGAGACGAAACGGTACGAGGCGACCTTCTACGACGACGCGTCGCGTGAACTGGCTGCGCTTGCTGCCGTGCCTTGTTGCCTATCGAGCCCCTGTCCCGCCGATGTTGCCGCACGCAATCGCGCGTATTCAAGGTGGGATACGCCTGGTGAGCAGATTTGGGGCGGCCAGGTCTGCTCTATACGACCCAATGCTCGTTTCGTGAATGGCCTCAGTGCCGAAGGTCAAGAAGGTGACTTATAGCGGCCTCCTCGATGCCGTTGCCGCACTGTCGGCATTTGTCGATGAAGTACCAGTTGCTCTCGGCGATCGAATGGCCGGTAGCTGAGCGGAGCCGCCGTCTGAATGTCCGAGTGGCACACCGGACGAACGTCCCTTCATGGCCGTTCAGCGCCTGACGGAGTCGGTGAAGGGCCCACTCTGCCGTACGGTCCCGCATAGCCCCAACGGCAGTTCTCAAGAAAACAGGCGCAAGGGCCTGGAAAATCCGTGTCTACTGGCCAAGCATGGTGAGCGCCTCGCGCAACGGCGCAAGCGAGACAGTGATAATCCCGCCGAGCGGTGTGTTCATTTCCAGGATCAGAAATGTTGCGATGGAAGTGGAGACTGCACCGAGAAAAAACGTTGTGGTGACAGCCGTGTTCGGGGACGTGAAGAGCCCAAACGAGCCGAAGATGATGCACAGCCACAACACTAGCGTTATCAGTAGCGGCATGGGGGTTGAGCCTGCTGCTTGTAGCAGCGCAAGCTCTCGCATCGCGAGCCCTTCGCGGGCGATCTGGATGGCACCCCCTGTAGCCGACGTTGCGTTTCGCTATGCGGCGAGAGTTCCGCCGGCCTGTGTTGAATGTCCTCCCCCTGTTTAAGATCCTCGGGACTGCGCATGCTTGCCAACTGATCCGGGTCACCAGAAGTGACCTTCAGCATTCCCCTGGTGGTGAACTGCTTCAGCAAGGTACCGATCTCCTGCGTCTCCGATCTATATTGGGCCAGCGTGCGATCGAGCAGAATGATATTGGTGGCCTCGCGTACGACCGCGGCGTTCGCGGCATCGAACGAATTTTTCGCCGACGAGATCAGCAGTCCCAGCACTAACGCGGCCATCGTGGCTATCAATCCGATCGTCAGCTTGATGACGCTGACCGATTCATCGCTGAGATGGGGCTCTGGCAACAGGGAGTGCAGATACAATCCGAGCAGGGCGCTACTAAATACACATGCAAACACAATGACGGCAATGCCTAGATGATGCACGGTTCGGTTCTCCGGTTCCGTATGTAAGCGTGGATTCGTTCTCTGAATGCCTTGCCACTGCTTTCGCGCGCAGACGCTGATCCGCGATTGCCCTACCTGTTGAGCGCTACCGCTTGCGTCCCGGAACGGGTCCCCGCGCGACAATGGGGTTACGCGATAGCGCATTCCAGGAAACTATTGATATGCGGAACTACGGTTCGGTGCGCCGTGGCCCAGGATGAACGGAAAGCATTGCCTTTCGCGATCTTGAGTGATCTTGAACGACATAAATCACGTGACTACGCGTGCCAGTTCGCCACGATCTGCGTCAGCTTCTCCCGCAGCCAGACGCTCCCTGGGTCAGCCTGATCGCGCGGATGCCATGCCGCGAACAGCGAAAATCCGCGCGCCTCGAACGGCAAATCGAACGCATCGAGCACGTCCCGATAGCGCGCAACGAGCCGCGACGGCAGTGTCGAGACATAGTCCGTGCGGGCGAGCAGTTCGGGCACGAGCGTGAAGTGCTGAACCGACAGCACGACGCGGCGCACGCGCCCGAGCGCCTGCAAATGCTCGTCCATAAAGCCAAAGAAGCTGCCGCCGCTCGTCGAAACGAGCACGTGGCCGAGCGCGCAGTAGCTATCGAGATCAACGGGCGCGAGCCCGCGCGGATGACCTTTGCGCTGCGCGAACACGAAGTGCTCGTCGTAAAGCTTGCGCGCCTTCGTCCACGCCGGAACCATCCGCTCAGAACCGATCAGCAGATCGATCTCGCCGCGCTCGAAGCGCTCGACGCTCGTCGATTGCTCCGCGACGACGAACGCGAGTTGCACGCCCGGCCCCGCATGCCCGGGCCACGACTGCATCAGCTGAAAACCAAGCACGGCGATCGCCTGATCGCTGGCGGCAATCGTAAAACGGCGCGTGTCGGCGAATGGATCGAAGTCGGGCTGTTGTCGAACGACGGCTTCGAGCTGCTTGAGTACGTCATGCAGGGGCGTCGTCAGCTCGATGGCGCGTGCACTTCTCGTCATGCCGCGACCGCTCGTCGACGGAATCAGGAGCGGATCACCGAAGATCTGCCACAGCCGCGCGAGCTGCGTCGAGAGCGCCGGCTGCGTCAGATGCAGCCGCTCGGCCGCGCGCGTTACGTTGGCTTCCTCAAGCAGTGCGTCGAGCGACACGAGCAGATTCAGGTCGATGCCTCGCAGATCAACCACGTTGATAGGTCCAATATCGACAATTGATTTCGAGAATAGGTCAACCGCCACTACAGTTCAATCGTCCGATTACCCCTTCTTTCGAGGAACGACGATGAAAGCCTGGATGCTCGACGAACCCGGCAAACCCCTGGCTCTGCGCGATGAGCCGACGCCGCTACCGCGGCGCGGCGCCGTGCTGCTGCGGATGGAGGCGGTGCCGCTGCTCAGCTATACGCGCGCGTACGTCGAAGGCAAGCTGCCATACGCATTTCCGCCCGGTCCTTTTTCGCCAGGGACGAACGGCGTCGGCCGTATCGAGGCCGTCGGCGAAGGCGTGTTCGGCTTGCGTCCCGGACAACGCGTCGTCGTGCATCCGTACTGGGTGGCCAATGAAGCAGTGGCTGAGCCCGAGCAGATTCTGATTGGCCTGACCGGTATCAGCGCGGGCAGTGCGCCGATGCTTGCCGATTTTCCGCATGGGACGCTGCGCGAGTTCGCGGAATTTCCGGCTTCAACCGTGCTGGCGCTCGATGGCTTCGATGCGATGCCGTCAGCGCGCCTGGCGGTGCTCGGCAAATTTTCGGTGCCGTTCGGCGGCTTGCGGCGCGGCAGACTCGTGGCCGGCGAGACGGTGGTCGTGAACGGCGCGACGGGTTACTTCGGGTCGGCAGCCGTGCTCGCGGCGCTGGCACTCGGAGCCAGCCGCGTCGTCGCGCTCGGCCGTCGCGCCGAGCCGCTCGCGAAGCTGGTCGAGTTGGGCAGCGGCCGCGTCGTGCCGATCGTGCTGACGCGCGATGGCGCACGCGACGTCGCTGCGATCCGCGAGGTGGCTGGCGGCGGTGCCGATCTCGCCTTCGACATGGTCGGCCACGCACAGGAACCGAATGCGACACTCGCGGCGCTACGCAGTCTTCGGCGCAACGGGCGGCTCGTGCTGATGGGTAGCATGGATGTCATTCTGCCCATCACCTACAGCGAGATGCTGCGCAACAACTGGGAGCTGATCGGTCACTTCATGTACAGCAGTGCCGATTACCTCGCGCTCGTCTCGCTCGTGGCGTCGGGGCAATTGTCGCTCGATGTCGTCGAACTCGCGACCTATCCGTTTGCGCAGCTCGAAGCAGCGATCGATCGCGCGGGTGCGGCGCAGGGGCTGCAGTGCACGGTTGTCAGCGCAGAAGGAGAGCGTGCCTGGGGTTAAGCGCTGCTTCCGTAGTCGACCCACATCAGTCGGTCGCCCCGTCGCGACACCAATGGCCGCTTCCGGGGTGCTTCTGACATTCGAGTTGTGTACGTCAAGTTGTGCAGAAAACGGTTAACGATGGTTTCAGTTGATCGTTCTGCCGTGTCCGCTGCGAAGGGCGTAGCCCGCAACAGCGGACACGGCGCGCCGCTCATGCAGCAGCGCGTAGAAACTCCTTCTTCTGCTCGGCCAGCAAAGCCGTGTTCAGATAACGGCTGTCTTCCAGCCACGTTTCGTGTGTTTCGCTACACAGGGCCCTGATGAGTCGCAGGCACGCCGCCTCGTTCGGAAAGATCCTCACAATACGCGTGCGTCGCTTGATTTCCTCGTTCAGGCGTTCAAGCATGTTGGTCGACTTGAGATGTTTGTGATGCGCGCGAGGTAAGCGGTAGAACGTCAGCGTCTCGGCAATGTTGCCCTCCACCCAGTCCACGAGCTTCGGATACTTGCCCTGCCACTTGCCAATCCATGCAGCCAGATCCCGTTGTGCTTCCTGCAGGTCGCGACGGTCGTACATCCAGCGCAGTTCCTGCAGGCAGTCATCGTCGGCCTTAGCGGCAGATAGTCCAGCGCATTGCGCAGGAAGTGCACATAGCAGCGCTGCCAGGCGGCCTCAGGCAGCACCTCGCCGATCGCCTTCCTGAACCCCGCATGGTCGTCCGAGGCGACGAACTCGACGCCTGACAGGCCGCGCTTCTTCAGCCCCAGGAGGAATTCCTTCCAGCTCGACAGGCTTTCGCGGTTGGCCAACTCCACGGCCAGCACCTGGCGGTGACCTTCCCAGTTGACGCCGATGGCGATCAGCACCGCCTGCGAGCGGATCACACCTGATTCACGCACCTTCTCGTAGCGCGCGTCGACGATCAGGTACGGATACGCTTCCTCCAGCGGCCGGTGCGCGAATTTCGCCAGCGTTGCGTCCAGTCCCTTGTTGATGGCGGAGATCGCCGAGGCCGAGAAACTGTGACCGCATAGTTCCTCGGCGATCGCCTTGACCTGCGGGTCGATACACCCTGCACGTACATCTCGGCGAGCGCGGCCACCAGTGCCTTCTCGCTGCGCGCATACCGCTCGAACAATGCCGTCGAGAACTCTCCGTGACGGTCGCGCGGCATGCGAAGCTCCAGCTCCGATGCGTGTCACGAGCCCTCGTCCGTAATAGCCTGCCCGATAGCCGCTACGTGTTTCGGTACGCTCGTTGGGTGACGCACCCAACAGCTCCGTCATCTCCGCTTCCAGCACTTCCCTGTAGCGCATCCTTCCTAAGCGCCTTCATCAGATCCCGATCGCCGGCAACCAGCGCTTCCGCTGAGGGCCGGTTCGTACTACGCTTGGTCGTGGCCATGGCGTAAGCCCTCCCCAGGGCAGGTTGACGAACTGGACATTCATCAACTTACACCACGGCCACCCCATCCTTGGGCATTCTTCCTGCCTTCAGACTTTCTGCACATCTCTCGGCACATTACCGACATCCGCTGCGCTGCTCGCTAATTGACCCGCTGCTTACTGTGTTTAGTAGCCCAAGCTAATTCGTTGGTTTCTCTAAGCAGCTGTCGTTGCCCAAGGCTAGTGCCCATCGTCGCAATCTGGTCTTACATACGGCCCGGGCGGCAGCTGAGCGGCGGAAATTAAAACGGCGCAATGCGGCTGCGGGATCTGCGTTGCGCCGTCGGGAGGCGACGCGCGCCGAACTACTCGGCGCCGTACCTCTCGTTTGACACCCTTCTACCTTTCTAATCACCACCGGCGGTAAGGGTGATGCCACCCCCACGGACGACCATAGTACCCGCGGTAGGACCCCGGCCAATACGGACGACCGTAGTACCCGCGGTAGTACCCCGGCCAATAACCATAACCATAGTAGACGGGCGGCGGTGCGTAATAGACAGGCGGCGGCGGCGCGTAATAGACCGGTGGCGCGCCATAGACCGGCACCCCGATGCCGACACCGACCGAGACGTGCGCCCGCGCCGTCGCGGCGAACCCTGCGCCAAGCGCAGCGACGGCCAACAACGAGACGAGCTTCTTCATTTGGTTCCCCCAAGTGATGCCTGCACGCGTCCCATGATCGGCAGCATCCGCCACGGCACACTGCCCTTTCAGGATATGAAAAAAGCGGCCGCCTTACAGTTTGCAAGTGTTTCAAAATGCAATCGCGTAAGGCGTGTGGGAATCGGCGTGAGGCGCAGGAGTTTCTGCGAGACGAGATCGATCCCCTTTTACCGATCGCGTAGCCGTGAAGCGTTGCAGATATTCTTTGCGACACGCTCGTCCGATTGCAGCGCTGCGAGGCCAGAGCACCTTGTCTGGCAACCGTGGGCGGTGGTGTGGCCCCGACAGTTGCATTAAGCTGATCACAACCTGTGTGTCGTTTGTCTGCGAACGACCGGTAGCTGAGCGAAAGCCGACACCCGATTGTCCTGATTGTCCGAAGTGCCCCTGCAGCCAAGGGGACCGTCACATGGCCGCATCCGGTCCGACGATGAGGTGGCGGTACGCTCCATGCTGCCTCGGCATCGGGCAGAAAGCGACCCGGAAGGGCCGTTCGTTATTCAGCAGTTCGAACGGCAGCTTACCCGTTAGCGATAGGCCCTTTGCCCATGGGCGGCGGACAAAATAGCGACATTGCGCGCCGGCAAGCAAGCTGAATGGGAGGATGTGCTGCAGCTGGCACGCGCTTCGCTGGCACATGGGACCGGCGCTAAAACGAGGCGAAAAGTCGCCGGCCGATATCTCGCTAGGTTTCGCGATGAGTCAAATCGTGAACAGGAGGGTAAGATGCCGCACTCCATAGAAGGCTGGCTAAGCCAAAGCCGCGTGATCGCCGCGCTGGCAGTGTTGCTGACATCATCGTTTTTCACCGATGTAGCGCGCGCTCAGGCCGCTGCTGTACCCAATGTGGCTGCTGTCGGGCAGTCGGTTACATGCCAACCCACTTCCACGACCAGGCCGCGGCCGAAGCTTCCCCCAGGTTTTACCGAGCAGATCTTGTACGCGGGCTGTCTCACTCAGCCGACCGCGATAAGCTTCAACGGAAGCAAGACCAGGGTTTACGTCGCCGAAAAAGGGGGCAAGGTCTGGAATTGCGACTTGGCGACCCCTACCTGTACGTTGCTCGCCGACCTGGGGAGTGAAGTTTGCAATGATGCCGACCGGGGGCTCCTCGGACTTGCAGTCGATCCGCTGAATGATGGAAACGTCTACGTGCTTTACACGACGCGTCCCGCGACAGGAGCGTGTAGTGGAAACGTCCTTACCGGCGGCCAACTTTCGCTTTTAACGGGGTCGGGCGAAACGAAGATTCTGCCCCCCGCCGGATCCACCAGGCAGCCTTGGTGTTTTTACTATACGTCTCACAGCATCGGCGGCCTGGCCTTCGGAGCCGATAACAGAACGCTATATGTCAGTGCCGGCGATGGCGCAAGCTTCGACCAGGTCGACTACGGCCAGTTGGATACCGCTTGCGGCGATGGTACAAATTTGCCGCAGGGGGCGTTTCGTAGTCAGCGCGTGTCGCCCTACGACGATGGCGTTATTCTTCGGGTAACGAACCTGGGCACGACAACCCAAAGCGTTGCCATTGTCGCAAACGGCCTGCGCAATCCTTTCCGCTTCGCCCGGCTGCCCGGTGTGACGGATGAACTGTATATCGGCAACGTGGGTTGGAACCTCTGGGAATCCATCGATCACTTCACCGTCGCCGGCCAGAATTTCGGGTGGCCGTGTTTCGAAGGATGGGCCCCCAACAACAACTTCAGTGCGGCTCCTCAACCCGGCTACCAGAGCACCGCATACTGCGGAAGCGTTGGGGGCGTCACTGCACCGTTCTTTGCTTACTCTCACGCGAGTTACGTTACGGCCGAGGACAGCAGGGGAAGGACGTGCGGCGGCAAGCCGTCCGGCGGGGGGCCCGATCAAAACGGTAGTGTGATCTCCGCGATTGGATTCACTGACGGCACCAGCACAACCTACCCTCCCGCGTTCAGGAATGCCCTGTACTTTGGCGATCTTCTTCGGAAATGCATCTGGACAATGCAGCCGCCGAATAACACGCCACAGACGTTTGCAAGGGACCTGCAGGGAGGACCGGTGGATTTGAAATCCGGTCCAGACGGGGACCTCTTCTACGTGGACCTCGTTACCAGTTCCGTGAGGCGATTTACGCATAAGTAGCAGGCGGAAAACTGACGTGGTGCCTGGCTGGCGCTAACCCATTCCTGTGCCTTGCGCGAGTTGTAGCGTCTGGTCCGAGGGTCAGGAGGTTAGACCGAGATAGATGAACGGCGGCTTCAGAGGTTGAAGCCGCCGTTTGAATGCCCGTCGGCTCAGCAGCGCGAAAGACCGTAAGTGCGTAAATCGCGCCGAAGACAGAGGGAACAACGTCGTGGCCTTCAAACGACACCGGTCGGTGGTCTTTAGGATAGCCCTGAGGGTGACCCGGTTCAGCGGACAGATCTGCAGTCAGAGATTGAATGTGATTTAGCCTCCATTGGGCGTTGAGCAG
>NZ_JAGIPX010000087.1 GCF_017814945.1 Paraburkholderia sp. LEh10
ACAAGGGGCGCCCGTGTCCGATCGCACCCACTTCAATGCGCCTGACACCGGGTTCCCCTTCGCTGGCGGCAACACCATGTCCCTGATTGTCCTTCATGAACGCGAAACCCGACCGATCAGGTGTGTCGATGAAGTCGATCGTCACGCCGTCCAGCAACAGGCGGCTTTCTGCGGGCAGGAAAAGACGCAGGCCATTGACCTCCATTGCCTCGTCGCCTGGCTGCGCCCCGGTTACGGCACTGAATCCGGCATCGTATCCAGTGCAGCCGCCAGAGTTCGCAAGCAGACGAAAACCCCACCAGATGGCAAGCCGGAAAAGCGCACAATACGGCGCATGAACTTTTCGGCAGCGGGCGTCACGGTAAGGTTGGGCAGCATGGTGTCGGTCCTGTCAAAGTGAGCAGTCGTTAGACGCAAGTGGCGCGATGCGCGCGGAAACGGGGCTAGGCCGGAACGATGCATCCGTCCACGGGGCACACCGCCACGCATTGCGGAGTATCGAACTGGCCGTCGCACTCCATGCATTTCTTCGGATCGATTGCAAAGACACCGTTTTTCTCACTGATGGCGATATTGGCGCACTGCGGCTCGCAGGCCGAGCAACCGGTACACGTCGACGCAATGATCTTCAGGGCCATGCGACACTCCTTGCAATGATGATCGGTGTAAGCCGGGCGAGACAGGCATGACTATCCTGCCTTCTGCCTAGGCGGCGGCATGCGCTTCGACGGTGCTCCAAGCGCGTTATTTGTCCGGCGCAGCTACAGGCAGTCAACCAGTCGAGGGGAGCATGCTGTCATTCACGCTCTCCTCCATGGATACTTCGTCGCAATCGACGGAGGTTGCGCAGTAGACACCAAAGCGGGATCCGTGCCACTCGAACGCGGTGGCCTATGGCGCACGTGCAGCGAACTCTTAGTTCATTTTTGTCTCGCTGCGCCGACATTCAAACCTGACAACCGGACCGGACCTGTCGCTGTTACGACAAAACCAGATGGTTGCCCGGCAAAGAGAACTTGGTTTCAGGTTCATCACGCGTGACATATTCCGCGCGCTGCGCCGCGCGATGAAACGATCTAGCACGCACGGCGTGCAGACGGCAGTCCGCGACGCTAGGCGGCGGAATCACTCGGCAGCAACGGTGAAGTTCTTTGACGCGAAGCTCAGGCCGCCCGGCGACGACGTGATCTCGAAGCCGTACTGCAGTTCGCCGATCATAACGTCGTCAAAATAGTTAAGCGACTTCAGGTACTTCATGATCGCCAGCACATCGATCGTCATGTCGTTGGTCTTGGTTGTGCGCAGGAACGAATAAACCGTGTTGCTGCCGTTGCTGCCCACGTAGACATTCCAAGTGCCACCGGATAGCGAGACGTTGCTGTGAAGCGGTATCGCACAACCAGCGGACGTCCAGTTATAGGAGATCGGCTTGACGTTGCCGCAGCCCTCTGAGGTTCCGGTGTAGTTCAGCCAGACCATAATCTCGTGCGCGTTGTTGCTAGCCCATATATCGAGAGTCGATTCCCATGCACCATCGGAAGGCGTCGTAGCCGAGACCGCCGCGGTCAGCCTGTTCAGCGAACTGATGGTCCTGTTGATCGAGTAACCGATGTGCGGATAGGACTTAATGCCGCTGGTGTTGGGCTGATCCGAAGTTACGCCCCAGTCTAGGTTAGTGTTGGCCCAGATGGTCTGCGCACCCGCTGCCACATTGTGGCAGGGAGACCAGACGTCGTTGTTGACGGTGTAGCTACCATAGGTCCACGAGGCGAATAGATTGGTCGAGAAGCAGGACGAGGTTTCGAGGGAAGATGCAGACCAAGTCGCGGCCTGTGCGCTGGGGACGCCAAGCATCAGCGTGGCGGTGGCAGCGTAGCTTGCTAGGAGCGAGATTCGGGACATGGTATTGCTGCCTCCTGTCGAGTGGATGGATCGGTCGGAATCAGTGGGGGCGAGCGGCTTAAGCAGCAACCCAAGCCAAGCCAAATAGACGTACTGCGTAGGAGAAAGTTTGCCTGACGCTGCTGTCCACATGCCCCTACGACCATGTGAGCCACGGATGCAGTCGAGCACGACGCAAGCACAGCAGACACTCTCCGAGCATTGCCCCTTACGCCGCTTGATCGAGCGGCGCATCCTGTTCGCATGAACGTGACTTCCTGCGCAGCCGTATCGGCGCCGCGTTTATAGATCGTCACCGTCTTGAGCTCGCAATTTTAGGCGATTTATTTTTCAAAATGCTGCCGTGCCGCCGGCTTATTCCAATGGGCCAGCAACAGAAAGTCGGGTGGTATGCCCGGCTTGGCGACTGGGCGATACTTGCGCTTCCTTTGGGCCTTTGTTCTGGTGTAGATCTCACTGACATGCCAACCCCGGCAGACGGGGCGCCCGTGATAAAACGCCTCCCCCACAACGGCAGCAAGTTACTGTTGCTGGTTTCCGATCTCAACAATCATCCTCAGGGTGAACGTTTTCAGCGTTCGATCCAACCTCAACTCTGCCGTACACCGCTTCCGGCTCTAGGCTTGCACCACCGGCGTCGATCAAACGGGAACATAACGTAATCACGCACCGTGAGCGGTTCGGATTGGTTTCCGAGCCCAACTTCGGGCCATTCATCCTTTTTCGGCCAGTATGCCGTACGGAAAATCGTGTCCCAGAGAGTCGTAAATGTCCCGAAGTTCCGGCCCCGGTGACGCGCTTCAATTGAATGGTGAATACGGTGGAACTTGCCATCCCCGACGACGTATCGTAGCAGGCCAAGATTAATGCGCGTGCTCGAATGAGACAAATGGACCTGAAAGGCAATCAGCGTCAGGGCAACAGTGGGCACGACGCCAGATTCGAAGTGGATCAGAGCGAGCGGCATTGCTACGAAAACCGCATAAATAAGCGGCTCAGACACGTGATGAGCACAATTCCAAGCCGTTAGCTCGCGGATAGAATGATGGGTGGCGTGCATGCGCCACAGGAATGGAACAGCATGCTGTGCGCGGTGCATCCAGTAGCGGAAGAAATCAGCGGCAATCGCAACTAGAACGCCCGAAAGAACGGCGAAGCCCGCGCTAATGATTGAGTTGTCAGAGTGAAACAACGTCCCGAAATTGATCGTCAGGAGCGGCTTGACACCCAGCCATTCCAAACCCACGGCGTAGCCGTGCCAGACTACGGCACCGAGCCCGATGCGAATGATCCAATTCCGTACGCCGCGAACGTATGACGCAAAACTGTATCGATAAGCCGGAAAGATTAGCTCGAGTGCGATACACAATGTAGCGAAGATTGCTACGAGCTTAAACGATTCCACAAAAAACTCGGCCATCTGATTAACATCGAAAAAATGCATCTCTTTTGCTCCGAGAAAATCTACCGAATGCGCCCACCTACGGTCGGCGCGATTCTCGCGTCAACGCAGCCGACTTTCTTCACCGAGGATCACGGGTCCAACGGTTATTGATCTTCAGCGTGGCCTGATAGGCCCAGCTCGGCATCGTGATCGGTACCTATTAGCGCATTTCGGTTAAAGTCATACAAATTTCATCTTCACGCCACATTCATATGCGTACGGCGGATTACCGCGCCTTCAGCACGACGTGTGGCATACTATGCGGCATTTCCTAAAATTCCAAAAATCGATTGTTTGGATAGGATCCATTTGATCTTTAAATGCATCCCATTACACACAAGTGCGTAGGCGCCGAGAAAGTCGTTTACTGTCAATGACATAGCGTGGTGGGTTGTAAACTTCTTCGGACTGTCGTTTACTCTTGCTTTTTGGGCAGCGCATGAAGCGAGAGGCAGCGGGCTGGGCAGCAACAGAATTCAAGGACATCGACCTGGGCGGCCAGCGTCTGAACAAGCGCGCCGTGTTGCTCGCGCAGCGGCTCGCAGAGAAGCCGACGGCGAGCATACCCAACGCATGCGGCGGCTGGGCGGAAACGGCCGCAGCGTACCGCTTTCTCGCTCAGGATGAACTGGACTGGCGCGATATTCTGGCGCCCCACTGGCAAAGCTCGGACGAGCGGATGCGAGCTTGCGAAGTGGTGCTATGCATCCAGGACACAACGGAGTTGGACTTTAGCGGCCAGACGATTACGGGCCTGGGGCCGCTGTCGTATGAGGCTCAACGCGGGATGTATCTGCACCCGACTTATGCGGTAACGCCATCGCGCGAGCCGCTGGGCGTGCTTGACGCCTTCATGTGGGCACGCGAACCCAAAGGTGCGGATGGCGTACGCCCGGGCTTCAAGGAAAGCATTCGCTGGATCGAAGGATATGAACGGGTTGCCGAACAGGCTGCGGCACCGCCTGCCACGCGACTCGTCTACGTGGCTGACCGCGAGTCGGACATCATGGCGTTGATGGTCAAGGCAAAGGAGTTGGACAACCCGGCCGATTGGCTGCTGCGCTCGCAGCACAATCGCACCCTGCCTGAAGGCGGCAAATTGTGGAACAAGGTTACTGCGGGCAAGCCATTGGGCAGAATTCACTTTACGCTGGCAGCCCGTCAGGCTCAGCCGGCGCGTACGATCCGGCAGCAGGTGTGGGCGCAGCGCGTCGCGTTGCCTGATGCCGCAGGTGACGTGGTGAGCGTCACATGTATCGTCGCACGGGAGGTCGACCCACCGGCAGGCGTCAAGCCGGTTCAATGGCGGCTGCTGAGTAATCGCCAGGCGAACGACCTTGATGCAGCGGCGCAGCTGATTGACTGGTACCGCGCGCGTTGGGAGGTGGAACTATTCTTTCACGTACTCAAGAACGGCTGTCGGGTCGAGGCGTTGCAGCTCACATCGAAGGCACGGCTTGAGCGCGCCCTGGCCCTGTTCATGGTGGTCGCGTGGCGCGTCGCCCGACTGATGCGACTGGGCCGAACTTGCCCGGACCTGGCTGCAGAACTTCTGTTCGAGCGCGATGAGTGGCGCGCGGCATTCATTCTCAACAAAAAGAAACCACCCAGGACATCACCGCGACTGAATGAGGCCGTGCGTCTGGTCGCTATGCTTGGTGGTTTCCTGGCGCGTAAAGGCGATGGCGAACCCGCAGTCAAGACCATCTGGCAAGGTCTGCAGCGCGTGATGGATTTCGCCGCCGGACTCAGGTACGCACGAGAACTTGACGAATGAGTTGTGTGTAATCAGATGCTTTAAATGGTTAACACTACCCCGCTCGGAGTGCCACCGACTTTCAGCTGGCTTAGTTATCTGTTGATCACGCAACGACCCCGTGTACGTTTCCGTATTATTGATTGGATGCGTTAGCGGCGCGAGCATTCCACCGCCGACATGTAGCGATGCGCCAGTTAAGGCGCTCACACTTTTTCGCATCCATCCGCCGTTCTAATCGAGCGCCAAATGTTGCCAATTCATGGCAAAGCAAGCCCGAAACAAATACCTTGTGCACACGTCGGAAATCCCGCAATCTCGCGCGCGCCTATAGGTCGGCTGATGGCTGTTCTCTGCAGGACCCTCTTCCCGTGAGCTTGCTCAGGGAAGCCTACTTCCGCCTTCCGGATAGCTCCGCAGTCTGAATCGGCAATAATCCTGCGCGGCGCCGGGATTTGCACGCAAATCAGCCGGGGTGACTGTTTAGCGACTTTGAGGTACCGCTTGCCCAGTAGCGCGTCGAGATGCAAGGCGTCAACGACGCTCTAATTTGCGTGGCACGAGTATCAATTTTTTTTGTTTGATATAGCTGCAGCGCTTTTGATATGGTCACACCCACTGCAACTTCAATGTATAGAATTTTTTGCCGCATGCTGTAGAGCCTTCGGCCAAATAATAGATCAGTATCGGTCTTCGCGACCGACGGCCGTTGCAGCATTCACATCAACCATCGTTCCCTAGGCGGATGCATTGTCATAACGGAGACAATCCATGAAGAACCGTGTCGCATTTTCACAAAGTTCATCACCGACTGTTGACCTGCTGTATGACTACGCTCCTTTCCTCCAACTCTCAGAGTCTGAAGGAAAAATCGGCTACTTTCCGTCCGGCACCCCTGCTCCTCGAGTTGCCATCGTTGGTGCCGGTATAAGCGGTCTTGTGGCTGCGACAGAACTATTGCGAGCAGGTGTAAGCGACATTACTCTATTTGAGGCTCGCGATCGCATTGGAGGCAGAATTTGGTCCCAAACATTCGATCCAAGGCATCCACATCTCATTGCTGAAATGGGCGCAATGCGATTTCCTCCTAGTGCGACCGGCCTTTTTCACTACCTAAACAAGCATAACATCTGCACGACAGCGTCTTTCCCTGATCCCGGAGTGGTTGATACCGAACTGCATTATCGCGGTGCTCGCCATGTTTGGCCAGCGGGGGATCCCCCGCCGTCATTATTCAGGCGCGTTCATGAAGGCTGGACAGCCTTATTACACCACGGGTGTGTCGTAAACGGCATCTCTCTCGTAGCGCCAACGAAGATTACGGTCATGTTGAAGTCACATCAACTTGAACAAGCACGTACAGCATGGCAGGCGTGGCTCGACGCATTTCGTGACAGTTCTTTTTATTCCGCCATTGTGACGATTTTCACTGGCCTGAATCCACCCGGCGGTGTGCCATGGAACAGACCTGACGACTTCGAGCTGTTCGGGTCTTTAGGGATAGGTTCCGGGGGTTTTCTGCCTGTCTATCAAGCGGGATTCACTGAGATCCTGCGTCTTGTCATCAACGGCTATCTCGATGATCAGCGCCTGATATCAAGCGGGATTTCCACATTGGTCGAACGGCTAGCCGGACAGGAGATCGGAGGGAGCACTGTTAGCGAACGGGTTCGCTTTAGCACGGTGGGGCGCATCTACAAAGAGGATGGGAAGATAAAACTCTTAACGGATAGAGAGGGGATAGTGTCTGTCGACCGCGTAATCGTTACCAGCAACAACAGGGCAATGCAAATCGCTCACTGTCTGACGGACGACGAAACGTTTCTGAGCCGCGACGTATCCCGAGCCGTGAGGGAAACACATCTCACGGGGTCGTCAAAACTGTTCATGCTCACCCGCGATAAATTTTGGATCACAAACGGGCTGCCAGTCACCATCCAGTCGGACGGCTTTGCCCGGGGCGTGTATTGTCTCGATTACGAACCTGATAAGTCAGATGGGCGGGGCGTGGTTTTGCTCAGTTACACGTGGGAAGATGACGCCCACAAGCTACTGGGCGTCGCTGACAAAAAGCAGCGGTGTGAGCGACTTGTCGAGGATCTTGCAACCTTCCACCCTGAACTTGCGCGCCACTTGGTTCCTGCCTCCGGCGATTATGATACTAGTGTCCTTCACCACGACTGGTTGACCGACCCGCACTCCTCCGGAGCGTTTAAGCTCAACTATCCCGGCGAGGATGTCTATTCACAACGGCTCTTCTTTCAGTATAAGACCGCGAATGATCCCACAAGAGATACCGGCCTTTATCTGGCTGGATGCGGCTGTTCTTTCACCGGAGGATGGATTGAGGGCGCTGTGCAGACGGCGGTGAACAGCGCATGCGCCGTGATACGCAGCACAGGAGGGAAGCTTCTGCCGGGAAACCCGCTTGACGAAGTCCGCAGCGCTTACCGTTACTGATATCGCACGTTCCCCGATATTTGAAACCCCTATGCATTTGGAAAACACCCTGCAATCGCTTTGCGATCGCATACGGACTGGTGAACTGTCAGCAGCTGAAATCCGGGAGCGCACACTCGGCGCGGATGTACGTGCTGCGACGCTCAACTGCTTCATTCGTACATCCGACGCAGAGGCGCACTTTGCTAGAGCAAACGACGCTTTAAAAGATGCGCCACTCTTTGGCATTCCTTTTTCCTTAAAGGATAATATCTGTGTTAAAGGTCTCCCTGTCACTGCCGGAACACCGGGACTGGAGGATTGCATTGCCAAGCGCGACGCTTCTATCGTCAGGAAGCTGAAATCCCTCGGTGCTGTCTTCGCCGGCAAGAACAATATGCACGAACTTAGCTTTGGCATCACATCGGTCAACCCTCAATGGGGGACTGTGGTGAATCCCGCAGCTCCCGAGCATTTGGCCGGAGGCAGCAGTGGCGGTTGCGCCGCAGCTGTGGCAGCCGGCATCGTTCCCATCGCGATCGGGACAGACACCGGCGGCTCGGTAAGGATACCGGCCGCCTTCTGCGGCATTACGGGCTTTAGGCCCACAAGCGGTCGGTGGTCTTCAGCCGGAATCATCCCCGTTTCCCGAACGAAGGATTCACCGGGCCTGCTGACTAAGACAGCGAAAGATGCTCAGCTTCTATATGAGTTGCTGTCCCCGGAAGATCGGCTTCCGACAAAAATGAAAAGTACTCGACGCCGAATCGGCCTTCCGGCGTCCATGTGGACGGAACTGGATGACGATGTCCGAAAATACTGCGGCCACGCCATCAGCCGACTGACCCGCGCAGGTTTCCAGTGCATCGAACTGGATGATTCGACTGTCGCCGCGCTAAACAAGGCCGGAACATTTACTGTCCCGATTTATGAATTTTTCACGGATTTTCCGCGGACATTGCTTTCGCTGGGGTGGGCAAATAGGATAAATACCGTATTCGATAACATTCGTGACACTGATGTCCGCGATATCATTCACACGAATCTGAGCGGAAAGGTTGTATCTGCCCAAGACTATTCGTCAGCTATCCAAAAGATATCCGCTTTACGCATGCAAATGGATACGTTGTTTAGCAACTGGGACATTGAGTTTCTCGCTTACCCAACGGTTCCACGTTGCGTACCGCGTGTGATCGATGCCAACCGGCCGGGGCTATTTGCGGACGTGATTCGCAACACTGATTTGGCCAGTAACGCTGCGATGCCTTCCATCACCCTTCCTGTTGCGCCCGATAAGTCACTGCCGGTGGGACTGAGTCTGGACGCTGCACGAGGTCAAGATCGCCGCCTCTTGGCCGCGGCAACATGTATTGAAGAAATTCTGATTTCGGAAAGTGGGCTACCGCGTAGTACCGCTCAGACCAACAACGTTAGCTTCAACTGATCTCACGCGCACTGTCAGGAGGCAAACGATATATGCAAATTTCCTTGAAGAGGATAAACGCACTCTTTGATCCTAGCAGTTTTGTTGATCATCACCAGGACGAGATGAGTCATTTCATCTGCGGTGAAGGATTGGTAAATTCAGTCCGGACGTTTCTGGTCATGAATCGCGGGCAAGACTGCGAGTTCCAAGGAAGTGGCCAGTGGCGAACTGCCGGGCAGATCATAAGCACAGTAACTCAGGCTCAGAATAGCGGCGCGCCGTTAATCTACATTCAGGACCAGTCTGGCGGGACAGACAGCTTCGACACGACAAAAGTGCTTTCGCGAGACATGTCCCGACTGCTTTTGTCTCCATCGGGAATGGGCCGGGTAAGTGCATCTATCGCGGAATTCGCAGAAACTAATCTGCTGATTTCCGCCATACTCGGTCCTACCTCAGGCCCACTTGCCTTACCGCTGATGCTCGCAGACTTGGTACTAATGACGGAGAAGGGTGCTTTATGTATGGGTCGGCCGGATATGGTGAAGGCCATGCTGGCGCAGGACTCCGACCTCTATGCGCTAGGCGGAACAGATGTCCACAGCAAAGACTCAGGCTCAGTTCAACTGGTATTTGATGACGAAGAAAGCTTGTTCCAATGTTTAAAAAAATTAATTAATTATATTTTTAAGGGCAGTTCACGCAGTGCTTTTGAATATGAAAATCCCGACCCGACCGATTTTGAAAAATTGATTCCGTCGAATCACCGAGCACCATATGACATGCATGATTTACTATATTCTTTTATCGATAGAGGCAGCCTGACAGAAATAAGTCCACTATACGCGAAGGAGATATTGACGGGTTATGCCACCATCAAGGGGAATCTGATCGCGGTTATCGCCAACAACCCTCGATACAACGGAGGCGTAATCCATCGGAAATCTGCGTCGAAAATGGTTAAAATGATAAAAATTGCCGCCAAAACCAAAACTCCGATTATATTCGTTGCTGATGTCCCCGGATTCATGATCGGCAGGGAAGCGGAACGTAGCGGGATATTCTCGGGGGCAGCAGAATTGTTTCGATCGCATATTCAATGTAAGGTTCCGAAGTTACTCCTTGTTGCGCGAAAAGCTTACACCGGCGGTGTCTACGCCATGTGCGGACCCGGGTTCGACCCGATAGCAGTGCTGGCATATCCGCATGCGCACATTGGCGTATTCAGTCCGGACACTATGAACAAGGTTTTATCTAACCTTGACGAGGACGCAAGGATCACAGTGCAAACACTAACCAAAGAAATTGAGGATCCAAGGTCGTTAAAAATTGGCGGACTGATTACTGACGTTATTGATATAGAACAAACAAGGGATCAACTAACTAAATATTTATTTCCTAGCTGATGATCGCTCTCGTATTTTTCTGGTCGTTTACTTTTAAAAGCACACTTGAAATATCTTGCATCAAAACGGCCAAGTATTGGCGGACTTGCCAATATTTGATTCTGAGAATGATGTCCTCGGTTTCATGGGAGCATTCCTTCGGTGTTTTTGGTGTAATCATTGCATCACACAGCGCACTGGAAGATGCTTTGGACCACCGACGAAGCTGGACGCGATGAATTCAATTTCACCCGCCGGCTCGATAAGCCGCAACCTCGGGATCAGTTCCTCAAACAGGATGCGCATCTCCATGTTTGCGAGATGCTGACCAAGGCACACGTGAGCGCCAACGCCGAATGCGAGATGCCGGTTCGGTTTGCGGTCGATATTGAAATTGAACGGATCAGGAAAGACTTCCTCGTCAAAATTTGCTGAGCCGTAGCAGAGCATCAGCCAATCGCCCTTCCGGATTGTTCGTCCTCGGACGTCGGTGTCGACAGTTGCCGTACGCATGAAATGACGCACAGGCGATGCGTAACGACAGGTTTCGTCGATAAACTGCGGAATCAGCGAACGGTCCGCCTGAAGTCGCGGCAGCAGCTCAGGGAAGCAGCTCAACGCCCACATCGCGACTGAGGTGGACGATGAAACCGTATCGTGCCCCGCAGCGGCGATGATCACGTAATAGCCAAGAAGGGTTCTTTCATCGATAGGCTGGCCATTGACCACCGCGTTGGCTAGTACGCTCGCGATATCGTTACGTGCGTTCGCCCGGCGGTCTTCGGTGAGGCGCTTGAAGTAGTCCTTGAAGTCGGCCACAACGGACAGCAGAGCCTTGCCCATTGCGCTGCTCGAGTCGCCTTGGCGCTGCATCTCGCGCTTGTATTCCGCATCCTCGCTTCCGAACATCTCATGAGTCAGCGTCAAAAGCCGCAGCGAATCCTCCTGCGGAACGCCGAGAATATCCATGATCACGTTAAGCGGGTAGTGCGATGCAACGTCGTTCGCAAAATCGATCACTTGCCCGCTTTGCTGCAGCAGTTTCGCGGTCATCGCACGTGCCAGCGACCGAATGCGGCCGTCAAGCTTGATGATGCTGTTCGGCATAAACCATGACTGTGTCAGCGCACGTAGATTCTTGTGCTCGTCCCCATCGACATGCACGAGCGAGCGGACAATGTTCGGGCTACCAGTTGCGGAAATGACATGCTCGATCGACGCTTTCGGCCGGCAGACGACAGAATACTCGCCGTTGCAAAACGAGACGGTGTCTCGTGAAATCATGGAGACGTCGGCGTGTTTCGTGACCACCCAGAACGGATCGTGCCCGTCCGCCATTGCACGCCCGACAGGGTTGTTCGCGCGCGCCCAAGCATACGTTTCATGGAGACGATCAGGGTTGGTATAGTAATGCGGATCAACCAGATGGTTTGCCATGTCTTTTGGCAGGTCGTAATTTGACATGTTCATGACGGTAGGACGGTTTAAGATGCGTCGTGAAATCGGCGTGGCCAATAACCACACGCAAAAACGACTGACTGTTAGGCCACGATTGCGTTCGCGCGACCGCAACACGAAACTTCCGAGACCGGTACCAATTGCTAATACACGCATTTCACGGCCACCACCTGCTGTGACGCTCGCACAGTCGATGACTATGCGGCCGGAATGGTGGTCCTGAATGTGCGCGGAGTATCGTGAGCTTGTCAAGTGACTGGCTCGGCGCGCCGCGGACGATGCAATTGCGTCGACGTCTGCGAATCGGCGAACTCCGCCGATTTTGCGGTTCTGTGCTCTTTCGTTCGGCTATGCTATCGATAGTAGTCCTCTGGCTTTTGCAGTGAACACATAAATTTTCACCTTGCGCGTTGACCGTCTCGAGGCGAAGATCATACGGTTGGTGAAAATCGTACGCTTCTTGCGATCATGAAGACAACGACCGTAAGTTGATTAACGTATTCGCCCCCGCGCTCAGGCCGAGGGAACCGAGCGTAGCTATTGCGGCTGCCAATATGTCGGTGAGTTGCTTTTCTCGAAGGAACTGGCCATACAGCGATGCGGTCGACCTATCGATCATGGCATAAGTGTACCGTTGCACATTTCATCGGAAAAGAGCTTGCGAGTAGGCGGCATGATTGAAATCAATGGTGTCGCCCGGGCACCGAGATTGACTGTGATAGTGAAATCAATTTTTCCAGCTTCGGCTCGGGTCGCGTGCTTTGCTCATGCCTTTGCCGAGACCATTACGTCGCGTCGATACTCGGAGTGATGAGGCCGGTCAAAAATGACGATCCGCAGCGTCATGCCAGGAAGCCACCCCTCGAAAAGAAGCTCGCGCACCGCGCCGGCGAACTTGTACTTGAGCCCTTGTTCCGGTTAGCTCTTCCGTCCGTCGAGGAACGTCGCGCTGAACACGGACACCACTGCACACTATGTAAGTGCTATCCGCTATCATTGCGCTTGAACGAGCGGCGTACGCGCCGCAAAGAATACCTCTGCATCCCGGCGGGCCGCGGACAGACGGTTTGTTGCGCACTAGTGCGAACGGCGAATGCGCCACTACGAAAGCTAACACTGCCCTAGGCCCGACGCCCTTCTGACAGAAAGAGCGTGTGCGCCACTCACCTTCCTCACCGCCTATTCGACGATCAACCCATGCCGGATCGCATACCGGATCACCTCAGCATTGTTCGAAAATCCGAGCTTCTGCATCAGGCGCGTCTTGTATGTACTGATCGTTTTCGCGCTGAGCGCGCACGCGTCGGCGATTTCGTTGATGCTCCGGCCCGCCGCGAGCATCTGCAGCACCTGAAACTCGCGGTCCGACAGCACCTCATGCGGCGGCACGTCGCCGCGCTGCGTTTCGAAGATCATTCCATCGACAAGTTTCGGATCAATGAAGCGGCCGCCGTCCGTGAGCTTGCGGATCGCCGCGAGCAGCACGTCCGGGTCGCTGTCCTTGGTCAGATAGCCCGTTGCGCCCGCGCGCAATGCGCGCGAGGCCACCGTGCCTCATCGTGAATGCTCAGCACGAGTACGGGCAGCGACGGTTGCTCCACCCGCACTCTGCGGATCAGATCGACGCCACTGATGCCGGGCATTGTCATGTCGAGCAGTAGCAGATCGACGACACAACTGCGCAGCCTGTCGATCACTTCTGTCCCTTGCACCGCTTCCGCCGCGACGATGATATCGCTCGTGGTTGCGATGATCTGCCTGAGTCCGCCACGGACGATCGCGTGATCGTCCGCAATGAGTATCCTGATCATGTTCGAGGTCCGCCATCGAGCGGAATATGAATGGAAACCATGGTCCGCGCGCCCGGCCTGCTGCCAATCGGAAGCGGTCCACCGATCAGCAGCGCGCGACAAGCCGCGAATGAAAGCAGCACTTGGAGACCGTGAGAAGCAACGCATCGACTGCCTCGCTCGCCAGAATGACGAGCGCGGTGCGACGAAGTAGCAATGGAGCTTCGGCTCCGTCACCTCATGCCAACCGCTGGATATCAGCCTTCACTCTGCGCATGAGATACTGTTGTTACACCATCAAGATCCAAGGTGATCGCGCAGCTAATGGCGAGCACCGCCGCGAGACGCCGCAGTTTCAGGGCGCCACCGCATGTAGCCAAACCGTTCCACCGCGCATCCAACCTGACGAGCGCCGTATTCCCCGCGAGTGCCGCCGTTTGGCTATCCTATTCTGCACTCGATCTCAAAAACGAGTTCACCGCGTCTTGCCCAAATTTTTCCCTGCGGTTCTTGCCTGCTTCTTCAGCTCTTACGCCTGCGCCGCTAATCGTGCTTTCTCCGGTGACTCGCCCACAGCCATCGGCTTCGCCACGGACGCCGGGCGTTCGATGAGAACGTCGATCTTATCCGCCATTTCGCAAAGCGAGAAAAATCCGTATTCGCCGAGCTGGTACGTGTCGTAGCGCCGTAATTTACGCATTGTTTCACCCAAACGTCTCAGCGCGGCAGGCTTGCTGTCTATTCTCTCGCTCCGAGAGATAAGCAATTGTCACACTTCGCGTGGAGTGGGATTTTCGACGCCGTATTTTCGCACAACTGGTTTAACGACGCTGTCAGGACGCACCGGAAAACCGGTGCGAGACATCCTGATTAATGCGTCAGGAAATCCTGAGCGCCATTTGCTCGTAGAGCCTGCGGCCGATGCAGGAGAACCTTCTATGCCGTTGCATCATGCGTCTTTTCTCGTGGGAAATTCTGGCGCTTCCAATCGGCCGCAGCTATGGGTTTCGTGGTGGTTAGCACGAGTCAAGTAACATCTGGCGGTGCGGGAGACGAAATGCGCTTTATCGCGACCATCGCTTCCCGGCGATCGCCATCAGTTGCGCTGCGCGCCCGTACTACCGCTTCCGTTCAGCCTGCGTACAACAAGACATTATTGCTCGAATGGAGCGTTGTGGTCCGCTACGAAATCTTTGGACGTTGGTGCGATACGTTCGGCGCAGCTTCGCACCGTGCGGTCGAATCGGCTCGCCGCGCATCCCGCACCATACGACATCTGACGATGTGCTAGAACGTTTCACGGCACATGCGTTCGTATCGCGCCGCCGTGAGCGCCTCGAAGGCAAGAGCGTTCCGCTGAAGTCGGGTCGGTGTCGCGGCGTTGCCGGAGGCAGGTCTCGAGATCGGCGGGCAGAGGTGCGCGCTGCACGGCGGGATGGGCTGAAACGCACACGCATCGCCGCTATCCGATTTGCGCAATACCAATTTTCCGGGCGGTTGACCTAACCTGAGCGCCGGTGCTCCACGGCGAACTTGATCAGCTCGGCCTGACCATCTATTTCGAGTTTGCGCTTCAGATTCTGCCGATGCGTTTCGACGGTTCTCACTGACAGACCGCTGCGCTGTGCGATCTGCTTGCTCGACCGATCTTCGGCCAGTTGGTCAAGAATGTCACGCTCTCGCGGCGTCAAACGCTCCGTAGGATCACGAAGGGTCGATGCCTGGATAAGCCGCGCGCCAAGTCCTTCGCTAAAGAACGTCTTCCCATCAAGAACCGCACCGATCGCGCGAATGATTTCCGCGCCCGGCGAATCCTTCAAAAGGTAGCCGCGCGCACCGGCGCGAACAGCGTTGGTCACATACTCAACGTTGTCGTGCATCGACAGCATGAGCACGCGTATGTCAGGAAAGCGCTCATGAAACAGCGCGGCGAGCGTTATTCCATTGATCCCCTTCATGCCGACATCCATCAGAACGAGGTCGGGCTCCTGCGCAGCCGCGAGCGTCATCGCTTGTTCCGCATTCCCCGCTTCGCCGACGACGGCAAAGCCTGGCACAGCCTCAAGACGCGCGCGCAAGCCGTCGCGCACAAGCGGATGATCATCGACAAGGATGAGGCGCGCCGCGCCCGTTGAATAGCTCATGAATGGTTTGCCTGCAGTTCTTCCGGAAGCGGGCCGCGCATGAAAAGCGGCACGGTCGCCGTGACTATTGTATGGCCCGCGTGTGAGTCTAGTTGCAGGCTGCCGTTGAGAGCCTCCAGGCGCTCACGGATGTTGCGCAGACCGACGCCACCAAAAAGATCGGACTGTACGCGTTCGACATTGAAGCCCCGTCCGTCGTCGCTGATGGAGAGAGTGATCTCGCTCCCCGATACTTCGAGCGCCACCGCCGCCCGACTCGCATGTGCGTGCCGGAGAATATTGATTAACGCTTCCTGCGCGATACGAAAGAGCGTGGTTTTCACAGTATCGGGCAAGTGCGCGGCGTGATCGCGGCAAATCTGCGTGAACCCGATCGCCAGTTGACTCTGCGCGCTCAACTCGCGCGTCAGCTGTTCGAGCGCCGCGGCGAGGCCCAGATCATCGAGCATCGCAGGACGCAGTGCATGCGAGATCCGGCGCACCTCGCGCAGCGCATCAGCGAGACGCGTGACCCCCATAGACAGCGCTGCTTCTGCCGACGGGACGCGCGTTGCACTCAGCTCGAAGCGCGCAAGCGCCGATTCGAGTAGCAGCTTGACGGACACGAGCATCTGGCTGATGCCGTCGTGAAGTTCCCGTGACAGCCGCGCCCGTTCGTTTTCCTGCGACTCGACCACCTGCTGTGCGAGACGCTTGAGCTTGGCATCGGCGCTGCGATGCTCGCTTACGTTCAACACAAGCGCGCACACGGCAATCACACAAAGCCCGGCCAGCGCAATGGTGCCGATCCACATCATCGTGTGGTCAATATCGGCCGATGCGCGCCGATCGATGCTTGCGAGAGTCGTATCAACATCATCCAGATAGATGCCTGTGCCGAGCATCCAGCCCCAGCGCTGTAGTGGCACGACATAGCCGAGTTTCGCTGAGAGCTTGCCCGTCGATGGACGATGCCACACATAACGTACATAGCCGCCTCCCTGTGCCGCCACGGCGAGCAGTTGTTGGATTGTCGGCGCCCCTGCGGGATCGCGCAGCGTCCACAGGTCACGGCCGACGAGATTCGGCTCGCGCGGGTGCATCAACGAACGGCCATGCATGTCGTAGACGAAGAAGTAGCCGTCGGGTCCGAAGTCCATTTTCTGCAACATCGCGAGTGCGCGGTCGCGCAGCATGGCATCGTCGCGCGCATTCTTGCCGGCCTCGTCGTACAGAGGCTTGATGGCGCCAGTCGCGAGATCGACATAATTGCGCAATTCGATTTTCTTGCTGGCCATATAGGCCAACTGGGTCGTGTCGTGCTGCGCCTTCGCGAGCGTCGTCGCCTGATGACGCACGCCGAAGGCAATGCCAGCTATCGCGACGAGAAACGGTACGACGGCGAGCAGAAATATCTTCGCTTTCAGTTTCATCTTGGTAAACCGGTCGGGCGGGCTACGTATAACTACGTAGCACACTTACGTAGTTGTGCGCTTGTGACGCACTCGATGAAGACGAATACTACACGCCCAAAGCATGGTACATCCCTGACTATGCGCGGCGGCCCGCACAGCGAGCCGCAGTGGACCCGGCCTGCTGCGCTGATGGTCGTTTCATAAAACTATATTGGAGACTCCTATGAACCGCGCATCCAGTTTTCTGGTGTGGACGGCAGTCGCACTGTTGGGCGCATTCGCGTTCGGCACCATCGCGCTCACGCACGGCGAAAAGGTCAGCGCCCTCTGGGTCGTGATCGCCGCCGTCTGTGTCTACCTAATCGCGTACCGCTTCTACAGCCACTTCATCGCAAATCAGGTCGTGCAGCTCGACGGCCAGCGTATGACGCCTGCCGTGCGGCATAACGACGGTCTCGACTACGTGCCGACTAACAAGTACGTGCTGTTCGGCCATCACTTCGCGGCCATCGCGGGCGCGGGTCCGCTCGTCGGCCCGGTCCTCGCCGCGCAGATGGGCTACATGCCCGGCATGCTCTGGATTCTCGCAGGAGTCGTGTTCGCAGGTGCGGTGCAGGACTTCATCGTGCTCTTTATTTCGACGCGCCGGGACGGACGTTCGCTCGGCGATCTCGTGAAGATGGAGCTTGGCACTGTCCCCGGAATAATTGCGCTGTTCGGTGCTTTCCTCATCATGGTGATAATTCTCGCCGTGCTGGCGCTGATCGTCGTTAAGGCACTGACGAATTCACCGTGGGGTACGTTCACGGTCGCCGCGACGATTCCCATTGCTCTTTTCATGGGCATCTACACGCGCATTCTCCGCCCGGGCTGTATCGGTGAAGTGTCGGTGATCGGCTTCATGCTGCTGATGGCATCGATCGTATTCGGCCAGCAAGTGCACGATTCCGCAGCACTGGCCGCCTGGTTCACGTTCAGTGGCACACAGCTCACCTGGATCCTTATCGGCTACGGTTTCATCGCATCGGTGCTGCCCGTGTGGCTGCTGCTCGCGCCGCGCGATTATCTGTCGACGTTCCTGAAGATCGGCACGATCCTCGGCCTTGCAATCGGCATTCTGATCGTCGCACCGGAACTGAAAATGCCGGCTATGACGAAGTTCATCGATGGCACGGGCCCCGTCTGGTCGGGCAATCTCTTCCCTTTCCTCTTCATCACCATCGCTTGCGGCGCAGTGTCGGGCTTCCATGCACTGATTTCATCGGGCACGACGCCGAAACTGCTCGACAATGAAGCCAACGCGCGCTTCATCGGCTATGGTGCGATGTTGATGGAATCCTTTGTCGCCATCATGGCCCTAGTCGCAGCGGCAGTGATCGAGCCGGGCGTGTACTTTGCGATGAACTCACCAGCTGCGGTGCTCGGCAACATGCCTGAAGCCGTAGCGCAGACCGTGTCTCAATGGGGTTTCGTGCTGACCCCGGAAATGCTGACGCAAACGGCAAAAGCCGTCGGTGAAACGACCATCGTGGCGCGCGCAGGCGGCGCACCGACGCTCGCTGTTGGTATGGCTCAGATTTTGCATCAGGTGATCGGTGGTCAGGCGATGATGGCGTTCTGGTATCACTTCGCGATCCTTTTCGAGGCGCTTTTCATCCTGACGGCGGTCGATGCGGGCACGCGCGCCGGCCGCTTCATGCTGCAGGACCTGCTCGGCGCATTCCACCCTGCACTCAAGCGCATAGATTCGCTCCCCGCCAATCTGATCGCGACTGCGCTGTGCGTCGCGGCGTGGGGCTACTTCCTCTATCAAGGCATCGTCGACCCGTTGGGCGGCATCAATACGCTCTGGCCGCTCTTCGGCATCTCGAACCAGATGCTTGCGGGAATTGCACTCGTGCTCGGCACGGTGGTGCTCTTCAAGATGAAGCGCGAACGCTTCGCATGGGTCACGCTGGTACCGACCGTGTGGCTACTGATCTGTACGATGACGGCAGGCTGGCAGAAGATATTCGATGCCGACCCGAAGGTCGGCTTCCTCGCGCACGCAGCGAAACTTGGCGCAGCTGCCCGTGCAGGCAAGATCGTCGCGCCCGCGAAGTCTGTTGCGCAGATGCATCGCGTCATGTTCAACGACTATATCGACGCGGCGCTCGCCGGACTGTTTATCTTCGTGGTTGTCACTGTTGTCGTGTATGGGGCGCTTGCTGTCGTGCGTGCTCGTCGCGAAGATTGCGCTACTGATCGGGAGATGCAATTCGAGATGCTGCCCACCGACCAGCGTACAGTTAGCACTAACTGACCGGAGGCCATGATGTTTTCAGGACTGAGGCACGACGTGCGTAACGCCGGGCGCTATCTCGGCCAGACCATACGGTTGATGGTCGGCTTGCCCGACTATGAGACGTACGTTTCGCATATGAGGCAGATACATCCCGACCGGGATGTGATGAGCTACGAAGAGTTCTTTCAGGAACGTCAGGCAGCGCGGTACAGAGCAGGGACGGGGAAGTGTTGTTGAACTAACAGGTGCCGACTCATCCGCAAGCAGCTCTCGTCCCGACCCATCCTGGAGCGACGCCCCGCGAGTTTTGACAGGGCTTTAGCACCTTAACGATGCGTCATCGAACGGGTTGCTTTCATACACCTTCTCAACACATACTTGCTACCCTGATGGATAACCTTTCCGCGGCGATCACCACCATACCCTTTTAACGCAGTAGCACCGGGCGGTTTGAAGCCTGCTGCTACAAATCGACTCCGGGGAGGCACTCAATACGGCACCACACGGATTCACTTGTGTTCGTGACACACATTCGGGTACCACGTGGTGCCTGGTTGCGGACGCGAACCTTGACCGGTGAGCAAGGCCCGTGTCGAACGTGTCGCACTAACGTCGAATGATTTCGAAGCGGACGACAACGCCCCCTTTGAACAACAACTTCTCGATGCCGCGCAGGCTCAACTGAACCCGGTAGAACATGCGCACGGCTCGACTGTTGACCCTTGCCGTCAAGCGATGGTCGCGATAAAGCGCAATTCTTTCGGCTTCCGCATCGCCAGATGTTATACGACTCACTTGGCAACGTGACAATACCTCCCGAACGAGTATCCGATTCGCGGACCAAGCTATTAAACGGGCTGGCGACAGAACCCCGCCAATGCCGTACATTCGCACCGGTGCATGTTCGGGTCACCTTGTGACTGCGGCTCTCGTTAGAGCGCGTCCAGCCCAGTCTCGTCCGAACACGTTTCTTCTTACGTTTTATAGGTGCCATACTTGCAGGGTATAGCGCATAATTGTAGATTCGAACGGCTTAGAGTATGCGGTAAATGAACGTTCAACGCTTTTCCGAAAAACGAAACAACCGCCAAGTCCTCTGGGAGGACGCGGACCGTGTCCTTTGTCGGGTTTGTCAATCTCGCGGCAGCGAAAGCGTTCTGATTGTACAGACCACGGCGGCGAATCCCTCAGCCGACACCATCCTTCGTCTCACGCATGAATTCGAGCTGAAGGAGAAACTCAATAGCACATGGGCGGTACGGCCGATAGATCTGATTCGCGGAGAAGGCCAGACTGTATTGGTGCTCGAAGACCCGGGCGGCGAGCCGCTCGAACGGATGATCGGCGCGCCGATGGAAATGGGAACTGTTTTACACGTTGCCATCGGCATTGCTGAAGCGCTGGGCAAACTCCACCAGCGCGGTTTCGTCCACAAGGACCTCAAGCCCGCTCATATTCTGGCAAACTGTGCGGATGGTTTCTTGCGGCTCACCGGCTTCGGCATCACTTCAGAACTTCCCCGCGAGCGTCAATCCCCAGTGCCACCTGAGACGATTGCGGGCACGCTGGCATATATAGCGCCCGAACAGACAGGGCGAATGAATCGCTCAATTGATTCCCGAAGCGACCTCTACTCATTTGGCGTTGTGCTCTACCAGATGCTCACCGGTGTATTGCCGTTCAATGCCGACGATCCGTTGGAATTGGTGCACTGCCACGTTGCTCGCAAGCCGATGGCGCCGAGCGCGCGGGCGGGGAAAATTCTGCCCGTCGTCTCGGAAGTAGTTATGAAGCTGCTCGCGAAAACGCCCGAGGAGCGCTATCAGACCGCGGCCGGTGTGGAACGTGACCTCCGACGTTGTCTCACCGAATGGGAGCGACAGCGGCACATCGAAGTCTTTACGCTCGGCGAGCACGATACGCCTGATCGGCTGTCGATTCCCAATAAACTTTATGGTCGGCAACGTGAGATCGACGCTCTGGTCGCGGCGCTTGACCGCGTCATCGCTAGGGGCACACCGCGATTGGTGCTAGTTTCCGGTTATTCGGGCATTGGTAAGTCCGCGATCGCGAATGCGCTACAGAAGGTGCTCGTGCCGTCACGAGCACTCTACACGTCGGGTAAGTTCGACCAATACCAGCGCGACATACCGTACTCGACACTGCTGCCCGCTTTTCGTGATCTGGTGCGCCGACTTCTCACCCTGCGAGAGACGGAACTGGCGATTTGGCGCGAGGCGTTCGTGGAGGCACTGGCGCCAAACGCGCGACTCGTGACTGACCTACTCCCCGAACTTAAGCTCGTCATCGGCGACCAGCCGTCCGTCCCCGAACTGGATTTGCATCAAGCACAACGCCGTTTCCAGCTAGCCTTCCGGCGGTTCGTGAGTGTCTTTGCCCGGGAGGAACATCCGCTGGTGCTGTTTTTCGATGACCTCCAATGGCTCGATACCGCGACGCTGGACCTGTTGCAGGACTTTCTAACCTGCCCGGATCTGAAGTATCTTATGATCATTGGCGCGTATCGAAGCAACGAGGTAGACACCAATCATCCGCTGATGAATAAGCTTCAGGCATTCAGGAGCATGGGTGCGGCGGTTGACGAGATCGCCCTCCTACCGCTCACCTGCGAGCACGTGGAGCGATTGATTGCAGAAGCGCTCCACACAACTCCGGAGCGGGTCTCGCCACTTGTGCAGCTCATACATGATAAGACTGGCGGTAATCCGTTTTTCGTCATTCAATTTCTACACGCACTCGCCGACGAGCATTTACTCACTTTCGACCACAACCTGGCCTGTTGGCAGTGGCGTCTGCCACAAATTCGCGCAAAGGGCTACACGGACAACGTGGCAGACCTGATGGTCGTAAAGCTGGCCCGCCTCCCTGCCGAAACACGGCGGGCATTGCAACTGTTCGCCTGTCTCGGCAATACCGCAACGCTCGGGATTCTGTCGAAAGTGTTGGGGAAAACCAAGCAAAGTGTGCGCACGTCGCTGATACCAGCGGTACACAAGGAGCTTGTCGATGATCTGGGAGACGCCTACAGGTTTGCGCACGACCGGGTGCAGGAAGCTGCCTATTCGCTGATCCCTGAAGGCTCGCTTCCGAAGGTCCATCTGCGTATCGGGCGCCTGCTCGCGACACAAACCTCTCCCGAGAAGCGCGAGCAGGCGATATTCGATATCGTCAGTCAACTCAACCGCGGGACAGCGCTGATGGATGATCAGGAGGAACGCGACCAACTTGCTGCATTCAACCTGATAGCCGGCCAGCGCGCCAAAACGTCGACGGCCTACGAATCAGCGCTCACTTATCTCATCATGGGTGCGCAACTCCTAGCCGACGACTGCTGGGAGCGCAAGCACGAACTCATCTTCACACTCGAGTTAACTCGAGCCGAATGCGAATTGCTGACCGGGCGACTGTCGAACGCAGAGCAACGCTTGAAAGTGCTGTCACTTCGCGCAACACGTATCATCGAACAGGCGGTCGTCACGTGCCTGCAAATGGACGTTTACCTGACTCTTGATCAGAGCGATCGTGCAGTCGCTGTTTGCCTCGAACATCTCTGTCGCGTCGGGATCCATTGGTCAGCCCATCCTAGTGAAGAAGAAGTACAACGAGAGTACGAGCGCATCTTGATCCGGCTTGAGGGTCGAGTGATAGAGGACCTCGTCGACTTGCCGCTAATGAAGGACCCAGATTCTCTTTCGACGGCTGATGTGCTGAGCAAGCTCTTGCGCCCAGCATGGTTCACGGACGCGAATCTGGCTTCGCTGACGATATGCAAAGCGGTCAGTCTCAGCTTGGAGCATGGCAACTGCGACGCGTCCTCTTTCGCGTATGTTATGTTTGCACGGATAGCGGGACCGCGGTTTAACGACTATCAAAAAGGGTTCAAGTTTGGCGATCTCGGCTACAAGCTCGTCGAACAACGGGGCCTCAAGCGCTTTCAGGCGGTCACGTATCTTTGCTATGCGCTTTACGTCGCGCGCTGGACGAAACACGTGCGAATGAGCCGTGAGGTGCTGGATAATGCATTCAAGGCGGCGAATCGAATCGGAGACCTGCCGTCTGCCGCCTACACATGCTGCCATGTCATTTCCAACCTGCTCTTTGTCGGCGAGCCATTAGGCGCGGTGGAGCATGAAGCCGAACAGGGCCTAGTCTTTTCCGAAAAGACGGGCTTTGGCATGGTTGTCGATAACCTGAGCACGCAGCTCGCGCTAATTCGAATGCTCCGCGGCTCAACACTCCGATTTGGGAGCCTCGATGACCGCAACGTCAATGAACCTCGCTTCGAGCATCGTTTGTCGGGCAACCCCGCGCTGGCGACCGCTGCGTGCTGGTACTGGATCAGGAAATTGCAGGCACGCTATATTGCCGGCAACTACGCGGAAGCTGTTGACGCTGCAGGGACGGCGCAACAACTGCTCTGGACGTCTTCGTCACATTTGGAGGAATGTGAGTATCACTTCTACGGCGCGCTGGCCCGAGCGGCATATTACGATCACGTTCCGGCCGGAGAGCGGCAGGTTTGCCAAGATGCCATAGCGACGCATCACCGGCAACTGAAAATCTGGTCGAAGAACTGCCCCGCAAATTTCACAGATCGCGTGGCGTTGGTCGGTGCCGAGATTGCCCGGTTGGAAAATCGCGATGTTGACGCGATGCGGCTCTTTGAAGAAGCCATCGTGTCAGCACGCGCTAATGGCTTTGTCCATAACGAAGCTGTAGCGAACGAACTCGCGTCCCGTTTCTACGCGACACGCGGTTTTGAGAAGATCGCACGCATATATGCCAAAGAGGCCCGACAGGCCTACCAACGGTGGGGTGCCGATGGCAAGGTGCGACAACTCGACGACCTTCATCCGCATCTCATGGACAAGGAGCGAGCGCCAACGCCAACTACCACTATCGGGGCGCCCATCGAACAATTGGACCTCGCTACCGTGATCAAAGTATCGCAGGCAATCTCGCGCGAAATCGTCCTGGACAATCTGATCGATACGGTCATGCGCACGGCGATCGAACAGGCGGGCGCGCAGCGGGGGATGCTCATCCTACCAGACGTCGACAAACAATGGATAGCGGCTGAAGCTACAACGGACGGCAACATGGCTCGCGTGCAGTTGAGGACTGTGCCTATTAATGCAACGTTGATGCCCGAATCAGTGCTTTACCATGTCTTACGCACCGGGGAGAGCGTCATCCTCGACGATGCCGCAGAGGACCCTGCATTTAGCACGGATCGCTATATCCGCGAGCATCGGCTGCGTTCTATCGTCTGCTTGCCTCTGACGAACCAGGCCAAGCTTACGGGCGTGCTCTATCTCGAAAACAATC
This sequence comes from Paraburkholderia sp. LEh10, assembly GCF_017814945.1. Classification (GTDB taxonomy): domain Bacteria; phylum Pseudomonadota; class Gammaproteobacteria; order Burkholderiales; family Burkholderiaceae; genus Paraburkholderia. The sequence continues at coordinate 24,772 of NZ_JAGIPX010000087.1, forward strand.
TGATCACCCGCGCATTCGCTCCTGCTCGAATTGCAGTGCTTCGCCTTCTGGCCTCACAGGCAGCAACATCGCTTGAGAACACTCGCTTGTATGAGGACCTTACGGAGCGCGAAGCTAGAATCCGTCGTCTCGTCGACGCAAACATCATCGGCATCATCGTGTGGAACGCTAATGGCGACATTCTCGAGGCCAATGACGCATTTCTGAGAATGGTGGGATACGAGCGCGAGGACCTCGTCTCGGGCCGCATACGCTGGAGAGATCTGACGCCGCAGGAATGGCAAGAGACCACGCAAGATGCCCTAGCACAGATTTTGCGGACGGGGCGCGTGCAGCCATCTGAAAAGGAATACATTAGAAAGGACGGCAGCCGTGTACCTGTTATGGTTGGCAGAGTTGCTTTCGAATCCAGTCGGAAAGAAGGCGTCGCCTTCGTGGTCGACCTGTCAGAGCGAAAAGAAGTGGAGCACCGCTTGCGGGAATCATACGAGATGCTGCGCGAACTCACCTCGCGTCGCGAGACGGCACGCGAAGAAGAGCGCAAACGCATTGCACGTGAAATGCACGACGAACTCGGGCAGCATCTCACCGCACTTCGCCTAAGACTCTCGGCTTTGCAGATGAAACTGTACACTGACTGTCCGAAGCTTGTCGAGCAGACGCAGGCACTGGTTTCTCTCGTGGACCAAACAATGCAAGTTGTACGGGGCGTCATCACATCGCTACGCCCAGCCGCACTGGACACAGGCATCGTGGCCGCACTCGAATGGCTCGCTGCCGAGTTCAATCGCAATCGACGTATAGAGTGTCGCCTGCTCGTGCACGATGAGAACATCGCAATGGACGAGGACCGGGCTATCGTGCTGTTTCGCCTGGTTCAGGAGGCACTGACCAACGTCTCTCGTCATGCGAAAGCCACGAGGGTGGTCATCACGCTTGAGCGGACGGCTAATGCTTACCTTCTCGAAGTACGCGATGACGGCGAAGGTTTCGACGTTCAGGCTGCCCGAAAGAAATCCTTTGGCCTGGTGGGAATGGAAGAGCGCGTTCTGATGCTCGGCGGCCAAATCGAAATTGTCAGTTCACCGGGTGCCGGAGCTGTAATAAAAGCGAGCCTGCCTGATAGTTAGGCCGCGATGGCAAAATGCGGGATGTTCGTCAACCGCACGCCGCACGCCATAAGTAAGAATTCGCCGCAACGGCACAAATAGTTCGTCCAGATGCCATGCGGTACCGGAAGCGCGGGCGCGGCCCGCCGTGCGGAACCCGTGCGAAATGTTCACACCTGCGTCGAATGGGTTTCGTAGCGGACGAAAACAGCCCGTTTGGACAGCAACTTCGCGATGTCGAGCAGTAACTCAAAATCGTTATTACCAGCGCGCGGCGCAACAGACAATTTCAATGTGGCCGCCGAGCGGCTGGGCGGGCACTGACCATCACCCAGCGAGAGTTTCCAGTCCTTCTTGCCGACTTTAAAGGCCATGTACAGGGACGGCCACCCGCCGTCGAATTCTGCCCGCGGAGAACCGTGTCAGGCGCATCCATTTGCGTGCCCCTTCCGAGAAAACGAGTGTGCGAGCCCCGTCTTACTCCTGTCGGGCGCACGCGCACCATCGCTGCGCTCCCGTATGGCATCTACGTGATGACCACACGCACGTCAGCGGACAATATCAAAGCTGTAATCTGTCTTCGAAATATCAATGGTATTCGCGTCCATTGTTTCGAAGAACTCATCCAGCAGCGCCAATAGAATTCGCAAGCCGCCGGAATACCCCCAAGTCGGGTAGCGATGATAGTGATGGCGGTCGAATATGGGGAACACGAGCCGTACGAGGGGCGTTCCAGTGTCGCGCTCCAGGTACTTTCCGTATGTGTTGCCAATCAGGAAGTCCACTGGCTCCGTGAATAGCAGCGAGCGCATGTGCCAAAGATCGCGTTTCGGGTAGACCTTGCATCCTGCACCGTATGGCGATGCATCCAACAGGGTTCTGACCTTCTCTGCCCAGCCATCGTTGCCATTCGTTGCGAGCACGTGCACCGGCTCCGCACCGAGTTCAAGCAGGAATTGCGTGTACCCGAGCATCTGGTCCGGATCGCCATAAAGGGCGTAGCGTTTGCCGTGCAGATTCGCCTGACTGTCCGCCATGGCATCGACGAGTTGGCCGCGCTCCTTTTCGAGCTCTGCGGGAATTGGTCTGCCGGTCACACGCGAAATCTCCATGAGGAAGTGGTCGGTCCCGCCAACGCCGACGGGCGCATTCAGCGAGATCACTTCCTGGCCATGATCGGCGATGAACTTGCCCGTCTTCTCACAGCAAAACTCCTGAAAGATGAACGTTGCCTTTGCGTTCAACGCACGCTCGACCTCCTCTTTCGTTGTTCCGCCCTGGTACATCCGGAACTCGCCATCGGTTGGCGTATTCCATGTCTCGGACGGATCACAAATGATGTTGACCTTTACCCCGAACAGATCAAAGATCCGTCGAACCTCTTTCATATTGCCGACCACGAAACCATCGAATCCACCGATAAAGTTCACGGTGTCGTCCGTCACGCGAGTGAGCGGTGTGGTAGTGCCAGCCTTGCCGTCCCAAAAATACTTCAGAATGCCCAATAGCGCATTGTCGTAGCCGGTCACATGGCTGCCCACAAACGCGGGCGTGTGGGCAAACGGCACGTCATAGTCTTGCGGTACGCTGCCCTTCTGCTTGCTGTTCTTGATGAACGCATCGAGGTCATCGCCGATCACCTCTGCCATACATGTTGTCGAGACGGCAATCATCTCGGGCTTGTACAGGTTGTATGCATTCGCGAGGCCATCGATCATGTTGTTCAGCCCGCCGAACACCGCGGCGTCCTCTGTCATCGACGAACTGACGCAGGACGTCGGCTCCTTGAAATGTCGCGAGAAATGCGAGCGGTAATAAGCCACGCAGCCCTGTGAGCCATGCACGAACGGCAAAGTCTTGTAAAAACCGTTGGCCACGAAGACTGCGCCAAGCGGCTGGCACGCCTTTGCGGGATTCACCGTCAGCGAATCTCGAGCAAAATTCTTCTGCTTGTAATCCTCAGTCTTTGTCCATTCGGCGACCTGCGTCACGGCCTCATCAGGATGATTGAACTCGAAGTTTTCCCTCTTGTTGCGGAGAAGTTCCTGATACTCTGGCTCGCGAAAAAGCAGTTCGTGATCGAGAATTTTATCGGTGGATTGGGGCATGACACGCTCCTGAATCGAAAATCTGAACAGCCGTCTGTCGGCACCGTTGTGCCATTAGCGCCCGGTTGCGCTCAGGCAGCCTTTTTCCACGGGGCCTTCGAGAGACCCCATACTGGACTCGAGATCGCCATGTCCATGTCGCGCGCAAAGATCGCGAAGCCGTCGTAGCCGTGATAGGGGCCGGAGTAATCCCAGCTGTGCATCTGCCGGAAGGGGACGCCCATCTTCTGAAAGACGTACTTTTCCTTGATGCCCGAGCCGACGAGATCCGGCCTCGTGTGCTCAACAAATTTCTCGAATTCATAGCCGGTCACGTCGTCGTAGATCAGTGTGCCGTCGTTAACGTGGTGCGTCGTGCGCTGGTAGTCGTCGTTGTGAGCGAACTCGTAGCCGGTACCGACGACTTCCATGCCAAGGTCTTCGTACGCCCCGATAACGTGACGCGGGCGCAAGCCGCCCACAAACAGCATCACCTTCTTGCCTTGCAGACGCGGCTTATACCTACCTATGACAGCATCCATCAACGCGCGGTATTTAGCGATCACTTTTTCGGCATTCGCCTTGATTGTGTCATCAAATCGGCTCGCGATCTCACGCAGGCTCTTCTCGATCATTGTCGGACCGAAAAAGTTGTACTCGACCCACGGAGTCCCATACTTCTCTTCCATGTGCCGGCTGATGTAGTTCATTGACCGGTAGCAGTGCAGCAGGTTAAGCTTGGATTTCGGCGTACTTTCGAGTTCAGCAAGCGTGCCATCGCCCGACCACTGCGCGATGACGCGCAAACCCATCTCCTCAAGAAGGATCCGGCTTGACCACGCATCGCCGCCGATGTTGTAGTCACCGATGATCGCAACGTCGTAAGGTGTCGACTCAAGTGAGGGCCGCCTGTTCGGATCGGCGTGGTCGAACACGCAATCGCGGATCGCATCGTTTGCAAGATGATGGCCGAGTGACTGCGACACACCGCGAAAACCCTCGCAGCGTACCGGCACGATCGTGTGCCGCCCGTACTGCGTGCTCTTCTTCTTTGAGACTGCCTCAATGTCGTCACCGATCAGACCGATCGGACACTCAGTCTGGATGGAGATACCTCTGTTGAGCGGAAAGAGCTCCTGGATCTCGTCGATGATCTTGTCGAGCTTCTTGTCGCCGCCGAACACGATGTCCTTCTCCTGGAAATCGGAAGTGAACTGCATCGTGACGAACGTATCGATGCCCGTCGTGCCGACGTAGTAGTTGCGGCGTGAACCCCACGAGTACTGGCCGCAGCCGACGGGGCCGTGACTGATGTGAATCATATCCTTGATCGGCCCCCAGACAACGCCCTTAGAGCCGGCGTACGCGCAGCCGCGAATCGTCATCACGCCGGGCAGCGACTTGATGTTGGACTTCACCCCACAGTCGGGCTTGCCCTGTTCAAAGGAACCCAGATGCTTGGCGCGG
>NZ_JAGIPX010000088.1 GCF_017814945.1 Paraburkholderia sp. LEh10
TTGGCGGTGTGAGCGGCTTTCTTTGCCTACTTTCTTTGCCGCGGCAAAGAAAGTAGGTGCCGCCCCGCACAGGGGCAGCGCCTGCGCCGCGAGGCGCATCGCGGATGCGAGCGACAGCGGCAAAACAACTCGCATCGCGGATGCCAGCGACAGCGGCAAAACAAAGACCGCATCGCGGATGCCAGCGACAGCGATAGCGGCAAATAACGAATGCCCGCGCAGGGCAACGCAAACCAAACAGCGTCGCAGACAAAAAGCAAAGAGGACAAACCGAAATGACCGACCTGCAAAGCAAACTGCAAGACCCAACGCTGTTGCAAACGAAAGCCTACATCAATGGCGAATGGCAGAACGCCGACAACAACGAAACCTTCGAGGTGCTAAACCCGGCAACGGGCGCATTGATCGCGCAAGTACCCCGGATGGGCGCACAGGAAACCCGCCGCGCCATCGACGCGGCCAACAAAGCCTGGCCCGCCTGGAAGGCAAAAACGGGCAAACAACGCGCGGAAATCCTCCGCAAATGGAACGACCTGATGCTCGCGAACGCCGACGATCTGGCGTTGATCCTGACCACCGAACAGGGCAAGCCGCTCGCCGAAGCAAAAGGCGAAATCGGCTATGCGGCGTCGTTCCTCGAATGGTTCGGCGAAGAAGCCAAACGCGTCTACGGCGACACGATCCCCACCGTCGCCAACGACAAGCGCATCGTCGTCACGAGGGAACCCGTCGGCGTCTGCGCCGCCATTACGCCGTGGAATTTCCCCGCCGCGATGATCACGCGCAAGGTCGGCCCCGCGCTCGCCGCCGGCTGCCCCATCGTCGTCAAGCCCGCTGAAGCGACGCCTTTGTCCGCGCTCGCGCTCGCCGTGCTCGCCGAACGCGCCGGCGTGCCCGCCGGCATCTTCAGCGTCGTCACCGGCGACCCGAAGCCGATCGGCAGCGAAATGACCAGCAATGCGACGGTGCGCAAGCTGTCGTTCACGGGTTCGACGCCCGTCGGACGCCTGCTGATGGCGCAGTGCGCGCCAACCGTCAAGAAGGTCTCGCTCGAACTCGGCGGCAATGCGCCGTTCATCGTGTTCGATGACGCCGATCTCGATGCCGCCGTCGAAGGCGCAATTGCATCGAAGTACCGCAACAGCGGACAAACCTGCGTGTGCACGAACCGCTTCTATGTGCACGACCGCGTCTACGATGCGTTCGCCGAAAAACTCAGCGCCGCCGTCGCGAAGCTCAAGGTCGGCTACGGCACCGAGCAAGGCGTGCAGCAAGGCCCTCTCATCAACGAGGCCGCCGTGCTCAAGGTCGAATCGCATATCGAAGATGCGCTCGGCAAAGGTGCGCGCGTCGTCGTGGGCGGCAAGCGTCACGCGCTCGGCCATGGCTTTTTCGAGCCGACCGTGCTCGCCGATGTCACGCCCGACATGAAAGTCGCGCGCGATGAAACCTTCGGCCCGCTGGCGCCGCTGTTCCGCTTCTCGTCGGATGCGCAAGTGATCGAGATGGCGAACAGCACCGAATACGGCCTTGCGTCGTACTTCTATAGCCGCGATATCGGCCGCATCTGGCGCGTCGCGGAAGCGCTCGAATTCGGCATGGTCGGCATCAATACGGGCGCGATCTCCAACGAGGTCGCGCCGTTCGGTGGCGTCAAGCAGTCGGGCCTTGGGCGCGAAGGATCGCACTACGGGATCGACGAGTATGTCGTGATCAAGTACATGTGTATCGGTGGCGTTTAACGATCGTCCGGCGCGGCTATATTCGTAGCCGCGCCGGATGTTACGCCGCGTGTTCCGTCAGATGCTGCGCCGATTGCGTCGCCGATCCGGCGTCGAAAAGCCCGCTCAAACGCGGGCTTTTTTTTCACGAGGTCTCGGGCATCTCCATCGTCCCGGGATGCTTCTCCACGAGCTTGATCGGAATGACAGTCGTCTCGCTCGCGTGATAAGAAGACCGCACGAGCGGCCCCGAAACGATTTCACGAAATCCGAGCTTCAGGCCCTCCTCTCTGAATGCACCGAATGTCTGCGGCGAAACATAACGCCTGACGGGCATATGAAACTTCGACGGCGCCAGATACTGCCCGATCGTCAGCACGTCGACGTCATGCTCGCGGATGTCGCGCATCGTATCCAGCAACTCGTCATCGGTTTCGCCGAGCCCCACCATCAACCCCGACTTCGTCACGACGGACGCATTCGCCTCCTTCATCTTTCGAAGCAATCCGAGCGACCCGCGATAATCCGCTCCCGCCCGCGCCGCCCGATACAGCGACGGCACCGTTTCGACGTTGTGATTGAACACGTCGGGCCAGGCCGCCGACAACGCATCGAGCGCGCGCTCGACACGCCCGCGAAAATCCGGCGTCAGCACCTCGACGCGAATCCCCGGCACACGCTCGCGCAACAGCGCGACACAACGCGCGAAATGCGCCGCGCCGCCATCGCGCAGATCGTCGCGATCCACCGACGTGATCACCACATACCGCAGACCCAGCGCGGCGACAGCATCGGCAAGCCGCGCCGGTTCTTCGTCATCGAGCGGCAACGGGCGGCCATGCGCGACATCGCAGAACGCGCAACGGCGCGTGCAGATGCCGCCCATGATCATGAACGTCGCCGTGTGCTGCGCGAAGCATTCACCGATATTCGGGCACATCGCCTCCTCGCACACGGAATGCAGACGATGCTCGCGCAGTATCGACGCCATGCCCGCCACCGTCTCGCTCATCATCGGCCTCGCTCGCAACCAAGGCGGCTTCGGCAATGCGTCGCCATGCTCGAGCGGCACGATCTTCACCGGGATGCGCGCGAGCTTGTCGCGGCTGCGCAAGCCGTGCTGCCCGAGGGCCGTGACGCTATCGCGCGTGGACGTTTGCGCAGCGGCATCCATCGTCAGGCCCCGAAGAAGTCGTTGAGCAGGCGGTTCACGTCGGACGCCGACTCCATCTGCACCATATGCCCCTTGCCCGGCAGCACATGCACGCGGATATCGCCGGGAAGTCCCTGCGCGTGGCTCGCGGGAATGATCTGGTCCAGCTCGCCCCAGATCACGAGCGTGCGCGGCGCAAGCGTACCGATGCGATCGCGATAGCTGCGCTGCTGCGCGCCGTCCCTGAATGCCGACGCTGCGATCTTCTGCAACGTCTCGCTCACGCCTTCGAGCCGCTTGTACTTGACGATGTCCTCGACGAGTTGCCGCGTCACCAGCGAGCCATCGGCGAACAGCTTCGTCAGATGAGGCTTCAGCGTATTGCGGCTGTTGCCCGAAACGAAACCGTCGATGTACTCGCGGTTGATCTCGTTGCCGAGGCCCGCGCCCGAAATCAGCGAAAGCGACGCCACACGCTGCGGCGCCTTCACTGCCACCGTCATCGCGACGAGACTGCCCATCGAATGCCCGACGAGGTGCGCGTGTTCGATACCGCGATCGTCGAGAAACGCGATCACGCTGTCGGCGAGCTCGTCGGCGCTGCCCGACTCGACGGCTTTCGACGATTCGCCATGCCCCGGCAGATCGAGCGCATACACAGTGCGATGCGCGGCCAGATCGGCGTGATTGAAGAGCCAGTTGTTCAGATCGCCGCCGAAACCGTGGATCAGCACGGCGGGCGTGCCGCCCTCGCCGATCTTCAGGTAACGGACCGTGCGCCCGCCAATCTGCGCCTTCTCCGGCTGCGGGCCCGCGTCCGCCGAATCGGCGGCGAGCGGCACGAAGTCCCGCTGAAACGCTTCGACGGCCGCATCGATGTCCGCGTCCGCGTCTTCGGCGTCGGCCACCACGCCGAGCAGCGCGCCGACGGGCAGCGTGTCGCCCTCCTGCGCGATCTGCCGGCGCAGCGTGCCGTCGAATGCGCACTCGACGCCCGAGGCAATCTTGTCGCTCTCGACGTCGAGCACCTCGTCGCCTTTCGCCACCTTGTCGCCGGGAGATTTCAGCCAGCCGTTGACCTGCCCCTGCTCCATCGACAGGCCCCACTTGGGCATCGTGATCATATGAATCGACATTGCTCAGTTCCTCGCTCAGTGTCGCGTCTGTTTGACGGCTGCGGCGATCTTGTCCGCCGACGGAATGTAGAGATCTTCGAGCACGCCCGAGAAAGGCGTGGGCGTATGCGGCGCGGTGACGATCTCGATGGGCGCCTTCAGCGAATGGAACGCCTTCTGCGCGACGAGCGCGGCGATGTCCGTCGCCACCGAGCAGCGCGGATTCGCTTCGTCCACCACGACGACGCGGCCCGTGCGCTCCGCGCTCTCCAGAATCGTCTCTTCATCGAGGGGCGACGTCGTGCGCAGATCGATCACCTCGGCCTTGACGCCGTCTTTCGCGAGCTTGTCGGCGGCCTCCGTCGCGTAATGCACCATACGGCCGTACGTGACGATGGTCGCGTCGTCGCCTTCGCGCACCACGTTCGCCTCGCCGAATGGAATCGCATACAGTTCTTCGGGCACATCGCCTTCGCGGGTGTACAACAGCTTGTGCTCGCAGAAGATGACGGGATCGTTATCGCGGATCGCCTGGATCATCAGGCCCTTCGCGTCATAGGGCGTCGACGGGCACACAACCTTGAGCCCCGGCACATGCGTGAACAGCGAGGTCAGCATCTGCGAGTGCTGCGCGGCCGCGCGCAAGCCCGCGCCCTGCATCGTGCGGATCACGACGGGCGTCACCGCGTTGCCGCCGAACATGTAGCGGAATTTCGCCGCCTGATTGAAGATCTGGTCGAAGCACACGCCCATGAAGTCGATGAACATCAGTTCGGCGACGGGACGCATGCCTGCTGCCGCCGCGCCCACCGCCGCGCCGATGAAGCCGCCCTCCGAGATCGGCGTGTCGAGCACGCGGCCCGGATACTTGTGATAAAGCCCTTTCGTGACGCCGAGCACGCCGCCCCATGCGTCCTGCTCGCCGGGCGAGCCCGCGCCGCCCGCGTTGTCTTCGCCCATCACGATGACGCTTTCATCGCGCGCCATTTCCTGACTCAGTGCTTCGTTGATCGCCTGAGAATACGTGATCTTGCGTGCCATGTCTGTCTCCTGAATCGTCTGAGAGTGATCGGTGGGTTACGGATACGACACGTACACGTCGGTCAGCAGATCGGCCTGCGTCGGCAGCGGCGCAGCCTTCGCCTTCACGACGGAATCGTCGATCAGCGCCTTCACGGAAGCATCGATCTTGCGCAGCTCGTCGGCTGTCAGCATTTCCGCGCGCAGCACGCGCTCTTCGAAGCGCTTCAGGCAGTCCTTTTCGTCGCGCAGCTTCTGCACTTCACCCGGCGCGCGATAGGTCTGCGCATCGCCTTCGAAGTGGCCGAAATAGCGCGACAGCTTCACTTCGATGAGCGTCGGCCCGCCGCCGCCGCGCGCGCGCTCGATCGCTTCGCCGAGTGCTTCATGCACCGCGAAGAAATCGAAGCCGTCGACGATCACGCCCGGCATGCCGAAGCCGCTCGCACGGTCGGCGATGTTGTCCGACGCCACCGACCATGTCGACGACGTCGCTTCCGCATAGCCGTTGTTCTCCGCGACGAAAATCGCCGGCAAGCGCCACACGCTCGCGAGATTCATCGATTCGAAGATCGTCCCCTGGTTCGATGCGCCGTCGCCGAAGAAGCACACGCCCACGCCGCCCGTCTTTTTCAGCTTCGCCGCGAGCGCCGCGCCGCACACCAGCGGACCGCCCGCGCCGACGATACCGTTCGCGCCCAGCATCCCCTTCGACAGATCGGCAATGTGCATCGAACCGCCCTTGCCTTTGCAAACGCCCGTCTGCCGCCCATAGATTTCGGCCATCATCCCATGCACGTCGACGCCCTTCGCGATGCAGTGGCCGTGGCCGCGGTGCGTGGTCGCCACATAGTCGTTGTTGTTCAGATGCAGCATCGTGCCGACGGCCGACGCTTCCTCGCCTGCGTACAGGTGTACGAAGCCCGGAATCTCGCCCGTCGCGAACTCGACGTGCAGGCGCTCCTCGAACTCGCGAATGGTGCGCATCAGCCGGTACGCTTCCAGCAGTTTCTCCTTGCTCAACTGACTCGAAACAGACATGGTGTGTCTCCTTGATGTTGTCGATCGTGACTGCAACCGTGCGGAGTGGGCTCCGCTTGAATGAACTCCCTTTATTCCGAATGCGCCTGCGTTTGCGTTTGCGTTTGCTTTTGCGTTTGCGTTTGTGCGAGCGCCTGCATCGATGCGCCCGCCATCTCCCGCATCAGCTGACGCGATGCCGAAAAGCGCAGCGTGCGGCTCACGTCCACCGTCAACGGGCCGCTCCAGTCGAGTGCGATTTCGTAGCGGTCGTCGCGCTCGATTTCGATCTCGCGCTCGCCGTCGAATGCGAGCGTGCCGTGGTGCGCGTCGATGGGCAGCCAGTCGCCGACTTCGAAGCGCTCGCAACTGCGCATCGTCACCTGATCGATCCGGCCCGGCGCGATAGGCGCGAACACAGGCACGCCGGCGCCGTTCATCAAGCCATCCGCGCCGGGTTGCGCGAAGGTCAGATGCAAACCGTGCGGCGCCGTGCGCTCGACGGGCGCCCAGGCGCCGCCTATCGACGAAAGGCCGATGCCGTCGGGCGCAGCGAAGGTTAGAAAGAGCGACTCGATATCCGACGGCTCGGACACCGCGCGTGCACCGACGAAGCGCTGGCGGCTCACGCATACATCGACGAGCGCAATCTCTTCGCGCCCGCGATTTGGGCCCGCGACGCAGCGCACGACGAGCCGCTTGTTGCGCGTCAACGCGACATCGGGCGGCACGGCGCCCGACGCGACCAGCGCGCCCGCCATGCCGGCGATGGTCGCTTCGCGCATATCGGGAAACGCGTTGTTGGTGCCCGTGGACAGCGTCAGCAGCGGCACGCTGCCGCAATGCGCGGCCACCGCGCGGTGCGTGCCGTCGCCACCCAGCACGGCGATCAGCTCGACGCCCTCGCGTACCATGTGCGCCGTGCCCGCGTGCGTATCGGCGACGGTGTCGGTGATGGGCAGATCGATGAACTCGACTTCGGGCCAGCGCTCGCCCGCGCCCGTTGCCGCGTGCGTGTCGAGTGCGCGCAGCAGCAGCGCGGCGACGCCTGTGCGATCGCGCAGCGTCAGCACGCGGTCTACGCCCAGTGCGCCGAGCCCTGCGAGCAGGCGCACGACCATGTTGGCCTTTTCAGCCGTCGGGAACACCGATGCATGTGTCGTGAGGCGGCGAATGTCGCGCCCCGATGCAGGGTTCGCAATCACGCCGACGGTAATGGGCGATGCCACGGGCTGTCTCCACATCGAATTTGTGTTTGCCGATAGCGTCTTTCTCACGTGATGCGCAAAGGCCGCCTCGGCGACAGCGTTACTGCAACAGCCATGCCAAAGTCTCGCCGCATCCGTCGCGCGGGCTGGAAGCCTTGTATGTCAAGGGTTTCAGCCGACTGCGAGCCCACAGTCGACACGCATTGAAACGTCGCATGCGGCGGCGCACATGGCGCACATCGCGCCGGGGCTGCGCCGTCGCGCACGCGCGCCCCGCAGCCAGTCGCCCCGAACACATTGCCGCATCGAACGTTACGCGTCTCACGGCTGTCTCACGCATCAGTGAGACGATCGTCTCATGTGTCTCGCGTGCTGCAATGCAATGTGATCGCGCAAGCCAGATGTGCTACAAGAAGGTCCGACCGAAGAGATCCGCACGACCGGCCGTCATCAACGCAACCATGCAGAGCGCGCGCCGCTCGACGGGAGCCGACCATGCCTTACGTCTCTCAAACGCAGCACATCGACCGCGTGCGCGGCGCCATTGAAGGCCGCCTGCCCGCGCCCGCTAATTCGTCGCGTCTCGTATCGTCGTGGCAGCGTTCGTATGAGCAATACCGGCTCGATCCGGGCTCGGTGATCGGGCCGCGCGTGCTGACGGCGGCCGAGCTGCGCGAAGTGCAAGGCAAGGAAGAAGCGTTTCTGCGCGCGTCGGGCCAGTGCCTCACGCGCCTGCACGACATGGTCCGCGTCGCCGACTACTGCGTGATGCTGACGGATGCCCACGGCGTCACGATCGATTACCGGATCGAGCGCGACCGGCGCGGCGATTTCAAGCACGCGGGTCTTCACATCGGCTCGTGCTGGTCGGAAAGCGAGGAAGGCACGTGCGGGATCGCGAGCGTGCTGACCGATCTCGCGCCCATCACCGTGCACAAGATCGATCACTTCCGCGCGGCTTTCACGACGCTCACTTGCAGCGCATCGCCGATCTTCTCTCCGACGGGCGAACTGATCGGCGTGCTCGATGCGTCGGCCGTGCAGTCGCCCGACAGCCGCGACAGCCAGCGGCTCGTGTTTCAGCTCGTGCGTCAAAGCGCGGCGCTGATCGAAGACGGATATTTCCTCAATCAGACCGCGCAGCATTGGGTGATCTTCGGGCACCAGAGCCGCAATTTCGTCGAAGCGCAGCCCGAAGTGCTGATCGCGTTCGACGAATGCGGCAATATCGCCGCGTCGAACCGCAAGGCACAGGAATGCATCGCGGGCTTGAGCGGGCCGCGTCACGTCGATGAAATCTTCGATACGTCCGCCGTGCATCTGCACGACGTCGCGCGCACCGATACGATCGTGCCGCTGCGTCTGCGCGCGACGGGCGCCGTGCTGTATGCGCGCATTCGCGCACCGCTCAAGCGCGCGTCGCGCATCGCGCCTGTCGTGTCGTGCGCGGGCGCCGTCAGCGGATCAGCCGATGTGCACGCGGATACGAACCTCGACGCCATCAGCCGCTTCCTGCACAGCCGCGACTCGCGCATCGCGCGCAACGCGGAGGTCGCGCTGCGCATTGCGGGCAAGCATCTGCCCATTCTGATTCTCGGCGAGACGGGCGTCGGCAAGGAGGTGTTCGCGCAAGCGCTGCATGCATCGGGCGCGCGCCGTGCGAAACCATTCGTCGCCGTGAATTGCGGCGCAATTCCCGATTCGCTGATCGAAAGCGAGTTGTTCGGCTATGCGCCCGGCGCGTTCACGGGCGCGCGCAGCCGTGGCGCGCGCGGCAAGATCGCACAGGCGAACGGCGGCACGCTGTTTCTCGATGAAATCGGCGACATGCCGCTCAACCTGCAGACGCGCCTGCTGCGCGTGCTCGCCGAAGGCGAAGTATTGCCGCTTGGCGGCGATGCCCCCGTGCATGTCGATATCGACGTGATCTGCGCGACGCACCGCGACCTCGCGCGCATGGTCGCCGAAGGCACGTTCCGCGAAGACCTGTATTACCGGCTGAGCGGCGCGACACTGCACATGCCGCCGTTGCGCGAGCGCGCCGACATTCTCGACGTCGTGCATGCCGTGTTCGATGAAGAAGCGCAAAGCGCGGGCCACGTGCTGACGCTCGATGCGCGGCTCGCCGAGCGTCTCGCGCGCTTCACGTGGCCGGGCAATATCCGGCAACTGCGCAACGTATTGCGATACGCATGCGCGGTGTGCGATGCGACGCGCGTCGAACTGCGCCATGTTTCGCCCGATGTGGCGGCGTTGCTCGCGCCGGATGAAGCGAGCGGACGGCCCGCGCCGGCGGACATCGACGACGAGCGCGCCCGCATCGTCAATGCGCTCACGCGTCATCACTGGCGTCCGAACGCGGCGGCCGAAGCGCTGGGGATGTCGCGCGCGACGTTGTATCGGCGCATTGCGAAGCTCGGGATCGTCGGACCGCATCGCAGTTGATGCTTGCGCTCTTGCGCCCTTTTTTGCCCCGTTTTTGCGGGCTTTTTCCGGCGCGCCGCCGCATGCGAGCGCGTGCGATCAGCCCGCGTTCAACGACGCGATCTGCTCGCCGAGATCGCGCAAGCGCTCACGCAATTCCGGCGGATCGAGCACCTTGACGTGCCCCGCGAAGCCGAGCAGCTGCTCGGCCGCATAGCCGAGCTGCTCGACGGGCAACGTCACTTCCTGCCAGCCGTCCTGCTCCGAAGGCGGCGAGATCTGCGCCTGCTCGACAGCCGCCGCGCCGAGCCGGTGCAGGCGCGTCATCCCTTGCGGCGACAACCGCAGCCGTGCGGTGTGCTTCAGCAGGCTTTTCTCGAACAACGCCACCGCCGATGACCATTCGTCGCGCAAATCGAAATCGTCTGGGCGTTCGAACGTTTCGTCGTGCACGATGAGCTGCGTGATGCTCGACACGCGATAGGTGCGCAATTGCGTGCGCACGCGCGCGACCAGATACCATTCGCCGCCCTTCAACACGAGCCCGAGCGGATCGCGCACACGCACGCCGTCCTGCTCGTCGCGGGCATTCCACGTGCGGTATTGCATCGATATGCGCTTCTGATCCCATACGGCGCCCGCGAGCATCGTCAACCAGGGCGTCGGCGAAGGCCGCTGGTACCAGCCGACGGGATCGATATGCAGCCGCGAGCCGATGCGCGACGTATCGGGCGCGGCGTCGGGCAGCGCCGTGACGAGCTTGAGCTGCGCGGCGCGCAACTGCTCGGACAAGCCGAGGTCGGACGCCGCGCCCGTCAGGCCGGCAATCGACAGTGTCTCCGCTTCGGCCTTCGTGATGCCCGTCAGCTTCGCGCGATAGCCGTCGAGCAGCGCGAAGCCGCCGCCGGGTCCGCGATCCGCATACACGGGGACGCCCGCCGCGCTCAACTGATCGATATCGCGATAGACCGTGCGGATCGACACGTTGAACTCGTCGGCGAGCGCCTGCGCAGTCACGCGGCCTTTGACCTGCAGCATCAGCAGCATCGAAACGAGCCGGCTCGTCGCCAATTTTTACGCCCTTCCAAATTCATGACATGGGTTGTCAGTTATTGGCGAGTATAACGGTATTCATCACGCGAGATCCATTGGGGGGATGTGCTGTATGCAAGTCACATATGTGGTCCGTTTTCAGGTGCTGCCCGACAAGCTCGAACGCTTTCTGGCGCTGCTGAACGGCGTGCTCGACGCGATGCGCGACGAGCCGGATTTTCACGAGGCCGTGCTGCATCGCGATCCCGACTCGCCGTGCCGGCTGCTGCTTTACGAAACGTGGGAATGCCGTGAACACGGTGGCGAAGATCAACGTGAAGAGCAGATTCATCGGCCCTATCGGCGCGCGTATCACGAGGCGCTCGCCGAGCTGCTCGTGCGTCCGCGGGAAGTCACCGAATGGCGCACGCTGCGTGCGGACAAAGGCAACGGCGCGTACGCAGCGCATCGCTCCTACGAGTTGGCCGGGGCGCAGGCATGAGCACGTCGGCGGCCGTGTCGCCGCATGCGGGCGGCCTGAGCGTCATGCAAGGCGCGGCGCTTTATGTGGGCGCGGTGCTCGGCACGGGGGTGATCGCGCTGCCGGCGCTCGCGGCGCAAGCGGCCGGCCCCGCCTCCCTCGTTGCGTGGTTCGCGCTCGTCGTGCTGTCGGTGCCGCTGGCGGCGACGTTTGCCGCGCTCGGCGCGCGCTATCCGGACGCGGGCGGCGTATCGACCTATGTGCGCAATGCGTTCGGGCCGCGCGTCGCGGCCATCGTCGGCTGGTGCTTTTACTTTGCCGTGCCGGCGGGCGCACCGGCTGCGGCGATGTTCGGCGGTGCTTATGTTGCCGCCGCTTTTGGCGGCGGCGAATGGAGCGTGATTGTCACAGCCGCCGCGCTGATCGCGACCGTGACGCTCGCGAACGCGCTGGGGCTGACGGTGTCGGGACGGCTGCAACTGGTGCTCGCCGCGTTGCTCGTCGCGCTGCTGCTCGCCGCCGTGATCGCGTCGGCGCCGCATGCGCGCGCTGCCAACCTGCAGCCGTTCGCGCCGCACGGCTGGCTCGCCGTCTTTCCGGCTGCGGCGCTGCTGGTCTGGAGCTTTGCGGGCTGGGAAGCCATCACGCACCTTGCCGCCGAGTTTCGCCGCCCTGCGCGCGATCTGCCGTTGGCGGCGGGCATTGCCGTCGTCGTGGTCGGTGTGCTGCACATGGGCGTCGCGACCACAAGCGTGATGGTGCTCGGGCCGGCCGCGGGCACTTCGAGTGCGCCGCTCGCGGAACTGCTCGCGCGCGGCCTGGGCGGCAAGGTGCAGATGCTGGCCGCCGTCGCCGCATTGCTGCTCACGCTCGGCACGATGAACGCCTATTTCGCGGGCGCGGCGAAACTCGGCGCGGCACTGGGCCGCGACGGCGCGCTGCCGCAGTGGCTTGCGCAAGGCAGCCGCGCCGGCGATGTGCCACGCCGCAGTCTGTTCGTAATCGCCGCGCTCGCCACGTTCGCGCTCGTCGCCGTAGTCGTCGCGGGCGTCGGCCCTAAGCCGCTCGTGCTGCTCACAACGGGCTCGTTCGTCACCGTCTACGCACTCGGCACAGCGGCCGCGTTGAGACTGTTGCCGCGCCGAAGCTGGCCGCATCGCTGCGCGCGTGTCGCGCTGATCGCAGTGGCGGGACTGTGCTGCGCGACCGGCTGGTATCTGCTGTGGCCGCTCGCGATCACAGGCTGCGCATTGCTTTACCTGCGCATACGACGTGTGTCCGCTCCACGATCGAGGGCAATTCCATGAAAATGCTCAAACTGCAATGCGCGCCACGAAACCGGTTGACGACGCATCGACGTGACGGGAAACTCGAATGCATGCCGACACACATCACCATCGCCTGCGCGATTAAAAACCCAATGGCACGCCATCGCGGCGGGCCTATGGGAGCGTGCATGCGTTAGTAGTCCGCAGCAGTCAGCCAAACGATCCCAAGGCCCCGCCGGAAACGGAAGGGGCCTATTGTTTTAGGTGTTGCCTTCCGTCCTCCGGCTCAATTGACGGAGTGAATGATGGACAAGGCTCGTCAGCAGTTCACCGACGAAGACTCACGGTGCTTTTCGCGTCCCCACGAAGGATGGTTGCCCAGGATCGTCGTCCATTTCGCCGTACAGCCCGGCGCGACGATGTCATGGCGCGTCGAATCGAACACCGAGCTTGTCGTGCAAGGCGCGCGCGTGTGGCTCACGCGCGCGGCGTCGCCGTACGATCACTGGTTGCAGATCGGCGAAACCTTCCGCCTGCATCGCGGCGAACGTGTGTGGGTCAGCACCGAGGGCAACACCGCGGCGCAGATTTCGTTGACTTCGCATCCAGTGAAAGCGCGCGGCATGCTGATGCGCCTGTTGGAGCGCTATTCGTCGCTGGGTGCGGATATTTTCGCGCCGCGTTCGCGATAAATTGCGCAGGTGCGCACCAGCGCGTTTCGGCGTGACAGGCGGAAATGAAAAAAGCTCGTACGCAGTACGAGCTTTTTCAGATCGTGTCGCAGGCATCGCGTGAAGAGCCGTCAACGGAACGTCACGCGACGCACCCGCACGCCGATCAAATGCGTTCGATCGCGATCGCGATGCCCTGGCCGACGCCGATGCACATCGTACACAGCGCGAAGCGGCCTTGCGTGCGTTGCAGCTGATACATCGCGGTCGTGACGAGCCGCGCGCCGCTCATGCCGAGCGGGTGGCCCAGCGCGATTGCACCGCCGTTCGGGTTGACGCGCGGATCGTCGTCGGCGACGCCCAGCGCGCGCAGCACCGCAAGACCTTGCGAAGCGAACGCTTCGTTCAGTTCGATCACGTCGAACTGGTTGATGTTCATGTTCAGCCGCGCCAGCAGCTTTTGCGTCGCGGGCGCGGGTCCGATACCCATCACGCGCGGCTCGACGCCAGCCGTCGCCATGCCGAGCACGCGTGCGCGCGGCGTCAGCCCGAAGCGCTTCGCAGTCGCTTCGTTGGCGAGCAGCAGCGCGGCCGCGCCGTCGTTGACACCCGACGCGTTGCCCGCCGTCACGGTGCCGTCCGCACGCACGACGCCCTTCAGCTTCGCGAGCGCTTCGAGACTCGTCTCGCGCGGATGTTCGTCCTTCGATACGACAATCGCGTCGCCCTTCTTCTGCGCAATCGTCACCGAAACGATTTCCTGCGCGAGCGTGCCGTCCTGCTGCGCGCGCGCCGCCTTCAACTGGCTGCGCACCGCAAACGCGTCCTGGTCGGCGCGGCTGACGTTGTAATCGGTCGCGACGTTTTCGCCCGTTTCGGGCATCGAGTCGACGCCGTAGATCTGCTTCATCAGCGGATTGACGAAACGCCAGCCGATTGTCGTGTCATAGATGTCGGCCTGGCGCGAGAACGCGCTCGTCGCCTTGCCCATCACGAACGGCGCGCGGCTCATGCTTTCGACGCCGCCCGCGACCATCAGACCCGCTTCACCCGACTTGATCGCGCGCGCTGCAATGCCGACGGCATCCATGCCCGAACCGCACAGACGGTTGACCGTCGAGCCCGGCACGTCCTTCGGCAGCCCCGCCAGCAGCAGCGACATGCGCGCGACGTTGCGGTTGTCCTCGCCCGCCTGGTTCGCGCAGCCGTAGATCACGTCGTCAATCGCGCTCCAGTCGACTTCCTTGTTGCGCTCCATCAGCGCCTTCAGCGGCACCGCGCCGAGATCGTCGGCACGCACCGACGACAGCGAACCCGCATAGCGGCCAATCGGCGTGCGAATCGCGTCGCACAGGAAAGCTTCCGTCATGAGATGTCTCCAGTAATGGCGGGCTGGCGTATTGTTGACCAGCGGCGGCGCATCGGGGCAGCGCCGGAATACCGTGCCGACGATGCCAAATTTGTTCTATACTCGAACAAACGATCATCTATCGAACATTTCAGGTTCGATGATAGGCGCGTGGCGGAAAGACTGTCAAGCGCGGCGGCGGCCGAACGCGCGTCGAAATGCGCATTAGCGGTGGGCGAAAACGGTAGGAATAAACATTACCCCCAATTCCGGGGCGAGCGGAAAACCCGCCGCGGGCACGCCGCGCGTCCATTGCACGCACGCCGCGCCAAGGTTGGCGAATTCTGGCGCTTGCGCTATCGTCACGGCTTTCCGCGCGCTGACAACCGCCCGATCATCAGGTTTGAACGTTTCGTCCAGAGGCCCATGAGCAAAGTACCCACCGAGTCACAAGCCGTCCCCGCCGTCGAGGCGGACGCGCCCGACAAGCCGGGCGATTCGTACGTGCAATCGTTCGCGCGCGGCCTCGCGGTGATCCGCGCGTTCAACGCCGAGCGGCCCGAACAGACGCTGACGGATGTCGCGTCGGCGACTGGCCTCACGCGCGCCGGCGCGCGCCGCATTCTGCTGACGCTGCAAACGCTCGGCTACGTCGAAGCCGAAGGCCGTCTGTTCCGCCTGACGCCGAAGATCCTCGACCTCGGTTTCGCGTATCTGACCTCGATGCCGTTCTGGAATCTCGCCGAGCCTTTCATGGAAGAGCTGTCGGCGCAGGTCCACGAAAGCTGCTCGGCGGCCGTGCTCGACCGGACCGAGATCGTCTACGTGCTGCGCGTGCCGACGCACAAGATCATGACGATCAACCTGTCGATCGGCAGCCGTCTGCCGGCGTACTGCACGTCGATGGGACGCGTGCTGCTGTCGTCGCTCGACGAAGCGACGCTCGATGCGACGCTCGACGCATCGCCCATCGTCGCGCACACGCCGCGCACGATCACCGACAAGAACGAACTGAAGAAAGTGATCGCGCAGGTGCGCAGCCAAGGCTGGGCGGTCGTCGACCAGGAACTGGAAGGCGGGCTGATTTCGCTGTCCGCGCCGATCCGCAACCGGCGCGGACAGATCATCGCCGCGATGAACATCAGCGGCAACGCGCAGCGCAATTCCGCGAAGCAGATGGTGAAGGCTTTTCTCGAGCCGCTGCAAAAAGCCGCGCAGTCGGTATCCAATATGGTCGCGCTGCGCGGCTAGACGAGCCCGTCAACGGCCCAGATAGCGCTCCACCAGGCGCGCCCAATAGGCCGCGCCGATGGGCAGGTTGCGGTCGTTGAAATCGTAGTGCGGGTTGTGCACCATGCAGCCGTCCTCGCCGACGCCATTGCCCAGCCGCAGGAACGAGCCTGGCCGCTGTTCGAGCATGAATGCGAAGTCCTCGCTGCCCATCAGGATGTCCGCGTTCGACTCGACGTTTTCCGCGCCGACCAGCTCGCGCGCGACCTGAATCGCAAACTCGGTTTCGGCATCCGTATTCACGACGACGGGATACCCTTCGACGTACTCGACCTGCGCCGTGCCGCCGTAGCTCGCCGCCTGGGTTTCGGCGAGCTCCGTGATCCGCTGCTTCAGCAATGCGCGCACTTGCGGGCTGAACGAGCGCACGCTCAGTTCGAGCTTCGCACTCGACGGAATCACGTTGTTCGCGACACCCGCGTGCATCGTGCCCACCGTGACCACGGCAGGCTGCGCCGGATTCACGTTGCGCGCGACGATGGTCTGCAGCGCCATCACGATGCTCGATGCGATCACGATGGGATCGACGCACAGATGCGGCCGCGCCGCGTGGCCGCCGACGCCGTGAATCGTGATCGTCGCCTTGTCGCCCGCCGCCATGAACGCGCCCCGGCGGAACAGGAACTTGCCCGGCTCCGCGCCCGGATGGTTATGCACGCCGAACACGGCGTCGCACGGAAAACGCTCGAACAGGCCGTCGTCGATCATCTTCTTCGCGCCGCTGTCGATGCCGCTTTCCTCGGCGGGCTGAAAGTACAGATGCACCGTGCCCGAGAAACGACGCGTCTTCGCGAGATGTTGCGCAGCGCCGAGCAGCATCGTCGTGTGACCGTCATGGCCGCATGCGTGCATCTTGCCCTGCACGGCGCTTGCGTAAGGCAGCCCCGTCTGCTCGACGATGGGCAGCGCATCCATGTCCGCGCGCAGGCCGATGCTGCGGATGCCGCCGCCGACCTTCAGCGTGCCGACCACACCCGTCTTGCCGACGCCGCGCGTGACCTGCCAGCCCCACGCCTCCAGTTTTTCCGCGACGAGCGCGGCCGTCGCGACTTCCTCGTACGCGAGTTCGGGATGACGGTGAATATGGCGGCGGATATCGCGCAGCGTGGCGGCCGCGGGTTCGAGGTCGGCGATTTCGGTCAGGTGGCTGGCTTCCGTCATCAGGTACTCCGGGTTGACTCGCTGCGTCTCATGTCGTGCGCGGCGTTAGAGCGCAGACTATAGCAACGCACGGCCTTTCCCGTAAGACGACCGTTCGATCGACTTACTTAACGCTTTCACCGCCAGCCCGCACGGCGGGCGTCGGCTGATGCGCCTGCTGGGCACGCGCAAAGTTCTTCAGCACATCGACGAAGGCCTCGCCCGCCTGTTCGAGCGAGCCGGAATTGTCGATATGCGTGAGATGCGCGCCGTCGGGCAGCGTGAACGGCGCCTGCCTCGCGAGCCGCGCCGCGACCTGCTCCTGCGTTTCGCGTCCGCGCGCCGACAGTCGCGCCGCGAGAATATGCGGCGCGGCGTGAATATGCACGACCTCGAGATGCGGATAATGCTTCAACGCGCGTTCGAGATACGCGCGCGACCCGTTGACGACGACCGTGCAGCCGCGCGCGAGCCACGCGTCGATCTCGATGCCGATGCCGTAGTGCAGCTCGTGACTCGACCATTCGAGCGCGAACAGACCTTGCGCCGAACGTGCGGCAAACTCTTCGCGTGTCAGCGCGATGTGGTTCTCGTTGTGACCCGTCTCGCGCGTGATGTAGCGATGCGCGAACAACACGAGCGTGCCCGCGACATGCTCGCGCGCGAAATGCAGCAGCGAGTCCTTGCCCGCGCCCGATGGTCCGATCAGATAGATCAAACGGCCTGTCATGCGTTCTCCAACGGTTCGCTCTTCTCAACATGCTGCGCCGTGCCGAACGCGAGCCGCTGCCACAACATGAACGGCTCGCCGGGCGCGGGCTCGACGAAAATCGCCGCCCCATCGACGGACAACGGCCCAAGACGCTGCGCCTCGCGATGCCACCAGGCAACGATCGCGGCGCGGTCGGCGGCATCGTCGAGCGAATTGGACAGCGTCATGTGAAAGCGAAACTCGTCGAGCACATACGGATATCCCCATTCGACGAGCAATTCGCGCTGACGTTCCGTCAACGGCGCTTGCATGCGCTTCGCGATGTCCGCCGCCGAAGGCTTGACGCGCAGCGGCGCAAACGCGCGCAGCGCATCGGCGGCGAGCGCGCGCATGCGCTCATCGCCCGACGGCGCGGCGGGACGCATCGCAACGAAGTCGCCCAGCGTCGCGGCCTCGACGGGCAATGCGAACGACGCCTGCGATTGCGCCCAGCGTTCCGCGATTCCCAGCAAAGCGGCCACCGTCACGTGATCCGCAAGCGCGAACGGCGCGACGAGCGTGCCGTGCCATCCATAACGCCGTGGCGATGCCGTCAGTTCCGCAAGCGGCCTGGACAGCGCGGGCCCCTGATGCGGATCGGCGCAAACGCCGCTTTCGGCGTCGCGCGCGAGCCACGTCGAGCCTGCGTCCCACCAGCCCGACGCGCGAGACGGCGCGTAGTAAATCGCGAAACGCGCCTGCGCGGACCATGCATTCATCGTGGCCGCGCTCATACGTCGTGCTCGACCATCAGTTGCACGCGGTCGGCGGCGAAATGCGTGAAGCCGTATTTGATCGGCGTGCCTTCCGTATCGACATCGACGTTCTCCACCCACAACACCGGCTGCTGCCGGTTGATGCCCAGACGCCGCGCGACCTCGGGCTCAGGCAGCACGCTGCCGATGCGGCTCCACTTGCGCAGGTAATCACTCACGCCGTACTCGGCCAAGGCCTTCGTGATGCCGCCCGTGCGTTCGAGCACATCGGGCAGACCGGTGAATCGCGCGGCCGGGTAGAAGTTGCGCGCATAGGTCAGCGGCACGCCGTCCGCTTCGTGCAGCGACTCGATCCGATAGACGAGCGCGCCCGCGCGCAGCCCCAGCGCCTTTGCGACGGTCGGCTCGGCCTTCACGCGCGCCGCCGACAGCATCGTGCCCGCCGGCGCATGATGCTGCTGCCGCAAATTCTCCGTAAAGCGCGTGTGGCGTCCGATCGTATAGTCGATCGCGCCGGGCTGCACGAACGTGCCGCGCCCCTGCTCCACGCTGACGAGCCCCTGGGCAGCGAGACCCAGCATCGCACGGCGGATCGTATGGCGGTTCACGTCGAAACGCTTCGCCAGTTCGCCTTCGCTCGGCAGACGTCCGTCCTCGCCGAAACCGCTGGCCGCAATTTCCTTCGCGAGAATCTGCTCGATCTGCCGCCACACGGCGACGCCCGCTCCCCTTTCCAACATCGTGCCCGGCGCTGCGTCGTCGTTCGATGTCATGGTGCTGTCATTCCCTTCGGTTCAAATAGGCGTTCCGTGCATTGTAGTCCGCAAGCCATGGCGAAAATATGAAATCACGCCTCTGTCACGAGCAAGCGACATTCTAACCATAGACGTCTAGACGTTTAGACGAATAGATGCTTGAATGTCTGGACTCGCCACTGAATTTCCACCTCAGGAACACCGATGAGCGCCGCCGCTTCCCCTCCTCCTTCTGCCTCTGGCTCCACCGCTTCCGCGAGCGCCGTACGGCGCGCGTGGATGGCCGTGCTGGCGCGCACGCCGCGCGCCGATCTCGAAGCCGCGTTGACCCGCGCGATGGAAGGCGCGCCGTTTCCCGCGTTCGACTGGTTGCGTGCGCCCGAGATTGGGCTGGCGATGGTGCGCGGGCGCATCGGCGGCACGGGTGATGCGTTCAATCTCGGCGAGGCGACCGTCACGCGCGCGACATTGCGTCTTCGCAACGACGATTCGCAAGACGGCGCGACCGTCGGCGTCGCGTGCCATCTGGGCCGCGACCGCCGCCGAGCCGAACTCGCCGCTATCGCAGATGCACTCTTGCAAACGCCGCAGCACAGCGAGCGGTTGCAATTACAACTGATCGCGCCGCTTGCCACGCAACTCGCGGCGAAACGCGCTCAACGTCAACAGGACGCCGCATCGACGCGCGTCGAATTCTTCACGATGGTCCGAGGCGACTGATGAACAGCTCCCCTCAATCCGCGCAGATCGCGCTTTCGACGTTGACGCCGGGTTTCGCCGATCCCGTCCACGATACGCAAGCCGTGTTCCGCACGCTGCTCGATACGCTGTCGCGTCCCGGCAAGATCGGCACGATCGACGACGTGCTGCCCGCTTCCCGCAACCATGCGCTTAACCATGCGCGCAGCGATGCGCGCAACAACCTGCCGCACGTCCGCGCCGATCTCGCCGCGTTCGCCGCGCTGCTCGCGTTGTGCGACTACTCGACGCCCGTATGGCTCGCGCAGCCCGATGCCGTGCTCGGCTCCGCGCTGCGCTTTCATACGGGCGCGCCGCTCGTCGACGAGCCGCAAGATGCCGCGTTCGCCTATGTGCACGACGCGAGCATGCTGACGCCTCTTTCGAGCTTTGCGCTGGGCGAACCGGAAACGCCGGAGCAGTCGGTGACGCTCATCATCCGCGTCGACTCGCTGACGCAAGGCCTGCCCGTCGTGCTGGATGGCCCCGGCATCGAACATACGCACACGATTGCGCCTTCCGGCCTGCCCGAGCGCTTCTGGCGCGAGCGCGCCGAACTCGCGCCGCTCTTTCCGTGCGGCATCGACTGTTATCTCGTCTGCGGCGACACGCTGATCGGCCTGCCGCGCACAACCCGAGTGGAGCTGAACTAATGTACGTTGCCGTCAAAGGTGGAGAGCGCGCGATCGAGGCATCGTGGCGCCTGCTCGAAAAAGCGCGCCGCGGCGATACGCAATTCGCCGAACTGAGCGTCGCGCAGATCCGCACGCAGTTGCGCCTTGCCGTCGCGCGCGTGATGACGGAAGGCTCCGTCTACGACGAAGAGCTCGCGGCGCTTGCGATCAAGCAGGCCGCGGGCGATCTCGTCGAAGCGATCTTTCTGCTGCGCGCCTATCGCACGACGCTGCCGCGCTTCGGCTATACGCCGCCTGTCGATACGGAACACATGCACGTCGAGCGGCGCATTTCCGCGACGTTCAAGGACGTGCCCGGCGGCCAGATGCTCGGCGCAACGTATGACTATACGCAGCGTCTGCTCGACTTCACGTTGCTTGCCGAAGGCGGCGACGCCGGCGCACCGGCTGCGAAGCGCGCGGAAAGCGCCCCCCACGAAGCGATGCCGCGCATCGTCACGCTGCTGGACAAGGAAGGCCTGATCGAACAGGAACGCGCGTCCGAAGACGCGCCCGAGCCCGGCGACCTGTCGCGCGAGCCGCTGTCGTTTCCCGCGAGCCGCGCGACGCGCCTGCAAAACCTCGCGCGCGGCGACGAGGGCTTTCTGCTCGCGATGGGCTACGCGACGCAACGCGGCTACGCGCACTCGCATCCCTTCGCGGGCGAAATCCGCTTCGGCACGGTTGCCGTCGAAATGGAACTCGACGAACTCGGCGAAGCCGTCGAAATCGGTGAGATCGATGTGACGGAATGCCAGATGATCAACCAGTTCGCGGGCAGCAGCGAAGTGCCGCCCACTTTTACGCAAGGCTACGGTCTCGCGTTCGGTCATTCGGAGCGCAAGGCGATGGCGATGGCGCTCGTCGATCGCGCGCTGCGGGCCGAAGAACTCGGCGAAACGATCGGCTCGCCGACGCAGGACGTCGAATTCATGCTGTCGCATAGCGACAACGTCGAAGCATCGGGCTTCGTCCAGCATCTGAAGCTGCCGCATTACGTCGACTTCCAGGCCGAGCTCGAACTCGTGCGCCGCCTGCGCGCAAAACACGCGGCACGCGCCGACAGCAACGCCGACGATCAACAGGAGCAAGCCGCATGAACGCGCCCGACACGACTTTCGCGACGACGGCGCAGGACAGCGCCGCCGAGGGCTACAACTTCGCGTACCTCGACGAGCAGACCAAGCGCATGATCCGCCGCGCGCTGTTGAAAGCGGTGGCCGTGCCCGGCTATCAGGTGCCGTTCGCGTCGCGTGAAATGCCGCTGCCCTTCGGCTGGGGCACGGGCGGCATTCAGGTGACGGCATCGATCATCGGGCGCGACGACACGCTGAAGGTGATCGACCAGGGCTCCGACGAAACCACCAACGCCGTCAACATTCGCCGCTTCTTCGCGCGCACGACAGGCGTCAGCACGACGCGCAAGACCAGCGAGGCGACGATCGTGCAGACGCGCCACCGCATTCCCGAAACGCCGCTCACGGACAAGCAGATTCTCGTCTATCAGGTGCCGATGCCCGAGCCGCTCTATCGGCTGGAGCCGCGCGTGGCCGAATGCAAGAAGCTGCATGCGCTCGCCGACTATGGGCTCATCAGCGTGAAGCTGTACGAGGACATCGTGCAGCACGGCAGCATCGCGACGACGTACGACTACCCCGTGATCGTCAATGGCCGCTATCTCGCGTCGCCGTCGCCGATTCCGAAGTACGACAACCCGAAGATGCATATGAACCCCGCGCTGCAACTGTTCGGCGCGGGACGCGAGCGGCGCATTCACGCGATCCCGCCGTACACGCCCGTCAAGAGCCTCGATTTCGACGATCATCCGTTCGAGGTGCAGCGCTGGGAACATGCATGCGCGTTGTGCGGATCGACGGAAAGCTTCCTCGACGAAATGATCGTCGACGATGCGGGCAAGCGCATGTTCGTCTGCTCGGACAGCGACTATTGCCACGACCGCCGCGAGCAGCAGGCCGCGCAACATAACGAAGGAGAAAGCGCATGACGCCGCTTCTTAGCGCACGCGCGCTCACGAAACAATATGGCGGCCGCAACGGCTGCCGCAACGTCAGCTTCGATCTGTATCCGGGCGAGGTGCTGTGCATCGTCGGCGAATCGGGCTCGGGCAAGTCGACACTGTTGAACACGCTCGCGCTGCGCACGGCCGCCGATTCGGGCACGCTGCGCTATGCGAGCGCGCACGGCGAGATGCTCGATCTGCGCGCGTTGTCCGAGCCGCGCAAGCGTCTGTTGATGCGCACGCAATGGGGCTTCGTCCAGCAGAATCCGCGCGACGGGTTGCGCAGCGCCGTGTCGGCGGGCGCGAACATCGGCGAGCCGCTGATGGCCGTCGGCGCGCGCCACTACGGCAACATCCGCGAGGCGGCGGCGCAATGGATGTCGCGCGTCGAACTCGACGCATCGCGTATCGACGAACTGCCGTCGGCGTTTTCGGGCGGCATGCAGCAGCGCCTTCAGATCGCGCGCAATCTCGTCACGGGCCCGCGCCTCGTGTTCATGGACGAGCCCACGGCAGGCCTCGATGTCTCCGTGCAGGCGCGTCTGCTCGATCTGCTGCGCACGTTGACATCGACGCTGCATCTGTCCGTGCTGATCGTCACGCACGACATCGGCGTCGCGCGGCTGCTCGCGCACCGGCTGATGGTGATGCAAGGCGGCGAAGTGGTCGAAGCGGGTCTCACCGATCAGGTGCTCGACGATCCGCAGCATCCGTACACGCAGACGCTTGTCTCTTCCGTTCTGCCCGTTTGAGGTTCACTCCGTGATGACAACGTCAATCGAAACATCGTTCATCGACAACAGCGCGCTGATGCTGCGCGCCGTCAACATCGGCAAGACGTTCACGCTGCATGGCCAGGGCGGCGTGCAGATCGAAGCGCTCACGGGCGTGTCGCTCGACGTCGAGCGCGGCGAGTGCGTCGTGCTGGTCGGGCCGTCGGGCGCGGGCAAGAGCACGTTGCTGCGCTGCCTGTACGGCAACTATCTGGCGAGCACGGGCACGATCGCGATCCGCGACGATGCGCAGGAAACGAAGCATCTGCGCATCACGGGCGCCGAGCCGCGCGACGTGCTGTATCTGCGGCGCGGCGTGGTCGGCTACGTGAGCCAGTTCCTGCACGTGATTCCGCGCGTGAGCACGCTCGATCTCGTCGCCGAGCCGCTGGTGTCGCGAGGCGTCGATGCCGGCGACGCGCACGCGCGCGCCCGCGCGCTGCTCGCGCGGCTCAACGTGCCCGAGCGTTTGTGGGCGCTCGCGCCCGCGACGTTTTCGGGCGGCGAACAGCAGCGCGTGAACATCGCACGCGGCCTGATCGCCGAACATCCCGTGCTGCTGCTCGACGAGCCGACGGCTTCCCTCGATGCGGAGAACCGCGACATCGTCGCCCGTCTGATCGTCGAGGCGCGCGAGCGCGGCGCGGCCATCGTCGGCATCTTCCATGATGAAGACACGCGCGCGAAAGTCGCCACACGCCGGCTCGAATTGCGGCCGCCGCTGCGTCACGCGGCGGCATTACACTGACATCGATCCCCGATCTGCCAGGGAGCATCCAGCATGCTGATCAAGAATGCTCGCGTCGTCACGCGGGACGAAGTATTCAACGGCGTCGTGCGAATCGAGGGCGGCGTGATACGCGACGTGGCGCGCGGCACCACGTCGGCTGCGGGCGCCGAGGACTGGGACGGCGACTACCTGTTGCCGGGCCTCATCGAGCTGCACACGGACAACCTCGAGAAGCATCTCGTGCCGCGTCCCGGCGTCGAATGGAACACGGACGCAGCATTCGTGATTCACGATGCGCAGGTCGCCGCCGCCGGCATCACGACCGTGTTCGATGCGCTCGCGATCGGCTCGCGCTCGAACGTCGGCTTGCGCGGCCGCGATACGCAGACGCGCTGCGCGCAAGCGCTGCAGCGTTTCTCCGAGCGCAATCTGCTGCGCGCCGAGCACTTCCTGCATTTGCGCTGCGAAATCGCCACGCCGGACGTGGTCGACGTGTTCGATACGCTCACGCATCATCCGCTGCTGCGCCTCGCCTCCGTGATGGATCACACGCCGGGCCAGCGCCAATGGCATGACCGCGACCAGTGGCGCCGCTTCCAGGAGCGCCACGGCAAGATGACCGACGAGCACATGGCCGCGACGCTCGTCGCGCTCGAAGACGAACAGCAGCGTTTCGCCGATCTGCACCGCCGCGAGATCGTCGAGCGATGCAAGGCGCTGCGCCTGCCCGTCGCGAGCCACGACGACACGCTCGTCGAGCACGTGCAACAGGCCGCGGACGAAGGCATCGTGCTCGCCGAGTTCCCGACCACGCGCGTCGCCGCCGATGCCGCGCATCGCCACGGCATCGCAACGATCATGGGCGCGCCGAACATCGTGCGCGGCGGCTCGCACTCGGGCAACGTATCGGCGCTGGAACTGGCGAAAGCGGGACTGCTCGATATTCTGTCGTCCGACTACGTGCCGTCGAGCCTGTTGACGGCCGCCTTCGAGCTCGTCGACAAGGCCGGCTGGACGCTGCCGCAAGCGCTGGCGACGGTGTCGGCGGAACCGGCGCGCACCGCGGGCCTGCATGACCGTGGCGCAATCGAAACAGGGCTGCGTGCCGACTTCGTCCGGGTGACGATGCTCGACGCACTGCCCGTGCCGCGCGCGACCTATCGCGCGGGCGAACGTATCGTCTGACACACCGCTGGCTAACTCATTGAGCGCAAAGCGTTTGCCGCACTGCCGCAACTGCGGCGAACGCCTGCCGCCGCGCCCCTCTCCCTTACGAGGGCCTTCCACGGCTATCGCCTTCCTTTCATTACGGGCCTTCCTGCCCTATATCACAAAAGCCGTCATTAGAGGCAATACTCCTGTGCCATCCGGTGTTTCACTAGCACCGCAAACATTTTGATTTGTTAAGCTTGGCGCGCGCTGCTGGCTGGCCAGCGGCCAATAAACCACGCCCGGACACAATGGCCGGGCGACGTCGCGCAGCGGCACGACCGCATGCGGGACACTTCGAACCACTCCAGGGAGTACATCAGTGAAAAAACTGCTTGCGGCTTTGACGGTTGCCCTGCTCGCCACCGTTTCGATCGGCGCACATGCCAAAGACTGGACCACGATCCGTTTCGGCGTCGACGCCAGCTATCCGCCGTTTGAATCGAAGGGCTCCGACGGCAAGCTGGTCGGCTTCGACATCGACCTTGGCAACGAAATCTGCGCACGCCTGAAGGCGAAGTGCGTGTGGATCGAGAACGACTTCGACGGCATGATCCCGGCTCTGAAGGCCAAGAAGTTCGACGGCGTGCTGTCGTCGATGTCGATGACGCCGCAACGCGCGGAACAGATCGCGTTCTCGTCGAAGCTGTTCAACACGCCGACGCGCCTCGTCGCCAAGAAGGGCTCGAACATCCTGCCGACGGCGGAATCGCTGTCCGGCAAGTCGGTCGGCGTCGAGCAAGGCACGATCCAGGAAACGTACGCGAAGACCTACTGGGAGCCGAAGGGCGCGAAGGTCGTGCCGTATCAGAACCAGGACCAGGTCTATGCCGACCTGATCTCGGGCCGTCTGGATGCGGCGCTGCAAGACGCCGTGCAGGCTGACATCGGCTTCCTGAAGACGCCGCGCGGCGCGGGCTACCAGTTCGTCGGCAAGGATCTGGAAGACAAGAAGATCCTCGGCGAAGGCGCAGGCATCGGCATGCGCAAGGAAGACACCGACCTGAAGGCGAAGGTCGACAAGGCGATCGCCGACATGATCAAGGACGGCACCTACAAGAAGATCGAGAAGAAGTACTTCGACTTCGACGTGTACGGCGGCTGATCGTCACCGCGACAGCGGCATCGCGCGGCGCACGACGCCGCGCGCCGCGACGGTACGCAGACGGGCTCCATCTGGAGCCCGTTTTTGTTTTGAACTGGCCCTGTGGCGGCGGACCGGCATGCCCGTCCAGCTTATCCGGCTCATGGCCGCCGTTCGCCCGCCATGCCCAAATGGGCTAAGATCGAATGGTTGACGGGCGCGGTCGTTGTGCGCGCCACCGTTTTCAGCAGTCAATCCGCAGTCATACCCTTGCAACTACAGGGCGCATTGCGCGTCGTACGCAGCGCCATATCGATCATGCAAACCCTCAATCATCCGCTGATTTCCCCGACCCTCGGCACCGCGCGCAGCCTGACGAGCTTCCACTATGGTCCGAGCGGCGGCCAGAAGGTCTACATCCAGTCGTCGCTGCACGCGGACGAGCTGCCCGGCATGCTGGTGTCGTGGGCGCTGCGCCGCAAGCTCGAAACGCTCGAAGCCGCAGGCAAGCTGCGCGGCGAGGTCGTCGTCGTGCCCGTCGCGAACCCGATCGGCCTGAACCAGCATGTGCTCGGCCTGCTCGCCGGCCGTTTCGAGACGAATACTGCGCAGAACTTCAATCGCAACTTCTATAACCTGTTCGACCTGATCGAGCCCGTGATCGAAGAGCGGCTGACGGACGACGCCGACCAGAACCGCACGGCGGTCCGCGAGGCGATGCGCGAAGCGCTGGGCGCGCAAAGGCCGCGCACCGAAATCGAATCGCAGCGTCTCGCGTTGCAGCTGCTGTCATACGACGCGGACATCGTGCTCGATCTGCATTGCGACTGGGAAGCGGCGTTGCATCTGTACACGAACCCGGACCTGTGGCCCGACGTCGAGCCGCTCGCGCGCTACCTGGATTCCAAGGCATCGCTGCTCGCGGTGGATTCCGTCGGCAATCCGTTCGACGAGATTCACAGCTTCTGCTGGTCGGAATTGCGCACGCGTGTCGGCGAACGCTTCCCGATTCCGAACGGGTCGATCTCGGTGACGGTGGAGTTGCGCAGCCAGCGCGACGTGTCGTACGAATTCGCGGAGCACGACGCGCAGGGCATCATCGAGTATCTGACGCATCGCGGCGTGATCGCGGGCGAAGCCGCGCCGATGCCGCCGCTCGAATTCGCCGCGACGCCGCTCGCGGGCACCGAGCCGATCGTGACGCCCGTGAGCGGCGTCGTCGTGTATCGCCAGGAAGTGGGCAAATGGGTCGATGCGGGCGAGCCCGTCGCCGATGTTGTCGATCCGCTGACGGATCGTGTGGTCACGCTGAAGACGAATGTCGCGGGCGTCATGTATGCGCGCCATTTGTCGCGGTTTGCTCAGGCTGGAATGGAGGTTGCGCGGATCGCGGGCGCGAAGGCGTATCGGACGGGGCAGTTGTTGTCAGCGTGAGGTTTGGTGTCTTTTTGTCTGCGACGCCTGTGGTTTGCTTTGCCCTGCGCGGGCATTCGCGATGCGATCTGTTTTGCCGCTTTCGCTGGCATCCGCGATGCGGTTTGTTTTTGCCGCTTTCGCGGGCATCCGCGATGCGGTTTGTTTTTGCCGCTTTCGCTGGCATCCGCGATGCGGTTTGTTTTGCCGCTTTCGCTGGCATCCGCGATGCGCCTCGCGGCGCAAGCGTTGCCCCTGTGCGGGGCGGCACCTACTTTCTTTGCCGCGGCAAAGAAAGTAGGCAAAGAAAGCCGCTCACACCGCCAGCCCTTGACCGTTACCCACGGGCTCCCAACGTCCCCATGTTTATCGCGGCAGTGTGCTCGCCCACGCCCGTTGCCTGCACATTGAGCGGCGCCTCACCCGCTTCATGCACCTGCGTTACAGACCGCGCCCCCGATTATCCAGCGCCCCCGTGCGGCAAACCTATGTAGGCCTTCGTTCCACCAGAACACCTACTGCGCGATGTCTCTGCACGGTTCGAGCGCTGTCCCGTGAGGCGCGACGACCAACATACGTTTGCCGCAAAAGGGCAGTGAAACATCAGGACGGTTAGCAGTTGTGCGAGCGCATGAAGCGGGTGAGGCGCTCAAATATCGTGTTGGCCAACCAACATCGGCCGAGGTGCTGATGTGCGAAGTGCGGGGACGTCGGGGCCCGTGGGTAAAAGCAAGCATTGGCGGTGTGAGCCGCTTTCTTTGCTTACTTTCTTTGCGGCGGCAAAGAAAGTAAGTGCCGCCCCGCACA
>NZ_JAGIPX010000089.1 GCF_017814945.1 Paraburkholderia sp. LEh10
GGTGTGAGCCCGCTTTCTTTGCTTACTTTCTTTGCGGCGGCAAAGAAAGTAAGTGCCGCCCCGCACAGGGGCAACGCTCGCGCCGCGAGGCGCTATCGCGGATGCCAGCGATAGCGGCAAGAACAAACCGCATCGCGTATGCCCGCGCAAGGGGCAAAACAAACGTGATCGTGCGCAGCACAACAACCCACTTACGATAACGCAATTAAACCATCCTGCGCGATGGAAACCCCTACGGGCGTCCCTCGCGCCAATTCAACACGTCCCGGCACATCGACGATCAGGACATCAGGCGCGGCATCGCGCACCATCACCCGCGTGCGCTCGCCAAGAAACGCCGCCGCGTCGACGACACCCCGCAACTGCGCAGTCTGCGGATCAGCAAGCCACGCGTCCTCAGGACGAAAAAACACCTCATCGCCATGACCCGCAACATGCGTCGCGTGCGTCGGCGGCAGGGGAATCACGCCGCCCGTCGTCGCGAGCACGCCGTCGCGCGCCTGCCCCGACACGCGATTGATGCTGCCGACGAACTGCGCGACGTTGCGGTTCGCGGGCCGGTAGTAGATGTCGCGCGGCGTGCCGATCTGCTCGATGCGCCCCGCGCTCATCACGACGATGCGCTCGCCCAGCTCCATTGCTTCCGCCTGGTCGTGCGTCACGTAGACCGTCGTGATCCCGAGTTCGCGCAACAGCGCATTCATCTCGCTGCGCAGCGCGTCGCGCAGACGCGCATCGAGTGCCGTCAACGGCTCGTCGAGCAGCAGCACGCGCGGCTGCGGTGCGAGCGCGCGCGCCAGCGCCACGCGTTGACGCTGGCCCCCCGACAGTTGATCGACGGGTTTGTCCGCGTGATCGGCGAGACGCATCATTGCGAGCAGTTCGTCGACGCGTCGCCGCGCAATGTCCGCGTTCACGCGTTTGATCTTCAGCCCATAGTTGATGTTGCCGCGCACCGTCAGGTTCGGAAACAGCGCGTAGCTCTGGAACACCATGCCGACCTGACGCTTCTCGATGGGCAGCGCGGTGACGTCTTCATCGCCGAATGTGACGCGGCCCCCCGCGTCCGGTTGTTCGAGGCCCCCGATCATGCGCAGCGTCGTTGTCTTGCCGCAGCCGGACGGGCCGAGCAACACGAGCGTTTCACCCGCGCCGATCGACAGATCGAGCGGCTCGAGCACGCGCGTGCCGCGAAAAGTCTTGGCACAGCGGGTCAGCGTGATGGGAATCGAATCGAGTTTCATGACGGATCGTGTGCAGTCGGTTGCGCATCGTTCGCGCGGGCTTTTTTCCTGATGCTGCGCTGGCCCGTCGCATCGACGCCGAGCCATTGCATCGCGACGAGCAGCGGCATCGTCATGATGAAAAAGAGAATCGTGTACGCGCTGCCGATCTCGATGCGCAGCGATGCGTACGTGTCGGCGAGGCCGACGGGAAGCGTTTTCGTCTCGGGCGTGTGCAGCATCCATGTGAGGTTGAACTCGCCGATGGAGAGCGTGACGACGGCCAGCGCCCCCGCGACGATACCCGGCCGCACGTTCGGCAAGACGATCGTGATGAAGCGCTGGAAGAAGCCCGCGCCGAGGCTCGCCGCGCCTTCTTCGAGCGTGCGCAACCCCGAGCTCGCGCACACGGCGGCGACGGCGCGCACCATGAACGGCAGCGTGAACACCACATGGCCGACGACGATGAACGCGACACTCGTGCGGAACATCGTGAAGCCGCCGTATACGACGAGCAGCGCGAGCGCCGATGCGAGGCCGGGCAGTGCGATGGGGAGCACGAGAAACTCTTCGATGATGCGCGACAGACGCGTCTCGCTGCGCGCGAGCACGTAGCCCGCGGGCACGCCTGTGATCAGCGTGAGCGCGAGCGTCGCGAGCGCGACTTCGAGCGACAGGAACACGGACGCGTGATACTGCGTCCACACTTCGCCGAGCCAGCGCAGCGTAAGACCGCTCGCGATGCCCTGGAAGTAGTTGACCGTGAGCCCCGCGAGAATCGACATCGCGACGGGCACGATCAGGAACGCGCACAAGAGCAGCGTGACGAGCCATTGGCCCGCGGCGAGCCACGCGCGCAGCGAGGGCAGGGCGAACGCGCGCCGCCGGGAGCTTGCGGGCGGCGCATCGGTGGCGTGGGCAACGGAATTCATGCGAGTGTCTTCATTCGACATGGAAAAGAAATCATGCCGTCGCCGCCACAGCCGAGCCGCTGGCGCTGCGCGCGACATACAGCACGAGCCACGTGACGATGCCGAGCACGATCGACAGACCCGCCGCCGTCACCATGTTCGCGTTCAGCGTGAACTCGCTGTAGATGGTCATCGGCAGCACGTCGATGTCGGTGGCGAGCGTGAACGCGGTGCCGAACGCGCCCATCGCGGTTGCGAAGCACACGGCGCCCGCCGCGATCAGCCCAGGCGACAGCGCGGGCAGCACGATGTCGCACATGATCCGCCACGGCGACGCGCCGAGCGAGCGCGCGGCTTCTTCGAGCGATGCGTCGAGCTTCGCCGCCGACGCCATCACCGTGACGATCACGCGCGGAATCGAGAAATACAAATAGCCGAGAAAGAGGCCGCTCATCGAATACGCGAAGACCCACCTGTCGCCCGTGAGCTTCAGCGACAGCGCGCCGATCAGTCCCTGGCGGCCCGCCAGCATGATCACCATGAAGCCGACGACGACGCCCGGAAACGCGAGCGGAAACGTCAGCAGCGCGAGCAGCGTGCGCTTGCCGGGAAACTCGCGGCGCGCGAGCAGCAAGCCCGAGATCACGGAGAGCGCGAGCGTCGTCACCGTCACGGCCGCCGACAGCACGACTGTCGCGATGAGGCTCTTCATGTAGCGCGTGTTCGCGAGCATCGCGCCGTACGTCTTCAGCAGATGGCCGTCGGCGCTCACCTGCAAGAGCGCCGTCATCGGCAGCAGCCAGAACGCGATGAACACGGCGAGCGCCGGCGCGATCAACGCGATGCGCCAGCGCAGCGGAAACGTGATGTCGTTCAATGCATCACCTGCAGATACTGCTCGCCGAATGCCTGCTGCTTCCCGGCCATCTTCGCGAAGTCGACGGCATGCGCACGCGCATAGTCGCTCGCGGGCAGGAACTTCGCGGCGGCATCGGCGCTCATCGTGCTCGCGCGCACGGGGCGCAGATACGCGTTCGCCCACAGCTTCTGGCCTTCATCCGACAGCACGAAATCGAGCACCTTCTTGCCGTTCGCATCGTGCGGCGCGCCTTTCACGAGGCTCATCACGTACGGCACCTCGATCGTGCCTTCCTTCGGAATCACGAACTCGACGTTCGCGTGGTCCTTGTACTTCGCGCGATACGCGTCGAAGTCGTAGTCGAGCAGGATGGGAATCTCACCTGAGAGCACGCGCGCATAGGCCGTCTGCTTCGGCACGATCGGCTGGTTGGCCTTGAGCTTCGCGAACCAGTCGAGGCCCGGCCTGAAGTTGTCGAAGCTGCCGCCGAGGGCCTGATTCACCGCGACGGCGCCCGCATAGCCGACGAACGCGCTCGACGGATCGAGGTAGCCGATCATTCCTTTGTACTCGGGCTTCAGCAGATCGGCCCACGAACGCGGCACGGGCTTGCCTTCGAGCGCGTCCTTGTTGACGAAGAAGCCGAGCGTGCCCGAATGAATGGCGAACCAGTAGCCTTGCGGGTCCTTCAGGTTCGATGGGATGTCGTTCCAATGCGCGGGCTTGTACGGCGCAATGACGCCCTTGTCCTTCGCCTGGAATGCCGACGATACGCCCAGATACACGACGTCCGCCACGGGGCTCTTTTGCTCGGCCATCAGTTGCGCGATCGACTGGCCTGAGTTCTTGTTGTCGAACGGCACGCGAATGCCCGTCTTTTGCTCGATGGCCTTGATCTGGCTAGCCCAGTCGGCCCATTCGGGCGGGCAGTTGTAGCAGATCGCGGTTTCTTCGGCGCGCGCGAATTGCGATGCGCCGAGCGTCAGCACGAACGACGATGCAACGAGCGCCGCGCGCGCGACGCACAACGCTGCGATACCGATGGAGGAACGGCGGTTCACGGCAGGTCTCCAGAAGATGGAAAAGAGTGTGTGGTGAAGGGGGATTGTTATGTGCGGGGCCGCCGGCGTCGCGCTCACGCGAGCGAGGGGACGATGCGGTTCGAAGATGTGCCCGACGTGTCGGAGATCGCAGCGATCGTCGCGCCTTCGCGCAGCGTGTGCGGCAAGGTCAGCGACAGTGACGGCGCTTGCAGCGTCTCGCTGAAGCCCGCTTTGAAGCCCGCTTTGAAGTCGGCATTGAAGCCCGCATTGAAACCCGTTTTGAAGCCTGCTTGCTGCTGCGTGCCGTCGAGCCGCGTGATCAGCCGCTGCCACGCCGCGCAGCCGATCTCGCGATTCGGCGCGCAGACGCTTGCGAGCGGCGGCGACAGCAGCTCGCCCATCGCGAGGCCGTCGAAGCCGAGTATCGACATGTCTTCGGGCAGTTGGAGGCGCGCGCGGCGCAGTCCGCGCATCACGACCATCGCAAGCAGATCGTTCGAGCAGAAGAGGGCGGTCGGGCGATTCGCGCCCGTCGTCAGATGATCGAGGACGGAGGGTGCGAGCTCGTCCGCGTTGAAGTCGATTTCGAGCGCGGGCGCGGGTGTGAGCCCCGCCTGCTGCATCGCCTGCGTGTAGCCGAGATGGCGCAGCCGTGCGCGGTCCGACGCGGCGAGCGTGCCCGCGAGCATCAGGATGCGGCGGTGGCCGTGCGCGATCAGCATGCGTACGCCGTCATAGGCGGCTTGCCGGTTGTCGACGGACACGGACGGGCGGCGCACCGTGTCGTTGTGCATCAGCACATACAACATGCCGTCGCGGTCCAGTTCGTCGAGCAGCGGGTGAGTGTCGGCGTCGGCGACCGTCAGGATCAGGCCTTCGACGCGCTGTTCGCGCAGCGTTTCGATCGCGCGGCGCTCGCGGTCGGCATCGTATTGCGTCGTCATCAGCATCAGCCGGTAGCCTTGCGCGGATGCGAGTTCGTCGATGCCTTGCAGGCATTCGGCGAAGACGGGATTGGCGAGCGTCGGCAGCACGACGCCGATCAGGCGCGAGCGCTCGCCGCGCAACTGACGGCCAAGCGGGCTCGGGCGGAAGTTGAGGGCGTCGATGGACTGGCGCACTTTTTCGAGGGTGACGGGATTGACCGTGTGCGGCGCGTTGATCGCGCGCGAGACGGTCGCAATCGAAAAGCCCGCGTGGGCGGCGACATCCTTGATCGTAGGCGTCATCGTAAGGGTTCCCGTTAGCCTGGTCGCGTTTCGTGTGACTGTTGCGCGCGATGTTGTAAACGTTTTCGTGGACGGATTATCGGGAACCTTTGTGACGGGTCGATGAATGCGCGCGGGGAACGACGGTAGGCCCGACTCGGGTTCGCGCTGGTTTGGTCAGCCCGTGGCGCGATGGTAGAATCGCGTCCGCCCTGCCGGGGTGATGAAATTGGTAAACATAGCGGACTTAAAACATTGAGTGCCCGGCCGGAAACGGCTGGTGCAGAACCCTTCAAATTCGGCGAAACCCCTGGAGCGCGCGCTGCGCGGGCCGAGGCAACGCCGAGCCAAGCCGGCTTTCTTCCCATCGGTGCGGGACGAAGGCGCGGAAGGTGTAGAGACTAGACGGAGGGCGCCTAAGGCGGTGCATGTTGCATCGCGATGGCGAAGGCATAGTCCAGCGCACGAACGTTTGCTGCTCGCTTGTAGGATGCAGACGGCGTCGAAAGACGTGGTGTGACGAAAATCCGCCGCTTAACAGCTTGCCGGTTCGAGTCCGGTCCCCGGCACCATATCTTCTCCAATCGATTTGGACAATTCTCTGCACAGCCCCGCTCAGATTAATGCTGAGCGGGGTTTTTGTTTCTATGGCGCCTAATGAATCACGCGCCGATAACATAAGCCGCATCAGGGAGTTTTCGGGCATGCTTGCGCGTCAAGCCAGCGGCCCCTGCTGTAGAGCGAAACCCCGGGAGCAAACCTACTGGCACTGTCCGACGTAAGCGGGGAGAGCGCCGTGTTTTCGTCAATGCATGGATATCGGATTGCACACGCAGATCACCCTGTGCCCGTGACACGCGACCCTCATGTTGCTCATCGTGAGACCACGACGGAAGGCCGTAGCGAATGGCTTGCTCAACCTTGCGGATACCGGGCGATCCCAGACGTGACCCAGCCGGACGCGCAGATCCGGGTGCTGTTGCGATGCCTGCACGGCCGCTGCACGGACACCCATCGCGTCGCCTTCCGCTCACACCTCCGCGAGCAGATATTCCCGCGCCATCGTTCGCGCCCGATGCAGGCGGCTCTTAGTCGCGGCCACCGTCATCCCGAGCCGTTGCGCGATCTCGCCAATCGTCAATTCTTCGAAATCGCGCAGCAGGATCACATCGCGATAGTCCGCGGGCAACGATTCCAGCGCGGCCACGAGTTCGAGGCGCAGCGTGTCGCTGGTGCGCGTCATGAGCCAGCGGTCGACGCGTTCCTCATCATAGGGATCAAAGTCGAACGCACGGCGCCCGAGGCGCCGGCACTCGCGCCGGACCACGGCGAACAGCCAACCCGAAAACGCCGCCAGCGCCCGCACCGAGCCGATCTTGCGCGACACGATCCACAGCACTTCCTGCACGGCGTCGTCGACGTCGGAGATCATGCAGTGGCGTTGCGCATAGCGGCGGATGTCGGGCTGATAGAGCCTGAGCAAGCGCTCGAGCGCGGCGGGATCACCTGAACGCGCCGCCGTCACGGTTTCGAGACGCTGCTCAGCCGCGGCAAGGCTTGCCTGCATGTCAGCCCTTTGCCTGCGCTTGCGAGGCGCGCGTCTGCGCCTTCTTCAGACGCCGCCCGACCAGCGCGCACGCCGGGCAGAAGCCCACGAGCCCCGATACGACGATCCCGAGCGCCGCAATCGCGACGACGATGCCGACGGGTCGCGTCCAGTACGCGATCGACAGCATGGCGATCGCCATGCCCGCAACCACGCGCATGATTCTTTCCAACATCGGCACATTCTTCATATAAAACATCGCTTGCTCCTACGCTTGTTCGAGGACGTCCCTCGGCAGCTAAGAGGCGGCGGACCCGAAAACGGATTCGCGGGATCAAGAATTTTTTTGCGCCGCTTTTTCCGCACTGCTCTTTCTGCGCTTTTTCGCGCGGCAGTGACGGCGGACGGCGGATCAGTGTAAGAGACGGGCGGAACCCCCGCAGCGCAAGAGCATCGCCAGCGAATGGCCATTCGTCTACAGTAGCGCGCAGTGACCAACACACCATGGGAGAAAGCAGGATGCAACTGATCGGCATGATGGATTCACCGTATGTCCGCCGCGTCGCCATTTCGCTCGCCGTGCTCGGCCTTCCGTTCGAGTACCGCAGCGTATCGGTGTTTCGCCACTTCGACGAGTTCTCGAAG
Organism: Paraburkholderia sp. LEh10; assembly: GCF_017814945.1. Taxonomy (GTDB): domain Bacteria; phylum Pseudomonadota; class Gammaproteobacteria; order Burkholderiales; family Burkholderiaceae; genus Paraburkholderia. Next base: position 7,436 of record NZ_JAGIPX010000089.1, read on the forward strand.
GTCAATCCGGTGGTCAAGGCGCCGACCGTCATCCTCGACGACGGCACGATGCTGATCGATTCGTCGCTGATCCTCGATTATCTGGACCATCTGAGCCCGCCGGAAAAGCGCCTGATGCCGGCCGGAACGGGCGAGCGCATCCGGGCGCTGAATCTGATCGGCTTCGCGCTCGCCGCGTGCGAGAAGACGATGCAGAACGTCTACGAGGTGAATCTGCGGCCCGCCGAGCGTCGGCATCAGCCGTGGATCGAGCGGGTCCAGACGCAACTGTTCGCTGCGTACGACCATCTGGAGAAAGCCATCCGGGGCTCCGACGGCAGCGAGGAAGGCGGCTGGCTGTTCGGCGAGCGCCTGATGCAGCCGGATATCACCCTTGCCGTCGTATGGCGATTCCAGCAGTTCATGCTGCCGGGCATCGTCGATCCGGGCCGCTTTCCCGCGCTCGCGTCTTTCTCGGCGCGGGCCGAGGCATTGCCCGAATTCGTCGCCGCGCCGCTCGAATGACGACGGCGTAAAGGGCGCGGGCGGTGGGACGGGCAGGTTGCGCGGGCGGTGGGCAAAGCGGGGGATACGGCCCCGCGAGCCGTTTGCGGATTGTTCTACTCCGCCGACAAGTGACTTCGCGTTTAGCTCATTTATCCCTAACTGTCCAGTCTCTACAATCCACTCCATCGAAATTCGTATGCAGATGGGGCGCCGCGATGCAATCCGCGGCGCCGCAATGATGGAGGTGGGCCATGAGAGCGATCATCGAACGACAGCTTTATCATCCGGCAGTGGTGCTGCCGATGGTGTCGCTCATCCAGATCATGGTTCAGGTGGACTTCAATCTGAGTCAGGCAGGGTTCGTCGTCGCGACGCATGGCGCGCGCGCCGCGCTGCAACGCTCGCGCGAACTGATCTGCTCGCTGCATCACTGCGACGCCTGATCGCGCAACGCGCGCGGCATGACTGCCCAGCCGACCCACAACGATCCCACAAGGATTCGCGACCTCACACTTCGATACACATCACCCAGGCGTAAGATGACCGACTCGCACACGCGTTTGGGAGGTCGGCCATGCCTGAGCATTTCGACGCCATCGTCATCGGCACGGGACAGGGCGGTTCGCCCCTCGCCGTGCGTCTCGCGAACAACGGACGCAAGACGGCCGTGATCGAGCGCGAGAAGTTCGGCGGCACCTGTGTGAACGTCGGCTGCACGCCGACCAAAGCGTATGTGGCGAGTGCGCGCGCCGCGCACGTCGCGCGCCGCGCGGCAGATTACGGTGTGCGCGTCGCGGGCGAAGTCACGGTCGATCTCGCGCAAGTGAAGGCGCGCAAGGACAAAATCATCGGCCAATCGCGCGACGGCGTCGAACGCTGGCTGCGCACAACGGACAACGTCACCGTTTTCAAAGGGCATGCGCGCTTCACGGGCCCGCATGCGCTGAGCGTCACCCATCCCGACAGCGGCAACGTGCTCGCCGAACTGCAGGCCGAAGAGATCTTCATCAACACGGGCACGCGCGCCGTCATTCCACGGCTCGATGGCATCGAGCGCATCCGTTACCACACGAACTCGACGCTGCTCGATCTGACTGAACTGCCGAAGCATCTGGTCATCGTCGGCGCCAGCTATATCGCGCTCGAATTCGCGCAGGTGTTTCGCCGTTTCGGCAGCCGCGTGACGATGCTCGTGCGCGGCGCGCGCGTGCTGACGCGCGAGGACGAAGACTTCGCGCGCAATGTGCAGCAGGTGCTCGCGCGCGAAGGCGTCGAGTTCCGCTTTGGCGCTGAGCCGTCGCGCGTCGAGCCGTTGCGCGAGAACGGCGAAGGCGTGCGCATCTTGTTCGGCGGCGACGCCGCGCCGCTCGACGCATCGCATCTGCTGTTCGCGACAGGCCGCCGTCCGAATACCGACGATCTCTGCCTCGACGCGGCAGGCATCGCCGTCGACCAGCACGGCACGATCCCCGTCGACGGCCAGTTGCGCACGAATGTGCCGGGCATCTGGGCGATCGGCGACGTCAATGGTCGCGGCGCGTTCACTCATACGTCCTATGACGACTTTCAGATCGTCTCGGCGAATCTCTTCGATGGCGGCAAGCGCAGCGTAGACGATCGCATCATCGCGTATGCGGTGTTCGTCGATCCGCCGCTTGCGCGAGTCGGCATGTCCGAGAGCGAAGTGCGTAAGTCGGGGCGTGACGCGCTGATTGCCACGATGCCGATGACGCGCGTCGGCCGCGCGCGGGAGAAAGGCGAGACCGACGGCTTCATGAAAGTGCTCGTCGACGGGCAATCGAAGCAGATACTCGGCGCGACGATACTCGGCGTCGACGGCGACGAAGCGATCCATACTTTCATCGACATCATGACGGCGCGCGCGCCATACACGACGCTGCAATTCGCAATGCACATCCACCCGACCATCAGCGAGCTGGTTCCGACGCTGCTCGACGGTCTGGGTCCCCTGAAATAGGCCCGAGGTTTCGCTGAAGCGAGGTGCGAAGATGGAGCTGCAAACGGGGAATCTGTTCAGCGGCGAGCCGGGCCGCGGCGGCGCGGAACGGATCGACGTGCTCGTCACCGGGCAGCGTCTGAACGTGGAACGCATCGTATCGATGGGGCACGCGAGTCCCGAAGGGTTCTGGTACGACGACTCGCGCGCCGAATGGGTCGTGCTGCTGTCGGGCGCGGCCGTGCTCGAATTCGAAGAGGACGCGACGCTGCACGATATGCGTCCCGGCGACTATGTGCTGATCGAGCCCCATTGCCGGCATCGCGTCGCGTGGACGCATGCGCAGGAGCAGACCGTGTGGCTCGCTATTTATCATGAGCGCTGAGCGGTCCTGATCGAGCGACGGGTGCACAACCGCATTTGACGATCGTCGACATGCGGGCCTGTGATCGCGGATAATCGGCTGCGGCGGCGCATGGCCTCGCATGCGTCGATTGACAACCCTATCCGCAACGGGAACCGGACAGATGGGCAAAGGACGAGTCGAAGCCTTCAGCGATGGCGTGATCGCAATCATCATCACGATCATGGTCCTCGAACTCAAAGTGCCGGAGGGCTTCGAGCTCGAAGCGCTGCGCCCCATGATCCCCGTGTTTCTGGCCTATGTGCTGAGCTTTCTCTATGTCGGCATCTACTGGAACAACCATCATCACATGTTCCACGCCGTGCAGAAGGTGACGGGCGGCGTGCTGTGGGCGAACCTGCATCTGCTGTTCTGGCTGTCGCTGTTGCCCGCCATCACGCACTGGATAGGCGAGAGCCAACTGGCCGCATGGCCGACGGCACTGTACGGACTCGACCTGTTCATGTGCGCGATCGCGTACTTCATTCTCACGCATGTGCTGATCCGTCAACACGGGCCCGACTCGACAATTGCGCGCGCGCTCGGCCGCGACTTCAAGGGCAAGATTTCCGTCGTCATCTATCTGGCGGGCGTGGCGCTGGCGTTCGTCGTGCCGTGGATGTCGGCGGCGCTGTACACGTTTTGCGCAGTGATGTGGCTCGTGCCCGACAGCCGCATCGAGCAGCTCGTCAAGGAATGACGGATGCTGCTTATGTCCAGTTGACCTGCAGGTACCGCTGATGGCGACACGCCGCGCCCGATCATCCCGCATCGGTTTGATCTCCGATACGCACAACCTGGTGCGCCCGGAGGCGCTGGCCTGGCTCGCGGGATGCGACGCGATCATTCACGCGGGCGACATCTGCAACCGGGCGGTTCTCGACGCGCTCGCGCAGATCGCGCCGTTGACGGTCGTGCGCGGCAACAACGACACGGGCGAGTGGGCGGCATCGATCCCGACGCACGCGACGCTCGATGTGCAGCAGGTGAAGATCCTCGTCGTCCACGATATCGACGACATGCCGCGCAATCTGCATGATGCGGGCGTGCGCGTCGTCGTGACGGGGCACTCACACAAGCCGTCGATTGTCGAGCGCGACGGCGTTCTGTTCGTCAATCCGGGCAGCGCGGGACCGCGGCGTTTCAAGCTGCCGATATCGGCGGGCAGGTTGACGATCGCCGGCGCGCACGTCGAGGCGACGCTGCATACGCTGACGGCATGAAAAAACGGGTCAGCCGAAGCTGACCCGTCCTCGTTCGATGCGCGAGCGGGCAGCGCTTATGCGCGCACGGCTGCCGCCGCGGCGTACGCTTCCTCGGTTTCGGCGGCTTCACGCTCGCCGCGCAGCACGGCATGCGCTTCAGCCCGGCTGGCCACGCACGGGCCGGAGCCAGGCAGCGGCTTGCGCGCCGTCTCGCGCAGCGCGAGCACGGACACGATGCCGACCACCGATGCGCCCATCAGGTAGTACGCGGGCATCATCAGGTTGCCCGTGCGATCGACGAGCCACGCGCTCACGAGCGGCGTCGTGCCGCCGAACAGCGACACCGACACATTGAAGCCGATCGCTAGCGCGCCGTAGCGGATCTTCGTCGGAAAGAGGGCGGGCAGCGACGACGGCATCACGCCCGTGAACGTCGACAGCAACGCGCCGAGAATCAGCAGGCCGCCGAACACGGGAAGCACCGCGCCCGTGCGGATCAGCAGCAACGCGGGAATCGACAGCACGAACAGGCCCACGCAACCGAGCATCATCACGGGCTTGCGGCCGATCTTGTCCGACAGATGGCCCGCATAGAGCGTCATCGGCATCATCAGCACCATCACGAGCAGCACGAGGAACAGGCCGTGCGATTCGTTGAAGTGCAGCGTCGCCGACAAGTAGCTCGGAAGATACGACAGCGCCATGTAGTCGGTGACGTTGAAGATCAGCACGAGGCCGACGCACTGCAAGAGCGGCTTCCACTGCTGCGCGAGCAACTCGACGAACGTCTGCTTCGGGCGCGACTTCTCGTCGGCTTCACGCGCTTGCGCTTCTTTCCTGAAGGCGGGCGTCTCTTCGAGCTTCATCCGGATGTACAGGCCGACCAGGCCCAGCGGCCCCGCGATGAAGAACGGCACGCGCCAGCCCCACGACAACAGCGCTTCCTGCGACAGCGACGCCGTCAGCACCGCGACCGTTCCCGCGCCGAGGATATAGCCGACCAGCGTGCCGAATTCGAGGAAGCTGCCCGCAAAGCCGCGGCGGCGGTCGGTCGAGAACTCGGCGATGAAGGTTGCCGCGCCGCCATACTCGCCGCCCGTCGAAAAGCCCTGCACGAGGCGCGCCACGAGCAGCAGCGCGGGCGCGAGAATGCCGATCGAGCTATAGCCCGGAATCAGGCCAATCGCGAACGTGCCGGCCGCCATCATGATCATCGTCATCGCAAGCACGCGCTGACGGCCGATCTTGTCGCCGAGGGGACCGAACACCATGCCCCCGATCGGGCGCACGAGAAACGCCGCCGCGAACGTGCCGAACGTCGCGATCAACTGCGCGGACGGGCTGCTCGACGGGAAGAACACTTTGCCGAGGGTCACGGCGATGTAGCTGTACACGCCGAAGTCGAACCATTCCATCGCATTGCCGAGCGCCATTGCGCCGACGGCACGCTTGAGGAGGGCGTTGTCGACGACGGTGATGTCGTCGAGGGTGAGACTGTCGTCGTTGTTTTTGTGTTGCCAGAAGCCGTTGCTGGAAGCGGTCAAGGTGAAAACTCCTATGACTGCGGCCGAACGCCAAAGCGCTCCGCCACGGATTGCTGGAAGTGCAGTTTCGCGAACGGCCAGCGCGTGTTGCCTGGCGCGCATGAAGACCCGGCCCGGGCGTACCGCGCAAACGTGCATAGCACTCGCGCAGAAAAAGTGTCGCCCGTGCATTGCGAGGTCATCGCGAAAATGCACTCGTTGGTTGCTGCTAAACGTTGGTATCCGCGTGGCCTTGCAGGGGGGCAGATACCGGGAGGACGCTCGCGCACGCAATGCGCTGACGCCGCTTGAAAAGGCTTGAATAGCTTGAAACGAAAAAGGCCGGTGAGGCGTCGCTCTGAATCGCGCCGATCAATCGGACGCGACTTGCAACGGAACAGCCGACAAGCCTTCTTGTATGAAACAGTTCAATCCGCGCCCGGCGAGCACATTGCCAGGATAGGAACTGAACGGGAATGAAGGGTTAATGCTGTTAGAACGACGGACATGGTAGCACGATGGCGGAGGATCGTGCAAACGCCCGGTCGGGCGAGGGCTCGGGGAAAGTCGCCAATCCCTTGCGTGGCGCGGGATTGAGGGAATTCAGCAGGTGCTGGAAAAGCCGCTTCGGATTAACCCTTTCGTTCAAATTGCGGCTGCGTGGGCTGAATGCGGACGAAAAAAATCCGCGCATATCGCGCGGATTTTTTTCGGGGCTCCGTGAACGGGATGCGCTCAGCCTTGCGCCGGTGGCACATATCCCGAAGCCTGGTCGGCGCCTTCGCCGAAAAAGAACTTCTCCGTCTGCTTCATCAGATACTGGCGCGCGCGCGGATCGGCCATGTTCAGGCGGTTTTCGTTGATTAGCATGGTCTGCTGCTTGAGCCACTGCTGCCACGCTTCTTTCGAGATGCTCTCGTAGATCCGCTTGCCGAGTTCGCCCGGCAGCGGCGGGAAATCGAGACCTTCGGCTTCCTTGCCGAGCTTCGTGCATTGAACCATGCGAGTCATGCTGTGCTTCTCCTGTAATCGATGGGGAACGGCGTCGCGTTATTGTGAGCGCTCACAGCTGTTTCATCAGCACGAGCGACTTGCGCTGCCAGTTATAGAGGCGGCGGCGGTCTTCGGGCAGGTCGTCGACGGTGGCCTTCACGAAGCCGCGCTTCAGGAACCAGTGTTCAGTGCGCGTCGTCAGCACGAAGATGCGCGTCAATCCGCGCGCCCGCGCGCGCTGCTCGATGCGCTTCAAGAGCCGCTCGCCGTCGCCCGAGCCTTGCGCTTCGGGCGCGACCGTCAGACACGCCATCTCGCCGATGCGTTCCTGCGTGTACGGATAGAGCGCCGCGCAGCCGAACAGAACGCCGTCGTGCTCGATCACCGAGAAATGGTCGATGTCGCGCTCGATCTGGTGACGTCCGCGCCGCACGAGCGTGCCGTCCGTTTCCAGCGGCTCGATCAGCGTGAGGATGCCGCCGACGTCGTCGGGCGACGCTTCGCGCAGGCTTTCGAGATTTTCGTACGAGATCATCGTGCCAACGCCGTCGTGCAAGAACAGTTCCAGCAGCAGGCTGCCGTCGAGCGCGTACGGGATGATATGCGCACGCGCGACGCCGCCGCGGCACGCGCGGATCGAATGCTTCAGGTAGAAGCCCGCGTCGCCCGTCACTGCGCCGCTTTCGTGCAGCCGGTACGCGTCGTCGAGCGACAGTTCGCGGATCAGCGCCCCTTCCTCGTCGAGCAGCCCGTCCGTTTCGGTGAGAAACACGATCTTGTCGGCGCGCAGCGCAATCGCGGCCGCTGACGCAACGTCTTCCATCGACAGATTGAACGCCTCACCCGTCGGCGAGAAGCCGAGCGGCGAGAGCAGCACGAGCTTGCGGCTCGCGAGCGAATGACGGATCGACTCGGCATCGATCTTGCGCACGACACCTGTGTGCTGGAAATCGACCCCGTCCAGAATGCCGACGGGACGCGCCGTCACGAAGTTGCCCGACACCACGCTGATGTGCGCGTGCGCCATCGGCGTGTTCGGCAAGCCCTGGCTGATCGCGGCCTCGATGTCGAGACGCACTTCGCCCGCCGCTTCCTTCGCGGATTCGAGCGCGCGCGCATCGGTGATGCGCATGCCGTGCGAAAACTCGGACTCGACACCGTGCAGGCTCATCTGCTCTTCCACTTGCGGACGCGAGCCATGCACGAGCACGATCTGGATACCCATGGCCTGCAACATCGCGATGTCGGAGACGAGCGCGTTGAGCAGCCCCTGATGCACGACCTCGCCGCCGAAGCCGACGACGAATGTCTTGTCTCGGAACGCGTGGATATACGGCGCGACCGATCGCATCCAGTCGACGAATTGCGCGTGCTGCGAAAGGGTTTCCGCGTCGCTGGACGAGACCGGCGGACTGGCGGGCGTGGGGACGAGGTCGGTTTGGGAATTCATGCCCCGGATTATAATGCGCCCCCATGTCGAATGTACCCAAAAGCTCCGCTGGAGCCGATACGAAAAACGCAGCCGATGACGCGGCAAAAGATGCCGCGAACGGCACGCCGCGCGGCCATCAGCCTGCGACGCGCGACGCTCGCGGGCAGACGCCGCGTCGTGACGATTCTGCAACTGTCGCAAATGCGCCGCGTGCGGCGCCGGGGCATGGCGACGCGAAAAAACGCCAACGCGGCGAACCCGGCGAGCAGCAGCGCGAAGCGCCGCGCCGGCAGGCGCACAAGCCGTCTAACGAGCAGCCGAACCGGCAGCCGAACCGGCAGGCGAACCAGCAGCCAAACCGGCAGGCGAACCAGCAGCCGAGGCGTGCGCCGGATCACCATGGCGGCGCAACCGTACAACAGCCCGGCGATCAGGAGAACGCACGCGCCAGCGCCCAGCCGGCCAGTGAAAAACAGCGCAATGCCCCGCGTGAATCACGCAAGCCCGCGCGCGTCGTCGAGCCGAATCCCGTTCCGCCCATCACGTTTCCCGAAGCGCTGCCCGTGTCGGGCAGGCGCGACGAGATCGCGCGCGCGATTGCAAGCAATCAGGTCGTGATCGTCAGCGGCGAGACGGGCTCGGGCAAGACCACGCAGTTGCCGAAAATCTGTCTCGCGCTCGGCCGCGGGCTCGGCGCCGGCGGCAGCGGCCTGATCGGCCATACGCAGCCGCGCCGGATTGCGGCATCGGCGACGGGCCGGCGTATCGCGGAAGAGCTCGGCACGCCGTTTGGCGAAGTGGTCGGCTACAAGGTGCGCTTCACCGACAATCTCGCGCCGGGCGCGTCCATCAAGCTGATGACGGACGGCATCCTTCTCGCGGAAACCCAGACCGATCCGCTGCTGAAGGCCTACGACACGCTGATCATCGACGAAGCGCACGAGCGCAGCCTGAACATCGATTTTCTGCTCGGCTATCTGAAGGAGATCTTGCCGAAGCGGCCGGATCTGAAACTGATCGTGACGTCGGCGACCATCGATGCAGACCGTTTCGCGCGCCACTTCGGCAGCGACGAGAAACCCGCGCCCGTGATCGAGGTGAGCGGACGGCTTTACCCCGTCGAAGTGCGCTATCGGCCCGTCGCGGAAGATTCGCCCGCCGTGAAAGCGGCCGAAGGTAATACGGGCCGGGAGCGCGGGGATCGTGCGGATCGTCCGAAATCGCAGCGCGAGGCCGATCGCGATCTGATGGACGCGATCGTCGAGGCCGCCGACGAACTGTGCCGCGAAGGCCCAGGCGACGTGCTCATCTTCTTGCCCGGTGAACGCGAGATCCGCGACGCCGCGGAAGCGCTGCGCAAGCACCATCCGCCGCACACGGAAATCTTGCCGCTGTTCGCGCGGCTGTCGGCGGCGGAGCAGGAGCGTGTGTTCCGACCGTCGAACGCGCGGCGCATCGTGCTCGCAACCAACGTCGCGGAAACGTCGCTGACGGTGCCCGGCATTCGCTACGTGATTGACACGGGGCTCGCCCGCGTGAAGCGCTACTCGTACCGCAACAAGGTCGAGCAGTTGCAGGTCGAATCGATTTCGCAGGCGGCCGCGAATCAGCGGGCAGGGCGATGCGGGCGCGTGGCCGACGGCATCTGCATTCGTCTCTATGACGAAGCCGGTTTCCAGGCGCGTGCGCGCTTCACGGACCCGGAGATTCTGCGCTCGTCGCTCGCGTCCGTGATCCTGCGAATGAAGTCGCTGCATCTGACGGCAATCGAAACCTTCCCGTTCATCGAGCCGCCGCCCGGACGCGCGATCGCCGACGGCTACCAGTTGCTCAACGAGCTCGGCGCCGTCGACGACGACAACGCACTTACGCCGCTCGGCCGCGAACTCGCGCGTCTGCCGCTCGACCCGCGCGTTGGCCGGATGATCCTCGCCGCGCGCGACCAGCAGTCGCTCGCGGAGGTGCTGGTCATCGCGAGCGCGCTGTCCGTGCAGGACCCGCGCGATCGCCCGATCGACGCGCAGGAGCAGGCCGACCAGGCGCATCGCAAATTCGCCGACGAGCGCTCCGAGTTTTTGCAGTGGCTGAAGATCTGGGCGTGGTTCGAAGAGGCCGTCGCGCACAAGAAGTCGAACCGGCAGCTGACCGACGCGTGCCGGCAGAATTTTCTGTCGCATCTGCGTCTGCGCGAATGGCGCGATGTCCACTCGCAACTGCTGACGGTCGTGCGCGAGCACGGCTGGCGTCTGAACGAAAGCGAAGCGACCTTCGAGCAGATCCACCTCGCGTTGCTCACGGGCCTGCTCGGCAATATCGGCCTGAAAGCCGACGACGAGCCGTATTACCTCGGCGCGCGCGGCATCAAGTTCTATCTGTGGCCAGGCTCGGCGCTCGTGAAAAAGGCGGGCAAATGGGTGATGGCGGCGGAGCTCGTCGAGACGAGCCGGCTGTACGCGCGCTGCATCGCGAAGATCGAGCCGGAATGGGTCGAGCGGGTGGGCGCGCATCTGTTGAAGAAGTCGCTGTCCGAGCCGCACTGGGAAAAGCGCGCGGCGCAAGTCACGGCATTCGAGCGTGCGATGCTATACGGCTTGCCCGTCTATCACCGGCGGCGCGTGAGCTTCGGCAAGCAGGACCCGGCACGCGCGCGGGAGTTGTTCATTCGCGGCGCGCTGGTCGAGGGCGAGTTCGACACGAAGCTCGCGTACTTCGCGCACAACCGCAAGCTGCTCGCCGATATCGAACAGCTCGAACACAAGTCGCGCCGTCAGGACGTGCTGGTCGATGACGAGTTGATCTACGGCTTCTACGATCAGGCGATTCCCAACGGCATCTATACGGGCGCGGCGTTCGAGCGCTGGTATCGCGACGAAGTGAAGAAGAGCGGGCAGCAGGAAGACAAGCTGCGCCTGCTGTATCTGTCGCGCGACGATCTGATGCGTCACGAGGCCGCCGGCGTCACGACGGACCTGTTTCCGAAGCGGCTGACAATGGCGGGCGTCGATATGGCGTTGACGTACCACTTCGAGCCGGGCTCGCCGCGCGATGGCGTCACGCTCGCCGTGCCGCTGTACGCGTTGAACCAGGTGGATGCGCGGCGGATCGAGTGGCTCGTGCCGGGCATGCTGAAAGAGAAGACGCAATTGTTGTTGAAATCGCTGCCGCAAAAGCTGCGCCGTCATGTCGTGCCTTTGCCGGAATATGCGGCGGGCTTCGCCGACCGGCACGCCGGGCCGAAATTCGGCGCGGGCAGTCTGCTCGATACGCTGATCGCCGATGTTCGCGAACAGACGCAGATCGCGATGAAGCAATCGGACTTCAAGCTCGAAACTCTCGCGCCGCATCTGTTCATGAACTTCAAGGTGATCGACGAGCACGGACGCCAGCTCGCGATGGGCCGCAATCTGTCGCAATTGCGCTCGGAACTGGGCGGGCAGGCGCAGCAGCATTTCCAGAAGATTGCAGCCAGCGCGGCCGGGGCCGCGCTGGCGAATGTGGTGTCGGGCGGCGGTGACGCGTCGGCGCGCGGCGGCGCAGCGGGCGCGGATACGCGCGGCGCGAGCGTTGGCGGCGGCGCGCGTGCAGCCGCAAGCGCGCCGCATACGCCGGCGGCCGCCGACGCCGCTGCGCCCGCAACAGCCCTCTATGAAAATCTGACGACGTGGAACTTCGGCAAGCTGCCCGAGTTGCTCGAAATCCGCCGTGGCGGACAGACGCTGTTCGGCTATCCGGCGCTCGTCGATCGCGGCGCGCATTGTGACGTCGAAGTGTTCGATTCGCCGGACGAGGCCGCGCGTATCCATCGTGCGGGCTTGCGGCGGCTCTTCGCATTGCAGTTGCGCGAGCCGATCAAGTACCTCGAAAAGAATCTGCCGGGTCTGCGCGAAATGGCAATGCAGTTCATGCCACGCGGCACCCAGGAAGAGCTGCGCGATCAGTTGATCGATATGGCGCTCGACCGCGCGTGTCTGCAAGACCCGCTGCCCGACGACGACGCGAGCTTCCACGCTCGCAAGGACGAAGGCCGCAGCCGGCTGACGTTACTCGCGCAAGAGATTGCCCGCCTCGTTGGACAGATTCTTGGCGAGTACTCGGCCGTCGTCAAAAAGCTGGCGCAGGCGAAGCCGTTCGCCGCAGCATACGCGGACATGCAGAATCAACTGGATGCGCTGATCGGCAAGCGCTTTATCGTCGAAACGCCGTACGCACAGCTGACACACTTCCCGCGCTATCTGAAGGGCATTGCGCTGCGCATCGACAAGCTGAAGGCGGACCCGGCGCGCGACGCGCGTCAGTTTGCCGAGCTGCAGCCGCTCGCACAGCACTACCAGCGAGCGCTCGCGCAGCGGGGCGGGGTGCCCGATACGAGACTGGCCGAGTTCCGCTGGCTGCTCGAAGAACTGCGCGTGTCCCTTTTTGCGCAGGAGCTGCGCACGCCGATGCCCGTTTCAGTCAAGCGGCTCTACAAGGTCTGGGAGTCGATGCAGCGGTGACGACATGGGTCGCGATGCTCGCATCGTATCGGCTTCGTATTGCGCCAAAAATCACACCTTGTGATTTTTGGCGCGTCCAGCCTGAACCGCGGTGACGCGCGGCATGGATTACCAGTGCATGCCGGCACCGATCGAAGCGCCAAGCTCACCGCGCGTACTCGCTGTGCCCTGTAGCTTGTAGACCCACTTACCCGTATCAGATAGCTGCGACACGCCGAGCGCCATGGCCGATTGCCCGCCATACGTGCCAGCCGACAGCGCGACCATGCCGCGGCCCGGCAGCACCGCTTGCGGAAGGCCGGCCATCGCGATCGCCGCAGCTGCGCCGCCGTAGCCGTCTTTGCGGGCTGAGCGCACCTGGTCGTCGGTATAGGTCTTCGCCTGACCGACTGCATTGTTCATGCTTTGGCCCAACTGGTTCACATTGACGGCATCCGTGCCCGCGACGCCGGCCGCGACGTTCGCGATTTGCCGCTCCTGTCCTGCCGCACCGACGGACACCGTGCTCGCTCGATCGGCGACCGAGCCCTGGCCGAGCGCCACGGAATTGTCGGCGCTCGCATTCGAACCCGCGCCGAGCGCCACCGAGTTGCTCGCGCTCGCGTTCGCAGCGGCGCCGAGCGCAATGGCGTTGTCCACACTCGCGTTCGAACCGGTGCCGAACGCGACGGCGTTCGTGCCGCCAGCCTGCGCATGCGCGCCCGCCGCGATCGAATGGGCGCCGCTGGCGAGCGCGGAGTCGGCGGATGGCGTGCCTTCGGCGCTGAATAGCGGATTCGAGGTGTTGAGCGTCACATTCTGGACCGTGACATTGCCAACGGCATTGCCTAGCAAGGTCGTCAACTGACCGAGGTTCACGGCATCGTGCGCATCGACGGCATCGGCGAGGTTGTGGATTTGCGTGCCACCCGCCGCGGAATTGCCGCGTAGCGTAATGCTGTCGTAGTTGATTGTGTCGTCCCCGTTGCGGTCGTACATGACTGCACCGTCCACACGTTTCGTCATCGCGCTCAACTCGCCGTCGAACCGGTTGGAGACCGCCTTCAGTTGCGCGACGTTGACGGCGTCCTGGTCCGCACGTCCTGGTGCGAGGGTGCTGATCGTGCGGTTGCCGACATTGACTTCGCCGGAGGACGTTTGCGGCGTGCTCAAGCCGAACGCCGTGTAGCCGATCTGGGCCCCGAACAGCGTCACCGAGCCTGAGCCCAGCGCGATGCTGTTGGCGAAGGTCGCCATCGAGTTCGCACCCAGCGCGAGTGACTGAAACGCGTTGGCCTGGGCCGTGTCGCCGAGTGCCGTGGATGCGCCTGCCATCGCCCGCGCGTGCGCGCCGAATGCGGTCGCGTTGTTGCCTGTCGCAGTCGATGTATCGCCGATTGCGACGGAATCCACGCCGCCGGCGAACGCGGTGTCTCCCACCGCAATGCCCGTCGCGTCGATCGAAACCGCGCCGTTCCCAGCCAAAACGCTCGCATGAGCCGTTGTCGCCATCGAGCAGGACATGACGATGCCAGCGATCAGCCGCGCGGCGGCGGCGGGCACATCCGAAATGTCCCGGTGCCTGATATGCGCCGCATCATTGTCTTGAGATTGCATTATGTAATTCAAGTTTTTCACGCCTCAAAAAATTACGAAAAAGCAAAACGGCAAAAACAGAAGCGCCAACCAATTTCGTCGAAGATCGGTCAGATAAAAGCCGCAAATAAGCGTCGATAATCGTGCTCACGCAGACGGTTGTGTCGGCGTTGGGTTTCGCGCATTCGCTCATGCCGGTGGGTGCGCAAGAATATTGCGTTCGGTGAGTTTCGACGGACCGGCTGGTCGCTGATATGGGTTAACTCTTAATTTGTTATATTGCGAAATCTCCGCCTATTGTTGGGGAAATCGACGGCGGAATTTTCTTGAATCGTGTGCGGACATTAATCGGGTTATTTCGTGAATTCCTGTTTTTCAACTTATCAAAGCCGATAATTCGGAGGGTTTCGGCGGCATTTTCTTACCCGCGGCCGGTTTTTCTGCATGGATACGAGAATGCCCGTGGCACCGCGCCGCACCGCGTGCTTTTCACCGGCCCAGGTCAACCGTTGGACAGCGCAAACGTTCTACAATGGCGGTTATCCCCTGATGTGAGTCTCCATGCGCAAATTTTCCCTTTCCGGCCTGACCAGCGCGTTTACAGCCGGTGCGACGCTCGTCGCGGCAGCAAGCTTTTTCTCCCCTTCCGCGCACGCCAACAACGTGATCGTGCTCAATTCCGGCGAAGCCACGCTGAGTCTGATCGACGAGACCACGCGTCAGGTCGTGGACACGGTGCCGACGGGCAAGGAGCCGCATCACCTGATGCCGACGCCGGACAATTCGTCGCTAATCGTTGCGAATTCGGTGTCGAACAATCTGATGTTCGTGGATCCGAAAACGGGCAAGACGCAGCGCTGGATCGAGAACATCGAAGACCCGTATCAGATCGGTTTCTCGCCGGACCGCAAATGGCTCGTGACGACGGGCCTGCGCCTCGACCGTCTCGACATCTATCGCTACGATGGTCACAACATGACGCTCGCGAGCCGCCTGCCGCTCGCCGTGATGCCGAGCCATATCGCGTTCACGAACGACAGCAAGACAGTGTTCATCACGCTGCAGGTGTCGGGCGAACTGGCTGCGATCGACCTCGCCACGCAGACGGTCAAGTGGAAGATGAAAGTCGGCAAGGTGCCGGCGGGCCTGTGGATGACACCGGGCGACAAGTATCTGCTCGTCGGCATGACGGGCGCCGATTACGTCGCCGTCGTCGACTGGAAAAACCAGAAGATCGTCAAGACGATCACGACGGGCAAGGGCGCGCACAACTTCCGCTCGCTCGCCGACGGCAAGCATGTTGCCGTGTCGAACCGGGTGGCCAGCACGATCAGCATCATCGACGAGGACACGCTCACCAACGTCGGCGACATCACGGGACTGATGCCGGGGCCGGACGACATGGAACTTTCCGCTGATAAGCGCTATCTGTGGGTGACGTTCCGTTTCGCGAAGCACGTTGGCGTCATCGACCTGACCACGCGCAAGCTGATTCAGACGATCGCCGTCGGCCGCTCGCCGCACGGCATCTATTTCTTCGACCGCGCGCCCGTGACGGCGCCGAACGGGGCATAACATCGAGGCGGCGCGCTTCGCCGGCGCGCCACGCATCGAGGGAAGCTGCATAGTCATATCGCGCAGTGGCACCGCGCCGTGATACCGCGCCGTGATACCGCGCCGTGATACCGCAGAGGGAAGCCGCTCATCGAAGCCGCTCATCGAAGCCGAACCGTGACGCACAAAGAGCACCATGTTTCACCTGATCGCCTCCACTCTCGATAGCTTCGTCTCGTCCATCCAGACGCTGCTGTACGTCGACGTCGTGCAGCCGCTGCTGTTTCGCTTCAACCTGATGGACTATGACGAAGACACGTACGACAGCCTCTACTGGGTGATCGTCGGCGTGCTGGAGGTGCTCGCGATGTACGCGCTGCTGCGTCCGCTCGAAGCGTTGCGCCCCGTCGAGCAGTGGAAGGACCGCAAGGCGGTGCGCGTCGACGTGCTGTACACGTGGATCGCGAAGCTCGGCATCCTCAATCTGTTTTTCTTCTTCGCGCTGCAGCCGTTTTTCGACTCGGTGCAGGGCTGGCTGCGGCTGCACGGCGTCGCGAATATCGAACTCGACAATCTCTGGCCGGGTGTGACGACGCAGCCGTTCGTCACGTTCATCATGTATCTGCTCGTGCTCGACTTCGCCGGGTACTGGTATCACCGCGGGCAGCACAGGATCGGCGTGTGGTGGGAATTGCATGCCGTGCATCACAGCCAGCAGCAGATGTCGATGTGGGCGGACGATCGCAATCATCTGCTCGACGATCTGCTGCAAGCCTGTTTCTTCGCCGTGATCGCACTTTTCATCGGCGTGCCGCCGTCGCAGTTCGTCGTGCTCGTTGCCATCACGAATCTCGCGCAGAGCGTGCAGCATGCGAACATCCGGCTGTATTTCGGCTGGTTCGGCGAGCGTCTGCTCGTCAGCCCGACGTTCCATCGCCGTCATCATGCGATCGGCTATGGACACGAAGGGCTCAAGTACGGCTGCAACTTCGGCGTGCTCTTTCCATGGTGGGACATGCTGTTCGGCAGCGCGTCGTGGAGCCGCGAAATGGAGCCCACGGGCATTCGCGACCAGCTCAGCGGCCGGCATTACGGCGAGGGATTCTGGGCGCAGCATTGGCTCGCGTTCGTGCGCATCGCGCAGCGTATCGGCGGCAGGAAGCAGCGGCGCACGGTCTGAGGCGCGCGCGCTGTCGTCGTACTTCCGTTTCAGCTCGTCTTTCAGACACGCGTACGCCGTCGCAAGGGCAGGCCGTCGAAATCGTGTATTCCGGTCAGGCCGCGCTTCGCTTGTCCGCTTCAGATCCTTCAGCGCGCGCTGTGAGCGTCGCATTCGCCGTCGGCACCCGACGTGGTTTATCCTGTCCACGTTTATTCCTTTCCCTGCATTTCGACCACGCCATTGACTACGCATGAATGATCTCTTGCGCTCGTTCGGGCGCGCGCTTTCTTCCGTCCTTCATCCGCGCATGCTGTGGCTGACGTTCATGCCGTTCGCGGCCGCGGCAATCGTCTGGGGCGTGGCGCTGTGGTTTTCGTGGCAAACGCTGATCGGCGCGACGCGCAACTGGCTCGAAAACTGGCCGCTCACGACGACGCTCTACGGCCTGTTCGACTGGCTCGGCTTTTCATCGCTGCATGCGGCCGTTGCGCCGTTCATTGTGATCGCCGTCGCGATTCCGCTGATCGTCGTGACGGTGCTGCTGCTGATCGCGACGCTGTCGATGCCCGCCGTGATCCGGCATCTGTCGCTGCGTCAGTTCCCGGGACTCGAGATGCGGCGCGGCGGCACGTGGTATGGCAGCCTCGTGCATTCCATCTGGACGACGCTCGTGTGTCTGCTGGTGCTCGTGATCACGCTGCCGCTGTGGCTGATCCCGCCGTTCTTCGCGTTGATCCCGCCGCTGCTGTGGGGCTGGCTGACCTATCGCGTAATGACATACGACGCACTGGCGCTGCATGCGAGCAGCGACGAGCGGCGCGCGCTCGTGCGCCGGCACCGCTTGCCGCTGTTATTGATTGGTGTGGCGAGCGGGTTGCTCGGTTCGCTGCCGACGCTGATCTGGGCGTCGTCTGTGTGGCTGATCGTGCTGTTCCCTGTCATGACCGCGGTGACCATCTGGATCTATGCTTTCATCCTCGTGTTCACGGCGCTGTGGTTCGGCTACTACTGCCTGCGCGCGCTGCAGCGGATGCGCGCCGAAGAACCGGGCGCGAACGGCCACCACGGCCCGCACGGGCCCTACGGCGCGCGGGGCGCGGCGCCCATTTCCTACTGACGACCGACACTACTGATACGAGAGGCAGTCATGGCATTTGGCGTCATCATCATCGGCGATGAGATCCTGTCCGGCCGGCGTGTCGACAAGCATCTGCAGAAAGTGATCCAGCTTTTGAGCGCGCGTGGCCTGTCGCTCGGATGGGCCGAATATATCGGCGACGATCCCGCGCGCATTACGGCAACCTTGCGCCGCACGTTTGCGTCGGGCGATATTGTGTTCTCGACAGGTGGCATCGGCGCGACGCCGGACGATTACACGCGCCAATGCGCGGCCGCTGCGCTCGCCGTGCCGCTGGAACTGCACCCCGAAGCGAAGCGGCTGATCCAGGAGCGCATTCGCGGCATGCATCCCGCCAATTCGCCGACGCCTGTGGACCTCGATTCGCCGGAGAACCGGCATCGGCTGAACATGGGCACATACCCCCGTGGTGCGTCGATCATTCCGAATGGCTACAACAAGATTCCTGGTTTCTCCGTCGGCGATCACCATTTCGTGCCGGGGTTTCCCGTGATGGCATGGCCGATGATCGAATGGGTGCTGGATACGAAGTATGGGCATCTGCATCATTTGACGCCGCACGCGGAAAAGTCGCTGCTTGTCTTCGAATTGCCCGAATCGACGCTGACGCCGCTGATGGAACAGATCCAGCATGACTTTCCGGGCGTGCGGGTGTTCAGTCTGCCGAGCGTCGGCGATGCGGAGCGCGGCGGGATCTATGCGCGCCGTCATATCGATCTCGGTGTGAAGGGCGAGCCCGAGGCCGTCGCCGCAGCGTTCGTGAAACTGCGGGAAGGCGTGCATCTGCTCGGCGGCGATATCGTCGAGCCGGAAGTGGCGGCGGCGCACGCTCAGCCGCGCGGCTAAGCGCCAGCATTCACAGTGCGGAGAAGGCCGGACGCGCAATGCGTCCGGTTCGAAGCGCATCATCCGCGTGTCACATCGCGCGCGGACGATTCAGGTGAAAACGGCGCACGGTATTCACCGTGCGCCGCGCAGTCTGCAGGCTTAGGAAGCCTGATCGGCTTCGCGTGCGGATCGGGTATCTACGCGCCGATCCACGGCAGCCCGCGGAAACACCATCCCGACACCATCTTCCGATGACCTTGGCCGTCCTTGTCGCCCTCGAAGCCTTCCAGTAGATCCAGCGCTTTTGTGAAGCCGGCCTGCGTCGCGGCGATCGCGGCGAGCTTCGAGCGCGCGGCGCTGCGGCACAGGAGCAGCACGGGCGTGTCGGGTGTCGCGACCTGGCGCAACTGGTCGATGAATTCGGCGTTCGGCACGCCGCCCGGATAGCGCGTCCATTCGACATGCGCATACTGGCCGTCGCCGACCACGGGGCGGCCGACCCAATCCAGCTCGGCGCGCGTGCGCACATCAACGAGACGGGCGCGCGGATCGAGTTGCAGAAGCTCGAATGCCTCGGCGGGCGTGACGGCGCCTGCATACGGAAGCTGGTTGTCGACACGGCGCTTTTCAGCCTGGCTGTACAACTGATGGAGCGTACTCATGACAGCAAATCTCCTGGAGGCCAAAAAATCATTCTAGCAAGCCGGCGTATCCATGCGTGTCGGGCCTGCGCATGAACACCGGAATTCGAGGAGGGCACCGATGTCTCCTATTGGTGCAAAATAGTCTGAATGCACCATAAAGGTGTATTAAGCAGCCGATGATTTTTTCGATGCACAGCGCTGGTGCAAAGACGTATGAGTGAACGGTCGACGCCCCGCCAACGGTGTGCGTGGATTCCCCGCAAAGGCGCGTCACCATTGGGGATGCAACGAGGTGGAGCATGTGGGGCAAAAGCTTGGCATGGAAGCTGCTTTATTGGTTGCCGATCGAGCAGGCCCGACGCCAGAAACGGCGAACCCCAAATGGCGGTATCAGAGGGGTGGACGCGTCGGGGCTGGTCAGCTAGATTGGGCGGCGGTTCATCCCGCCGAATTCGTTAATCAGGAGATAGGTTATGAGTAAATCCGTGGCCGACGTCATGCAGCTCGTCAAGGACGAGGACGTCAAGTTTGTCGACTTCCGTTTCACCGACACGCGCGGAAAAGAGCAACACGTTTCGGTGCCGGTGTCGGCATTCGACGAAGACAAGTTTGAAAGCGGCCATGCGTTTGACGGTTCCTCGATTGCCGGCTGGAAGGGCATCGAAGCCTCGGACATGCTGCTCGTGCCGGACGCGAACACCGCCTACATCGACCCGTTCTACGAAGAGTCGACCCTCGTGCTGACCTGCGACGTCGTCGAACCGGCTGACGGCAAGGGCTACGAGCGCGACCCGCGCTCGCTGGCGAAGCGCGCCGAAGCGTACCTGAAGAGCACGGGTCTCGGCGACACGGCCTTCTTCGGTCCGGAGCCGGAATTCTTCATTTTCGACTCGGTCCAGTGGAACACGGACCAGTCGGGCTGCTTCGTCAAGATCGGCTCGGAAGAAGCACCGTGGTCGTCGGGCAAGGAATTCGAAGGCGGCAACACGGGTCACCGTCCGGGCACGAAGGGCGG